>DASYRX010000091.1:0-7345 GCA_036003845.1 Gemmatimonadaceae bacterium | reverse complement strand
AGCGGACTGGCTCGTGCAGATTCTCAAGCCTTGAGAACAAACAAACATGCATTTGAATGCTCGCTAACCATTGGAGTGAACGCATGACGATGACGAAGAGCTGCACCGCGCGACGCAGCCGCTTCCGCGTTGCCCTCGTGGCAATTCTCGGTTGCCTCAGCGGCGTTTCGGCGCGCGCTCAGGAGCCGTTCCCGGGCCTCGATGCCTACATCACCAAGGCGATGGCGGACTGGAAGATGCCCGGTCTCGCTGTCGCGATCGTGCGCAACGATTCCGTGCTCTGGGCCAAGGGCTATGGCGTGCGGACGTTCGGCAGCAACGATCGCGTGGATGACAAGACGCTCTTCGAGATCGGATCCAGCAGCAAATCCTTCACCGCCACCATCGTGGCGATGCTCGTGACGGACGGCAAGATGCGCTGGGACGATCGCCTAACGAGGTATCTGCCGACATTCCAGCTGTACGACCCGGTGGCCAATGCCGAAGTGACCGTGCGTGACGCGCTGACGCATCGCGCCGGTCTTTCGCGCGCGGAACTGTCCTGGATGTACGCCGGCATCGGACGCGACGAAGTGCTCAGGCGGGCGCGCTTTCTCAAGCCGTCGTTTCCATTCCGTTCGCGCTGGCAGTATCAGAACGTGATGTTTCTCGCGGCCGGTGAGGCGGCGGGACGAGCGGCGTCGTCGACATGGGAGGATCTCGTTCAACGACGTATCTTCGAGCCGTTAGGCATGGCGCGGAGCCTGCCCCTGGCGCCGAAGGATCGTTCGGGGGTCACGAACCTCGCGACGCCGCACGCGACCCGGCGCGATACCGTTTATACACTCGCGCCGATGGCGATGGATAACATCGCACCCGCCGGCTCGATCGTCTCCACCGCGTATGACATGGCGCAGTATCTGCGATTCCAGTTGGGCGACGGCACATTCAATGGCAAGCGGCTCGTCTCCGCTGCGGCGCTGCGTCAGACGCATACACCGCAAATGCTGATGGGCGGCGGTGAGGGAGGAGGGGGCGGAGAAGGAGACTCGCTCACACGATTCAGCACATATGGAATGGGATGGATGGTGCAGGACTACCGCCGCAACCTGATGTGGCAGCATGGCGGAAACACGGACGGCATGACGACGGCGATGGGCATGCTGCCGGATTCCAAATTCGGCGTCGTCGTGCTGAGCAACATGTATGGCGCACAGCTGCCAGGACTGCTGATGCGCTACATCTTCGATCGTCAGCTCGGCGTGCCGGTGCGGGATCTGAGCGCAGAGGCGCTTACGCGAGTCGCGACGCAGCGGCGCCGGGCGGATTCGACTGAGCGAGCGCAAGCGGCGCTGCGCGTCGCGGGTGCTCAGCCTCCGCTGCCGATCAGCGCCTACGCTGGCAGCTACACGGACAGCCTCTATGGTGAAGCGACTGTCTCGGAGACAGGCGGCAAACTCGTTATGCAGCGCGGCGATCTCAGCGCACCGCTCGAGTACTGGAACGCGAACAACTTCCGCTGGGGACGGCTGAACAGCGCCGCAGTGACACAGTTGTTTGTCAAGTTCGATGTCGCTCCAGATGGAAAAGTGACGTCGTTGTCGTTCGGGCTCGGTCCAGACACGGCGTACATGGCGCGCAAGGCTCCCGTGCGCGCTGCCGCATTACGTCCATAGTCTCGCAAGAGACAGAAAAGCTTTCACCGCGGACGAACGCGGACCAACACGGAGAAAGGCAGCTTTTGTTTAACAACAAGAACGCTCTCTCCGCGTTCGTTCGCGTTAGTCCGCGGTGAAGCAGTTGGTGCTTAGACGCTGGACTCGTTATACATCGAGCGGAGTCACGCTCACGTCTGCTGAGCCGTCACCTCGATAGGTGACAGCGACGTGCCACGGTTGGCAGCAGACCTGGCAGTCCTCGACGTACTCCTGGTGCTCGCCGCTGCCTGGATCCAGCGCGATAAAGACAGTCTCTCCACAGTACGGGCAGCCGACGGCCGCCTCGGTGTCTGCGGTGCCATCGCCGAGCGGAAATTCGCGCTCTAGCTCGTCGTCGAGCTCGAAGTCATTGTCCGGTGCATGCATCGCGTCCAATATGGACACACTCTCCGATTCGTGCCGAACCCAATGGGAATTCACACTACCATCGTCACGGCGCTGCTCATCGCGTCGGCACATGCCGCTGCGCAAACAGCGCCATCGCTCAAGCTCATCGGGCTTGACGGTGGCGGGAAAACGCTCAGCGCGGCCGAGCTGCAGGCCCTTCCGCAGGTAGAGGTCGCTGATTCGAGCGCCGAAACGGGGCGCTTGCTCTTTCGTGGACCGACTGTGCGTTCCGTGGTGTCGCTCGCCGGCGCTCCCGAAGGACGTGCGCTCCGAGGGCAAAGCATGACGATCGTTGTCGTCGCCGAGGCGAGCGACGGTTACAAGGTCGTATACGCGCTGTCGGAGCTAGACGATCAGTTTGGTGCGCGCAAGGCAATCGTCGCCCTTACTGAGAACGGGAAGCCGCTGCCCGCGCAGTTCGGCCCGTTGCGCATCGCAATCGCGGGCGAGGCGCATCGCGCGCGCTGGATCCGGCAGCTGACAACGTTGCGTCTTGTGCGCGTGGAGTAGCGCTCCGATGCCTAACGCCAAGGCATCGCGTTCGAAAGTAACACTCGAAACGGTGCGCAATATCCTTTGTTCATCCTCTTCGCCTCGTATCGCGGTCACCCCTAGCCTCATGCGTTCAATGATCGATCACAATTCTCGAGGGCCGCGCCTCGTCCTTCTGCTGTTCGCGCTGAGCGCGTGCGCACCGACGTCGCGCGACGATGCCACGCCGGCCGTTCCTGCGCCGCTCATCGGCGCATGGCGCTCGAAGCTTCAGTTCACCAGCGGCGCCTTCGCACCGATCAAGAACCTCGAGTTCATGTACGTGTTCAACGCGGGCGGGACGCTCACCGAGTCGTCGAATTACGATGGCGCGCCGCCAGTACCGCCGGCGTACGGCGTCTGGCGTCAGCTCTCGCCTCAAGAATTCGAAGCCAAGTACGCGTTCTACATCACGCAACCGCCCAAGCGATTCCAGGACATCACCGACGGCGCCGGCTGGCTCCCTATAGGACACGGTGTCTTTACGGAACGCATACGGCTGACACCCGACGGGCGGTCCTTCGAGTCCAGCATATCGTATGTGGCGTTCGATTCGTTAGGCGCTCCGGCGGTGGGAGGAGGTAACGCGACGGGGCGCGGCACTCGGATCGGCTTCTAGCCGCTGACGTGATCTCCTTCGTCGTTCCGGCGTATAACGAAGAGCAACACATTCGGCGCACGCTCGAGTCCATTCACGAGTCGGCGCGAGCAACTGGAGAACCGTACGAGATCATCGTGGCTGACGACGCGTCGTCGGATGGCACACACGACATCGCCGCACAAAGCGGAGCTCGAGTCATCTCTGTTCAGCATCGCCAGATCGCCGCGACACGAAACGCGGGCGCGCGAGCGGCATTCGGTGACGTCCTTTTCTTCGTCGATGCCGATACGTCGGTGTCGCCCGGAGCGGTTCGTGAGGCGTTGCGTGCTATGCTAGCAGGAGCCGTGGGGGGAGGCTCGCGCGTTCACTTCGACGGCCGCTTCCCGCTACACTTCAGGGCCCTCATCTGGGCGAGCGGCGCACTATCGCGAGCGACCCGACTCGCGTTTGGATGCTTTCTCTTCTGCAGGAAAGACGCATTTGACGCTGTTGCTGGCTTCGATGAGACGCTCTTCGCGAGCGAAGAGCTCGCACTCAGTCGCGCGCTCAAGCGGCGTGGCCGCTTTGTGATTCTGCGTGAGAGCGTGACGACGTCAGGCCGAAAGTTGCGCGCCCATTCCGCGTGGGAAGTGTGGCGCGCGCTCGGGAGCGCGGCGCTGCACATGCTCGGGATCGTTCGCGGCCGCCGAGGGCTGGAGGCGTGGTATGGTGGGCGCCGTCGCGACCCGGAGGCACATGCCTAACACACGCTGGGACTGATTGCATGCGCGCTTTGGAGAGAAGCTTCCTGGGTCGTCTGATGCTCTCAGCGTTGGTTCTGAGCGGCGCGCCCGCCGTGGACCTAACGCGGCTACACGCGCAAGTGCTCGACCCCGTACTTGGAACGTGGAAGCTCAATGTCGCAAAGTCCACATTCGCGGGCGGCCGCGGGCCGGCAAGTCAGATTGTGAAGTTCGAGCAGGCAGGCCGCGGGACAGCGGTCACGTCTGTAGTCGTCGGCTCGGACGGTCGCATGGCTCGCAGCACGTACACGGCCATCTACGATGGCAAACGACACCCAATCCTGGGGTCGCCTAGCGCGGACTCGGTGTCCTTTAAACGCATCGATGCGTGGACAGTCGAGCGTACCGATACGAAAGGCGGCAGGTTCACGGCATCCGTCACGCGCGTCGTGTCAAAGGACGGGAAAACGCTGACCGTGACGACCAAGGCGTTCGACGCGCAGCGTCGCCTCGTTATGGGCACAACGGTCTACGACAGACAGTAGCGTGGAGCAGCGCCGGATCACGTTAGGCCGTACGCTGACACGGCTAGCAGCCTCGGGCTTCGCGGCGACTCTATGTGCATGTGGCTCGCCGCCTCCGCCGGCAGCACAGCTTCCGCCTAACGCGTTCGCATTCGGTGTCTTTGGCGATGGGCCATATCGCTCGTGGGAGGTCGGTCGCTACAAACGACTGCTCAAAGATGTCGCTGAATCCAATGTGCAATGGCTGCTGCACGTAGGAGATGTCTTCTGGTATCCGTGCTCGAACACGAATATGGCGACCAGCCTGGACATGCTGAACGCTATTCAGGTTCCCGTGATCTATACGCCTGGCGACAACGAGTGGACCGACTGCCACGAGGAGATTGCGGGACGTTTCATTCCGCTCGATCGATTGCAGCAAATCCGCCGCACGTTCTTCGCTCGGCCACTGCAGAGTCTGGGGGCTCAGCGAATCGCGCTCGAGTCGCAGTCCCAGGATTCGTCGTGGCAAGAATTCGTAGAGAATCGGCGCTGGCGCTTCGGCGGCTTTCTTTTCATAACGATTCACATTGTGGGCTCCAACAACGCGCTCGCGAAGTACCCTGGCCGCACGCCGATGGACGATGCTGAGCCTGCGCGGCGCACCGCTGCCGCGCTGGCCTGGCTGGATCAGGCGTTCGCGCTGGCGACTCGCGATTCCCTGCGTGGTCTCGTGGTGGCGATGCACGCGGACCCCGGATTCGAAGTCGATGCTGGTGCGTATCCGGCCTACGTCGGTCTGATCGACAAACTGGCTCAGCTAACGAAAGCATTTGGGCGACCTGTTCTTCTCATTCACGGTGATGGTCATGAGTACCAGGTCGATCACCCCTTCCTCAGGCGCGATACCTTGTTCTCTGTCTTCACGCGATTGGAGACATTCGGATCACCGGACATTGGCTGGGTCCGCGTCGTGATCGATTCTGTGGCGGGAACAATTCTGCGATACGAGCCGCGCGTGATGCCACGCCGCGGGTTCTGATGAACGCCTACCTAACGAGCCACGCATGTTCCTCACTCTACTGCTCGTCACCTTCGTCATAGCGGGGCTCGTCTCGTTCATCGTCGCGCGCCTGTTCGATCGACCGCTCAGGCAGATCCTGGGTCGATTGGTCGCCGAGGATCTGAGCGCCGCGTGGCACCGCTACATCGTCTTCGCGATCTACGTGGTAGGGATCTCTGGCGGCGTGCGCGTCTGGTCGCTGGAGCAGTACATCCTGCCGCGCGAGCGCGGCGCGCCCGCGTTCGAGTTGACTCCCGAGCGCTGGACCCTGGAGGTTTACCGCACCGTCATTGGCACGCTGCAGAGCGTGGCGTGGATGCTGTTGGTCTTCTTTGTCTTCGCGCTCATCGCGTACGTCGTCGTGCGCGGCCTCGAGATGCGCCACGCGCGGCGTCCTCCGGGCGAAGCGTAGCACCTAACGAGTTACTCCTGGCGCGCCCGGTGATCCGTTCGATGATCTCCGTCGCGTGCGTGAGGTGCTCCACTTCGGCTGGAGACAGCTCCGCCAAATCGCGCGCGAGCTGGGCGACGCGACGGCGGCGGCCCTCTCGCAAGATGCGGTCGCCTTTGGGCGTCGCGCGAATCCAGATCACTCGTGCATCGGTCGCATCCCGCTCGCGTTTGACGAGCCCGTCGCGCTGCATGCCGACAACCAAGCGAGTCATAGTGGGCGCGCTCACCTGCTCGGCGCTGGCCAGTTGGCCGATCGTCTTGGGGCCACCGAATACGACAACCGAGAGCGCCGAGAGGCGCGACGGCGTCACTCCGCTTGTGTCATCCTGCTTGCGCAACCGGCGCAGCAAGTGGATAGCGGCCGAATGTACGCGATCAGCCAACGGAGTACGGTCGTCCACGTCGCTCAAGGCTCTTGACGAATAGTAGTTGTCTATGCTAAATAGTTAGTTAGCTACGCTAAGTATATGATCCCGGTCGGCACGGCACAAGGAGCGAGATATGGTAGACACTGTGAATGGCCTCTCTCAGGCGACTGTCGCACAGCTTCTCATCCCGGTTTCGGACCTCGAGAAGGCGGTGCCGTTCTACCGCGACACGCTTGGGCTTCCATTTCTATTCACGGCTCCCCCGCAGATGAGCTTCTTCCAGTGCGGTACCGTACGTCTGCTCGTCGGCGTCCCAACCGAAGGCGAAGTGGCGCAACGCGGCTCGGCGATCTACTTCAAAGTGGCGGACATACACGCCGTACACTCGCAGCTGGCCGAACGCGGCGTCAAGTTCGTCGCCGAGCCGCACTTGGTGCACAAGGCCGCGACGTATGACTTGTGGCTCGCCGAGTTCAAGGATCCAGATGGCAACACGCTCGCGCTGATGTCGGAAGTCCCGAAGGCGGCCTAAAGAGCACCATGGAGCAATCGCTCGCGCTTGTCAGCCTCGTCGTACGCGACTACGACGAGGCGATCGCCTACTATACCACAGTGCTTGGCTTCGAGCTGATCGAAGACACCCCTCGGGAGCGCGGCAAGCGCTGGGTTGTGGTCGCGCCGCGAGGCGGGCGAGGCGCCTCGCTGTTACTCGCCCGCGCCGCGACAGAGAATCAAAAGCAAACGGTTGGCAACCAGACAGGTGGCCGCGTCTTCCTTTTTCTGGAAACTGACGACTTCTGGAGAGACTACCAGGGGATGCTCTTGCGCGGCGTCAAGTTTGTCGAAGAGCCGCGCGAGGAGTCGTATGGAACCGTCGTAGTGTTCGAAGATCTTTACGGTAACAAGTGGGACCTGGTTCAACACAAGCCTAACGTTTAGCTCTCACCGCGCATGAGCGCGCAGTGCATCTTCAGCTCGCCATTGTCGTCGCGACGCAGAATGTACGTCGAGGGCTCTTCC
>DASYRX010000090.1:0-12277 GCA_036003845.1 Gemmatimonadaceae bacterium | reverse complement strand
GACCCGAGCGCGGCGCTGCTCGAGGTGCTGGATCCGGCGCAGAACGATTCGTTCACGGATCACTACCTGGGCGTGCCGTTCGATCTGAGCGAGGTGCTCTTCATCGCGACGGCGAACTACGTGCAGAACATTCCTCAGCCGTTGCTGGACCGCATGGAGACCGTCGACTTCGCGGGCTACACGGAGCGCGAGAAAGCCGAGATCGCGAAGCGCTATCTCATTCCGCGCCAGCTCGAGGAGTCGGGCCTGGGCGACAAGAAGGTGCTCTTCACCGACGAAGCGGTCATGAGCCTCGTGTCGCAGTACACGCGCGAAGCTGGCGTTAGGCAGCTCGAGCGTGAGATCGGTCGCACGGCGCGCAAGATCGCGCGGCGTCTGGCCCAGGGTGATTCCAAGGTTCTGGAAGACAACCAGGTCTCAGCCGACGAGGTGCGTGAGTTGTTAGGCAGGCCCAAGGTGCATCCGGAGCGCGCCAAGGAGCAGCATGAAGTCGGCATCGCGACCGGAATGTTCTATACACCGATGGGCGGCGACATCATGTTCGTCGAGGCCTCGATACGGCGGTATATCGCCGCGTCGACCGACGGCCAGCAGTCGCCGACGCCGCCGGTCTCGTTGATTTTGACGGGCCAGCTTGGTGACGTCATGAAGGAGTCGGCGCGCGCCGCGTTGACATACGCGACGAACAACGCCGCCGCGTTAGGCATCTCACGTCAGTACCTCGGCGCCGTCGAAGTGCACATTCACGTTCCCGCGGGCGCTATCCCCAAGGATGGTCCCTCGGCGGGTATTGCCATCGCGACGGCGCTCGTCTCCGAGATGTCGGGACGGCCGGTTCGGCGCGATGTGGCGATGACAGGTGAGATCACGCTGCGTGGCAGAGTACTGCCGATCGGCGGACTCAAGGAGAAAGTGTTAGGGGCTCACCGCGCCGGCATCACGAACATCGTCCTGCCGAAGGAGAACGAGGCGGATCTCGAGGATGTGCCTGAAGAGGTGCGCAAAGCGCTCACGTTCCATCCTGTGGAGACCTTGGCCCAGGTGCTCAAGATCGCGCTGGTTCCGGAAGGAACAGTCGTCGGTGAGCCGGCGATCGAACCCGAGTTAGCACGAGTTTAAGATCAACTGCTTCGCCGCGGACGAACGCGGACTAACACGGACAGAAAGCAGCAGTTCAAAAAGCTTCGTCCGCGTTAGCCCGTGTTGGTCCGCGGCGAATTATTTAGTGAATAACAAGAGCAGCGCTTCGCAGTGCGCGACGCAGCGTGCGCAGCGGCTCCGGCTCCATCCCGTCGACGAAGTACTCGGTATACAGCGATTCGAGCGGGGTCTCCGCTCTCGCCGGACTTCCAGTCGAGCGGTCGAACAGCACCGGAACGACGCCCTCTGGCGCCAACCATGGCGCCGACGGTCGGTCCACGTACAGCGCTTGCACAGTCCGCGCAAAGATCGGCGCGGCGAGCGTGCCACCTACCGCCGCGTCCGCGATGCGCGTCGGCTTGTCGAAGCCTAACCAGACTCCAGTGACGATCTCCGGCGTCATTCCGACGAACCAAACGTCGGTGTTGTTGTCCGTCGTACCTGTCTTGCCAGCGACCGGGATGCTATCAGGTAGCGTCTCCCTAACGACTGTGGCCGTACCGCGCTCGACGACGTCGCGCAACATATCGCGCACGATGAAGGCGACCGCGGGCTGCATCACCTGCACCCAAGTCTGCGACGGCGGCTGCCACACGACTCGTCCGTTGCCGTCTTCCACGCGCAATACGAATCGCGGGTCGACCTTCGTCCCGAGGTTGGCGAACGTCGCATACGCCGCGACGAGATCGAGCGGCTGAACGACCGACGCCCCGATTGCCGACGACGGAAACGGCGCGATCGGCGAGTCGATGCCTAGCCGATGCGCTAGAGCGATGACCGTATCCATCTGCAAGCTCAGTCCGAGCTGCACGGCGACGGGATTGCGCGAGAAGGTCAACGCATCGCGCAGGGACATCAGTCCTTTGAACTCACCATCGGAGTTCTTCGGTTTGTATATCGTCTTGTTCGGCAGCGGGATCGCGATCGCCGTATCCGCGACGATCGCGTTAGGCATCATCCCATGCTCCACGGCCGTCGCGTAGACGAACGGCTTGAACGAGGAGCCGGGCTGGCGCATGCCATTCACCGCCCTGTTGAACGCGGACTCCACGTAATCGCGACCGCCGATCAGCGCGCGAACCTCTCCTGAAAACGGCTCCATCGCGACGACGGCGCCTTGTAAGTAGCCGCTCGTTCCCTTGACGTGCTTCGCCATCGTTGGATGGCGGTACTTGGGCCTCTTCTCGAAATCGGCGGTGACGCTGGCCAGCGCCTCCGCCGCGGATCGCTGCAACGCAGGATCGAGCGTCGTGAATACGCGCAGCCCGCTCGTCCCTAACGAGAGACTCTGACGATCCATCTGCGTGCGAACGACGTCCATGAAATACGGCGCCTGCAGCAGCGTCGCGGGCGGCGCCGTGACGAGCGACTCGGCTTTGGCCGCCTGCGCCTGCTGCGCCGTGATGTACCCCTGCTGCGCCATGAGCCCGAGCACGAGGTTGCGCCGTGCCTTCACGCGCGCTGGGTATTTGATGGGATCGTACAACGCGGGCCCCTTCGGCATCGACGCCAGCGTGGCCGCCTCACTCAACGTTAGGCGAGCGGCCGGCTTGCCGAAGTAGTAGCGCGCGGCGGCGTCCACGCCGTGGTAGCGTCGTCCGAACGGAATGAAGTTGAGGTATGCCTCGAGGATCTGTTCCTTCGAGTAGTGCCTCTCCATTTCGCGCGCGGCAGACTGCTCCCGCAGCTTCCGCAACGGACTCATGTCACGGCGGTCCACGAGGTCGGGGTGCATGTTGCCCACGAGCTGCTGCGTGATCGTGCTGGCGCCACGCATCTGGCCGCGCACCATGTCCTTCACAGCGCCGGCAACGCCGATCAGATCGACGCCGTCATGCTCGTAAAAGCGATGATCCTCCACCGCGACGAACGCCTGCGGCAAGTACTTCGGCATCGTGCGCAGCGGCACGCTAGACCGCCACTGCGTGCCGATCTCACCAAGCACCGAGCCGTCGCGCGCGAAGACGATCGAGGACTGCGGCATCGCCACGATGCGCCACGCCTCACCAGTTGCGTTCGGTGCCTGCGCCGCTGCCAGCCCGGGCGCGCAGAGCGCGACCCACGCGAAAGTCGTTAGGTACCGAGCCACCACGTTAGGCCGAGTCGATACAGACGCGAGCGCAGCGGAATAGCCGTGAAATCGGCGTCGGCAGCGCTCCCCGTTGACTTGGTCAGCTTGCCGTCCGTCCATGCGGCAGACGCCTCGAGCGACACAGCGCGCGAAAGGAAGAGATGCAGACCTGCCGTCGCTGACGCTCCAGTTCCTTCCAGCGTGACGCGCGACGACGTCGTCGCTGGGGGCAGCGCTCGATCTGTCGTCGCCGCATAGCGCAGCCAGCCACCTTCGATGAAGGGACCGAGGCGCCAAGCGCGAAATGGATGGATGCGCGCGCCGAGTGCGATGTGCGCGAGCTCGAACTCGCTGTCCTGTGCATCGAACGTCAGATCCATGCGCGACAAGTCGCCTGTGATGACGAGTGCGATGAGATCCCCGAAGCCGTACCCGATCCGCCCCGCAACACCAAGGCGACCTTCGTCAGGCGGAGCGAGCTCGTCGGACTCCAGCGTCATCTGACTCGCGCCGACGCCGAGAAAGAGTCCGTGGGTGTGCATCTTCTCGCTTGAAGCCGACGTCTGCCCGAGAAGGGGTTGCGATGCAGCAGCCGCCAGGAGCGTCAGAACGCCGAAGATTGTAGTTACAGACCTCATAACGGCCGTTGCTCGCCTTGGTCGCTCACGTAAAGTTCCGCTACGCACATGTCCAAACGTATCAGCATCGTGCTCGGGCAATTGCGCCCGCGTAAGGGCGACGTCGCGACCAACCTCGCTCGGCTCGGCGAACTCTTCGCCCAGGTCGACCAGGCACCGCAGCGGCCTGACGTCCTGCACCTCCCTGAGACAGTCCTCAGCGGGTACTTCGTCGAAGGTGGAGTGGCCGACGTCGCAATGACTGCCGGTACGCTCGCCAGCCGCCTCTCCGACGTCTATAAGAAGTCGGTTGCCGGAAGCGATCGAACGCTGGACGTGGTGCTCGGCTTCTATGAACGATGGCGAGACACGCTGCACAACAGCGCGATGTATGTGCGACTTGGCGGCAGCGAGCCGCAGATTCTGCATGTTCACCGCAAGGTCTTCCTCCCCACGTATGGCCTCTTCGACGAGGAGCGGTTTGTCGAGCGTGGCCTCGATGTCCGGGCGTTTGATACCCCCTGGGGAAGAGCGGCGATCCTGATCTGCGAGGATGCCTGGCATAGCGTGACCGGAACTTTGGCTGCGCTGGATGACGCTCAAGTGATCTTCGTCTCATCGGCAGCGCCGGCGCGGGGGATTCAGCCTCGTGAAGACGGGATCGAAGGCCCGGCGACGATGGCACGCTGGGAGCGCCTGCTGCGTGACATGGCCGAAGAGCACGGAGTCTTCGTGACCTTCGCGAACCTCGTCGGCAGCGAAGGCGGCAAACTGTTCGCGGGTGGCTCGCTGATCGTCGGTCCCAAGGGCGACGTTCGCGCTCGCGCGCGCGTCTGGGACGAGGCACTCACCTCAGCGACGCTCGATCTTGGCGATCTCACGCGCGCTCGCGCGGAACTGCCACTGCTTTCCGATCTGCGCGCTGTTGCCCCGCACATGCAGGAGAACCTGCGCAAAGTCACGCTGGGGGAGCCCGTTAGGCTGGATTACGACGAAGACTCATCGTCCGCCAAAGCTGCAGCTGTGCCGGCCTCACGTCAGCCGTCGGAAATGCCAGGCGAAGTGACCTGGCGGCACAACGATGGTGCGGCGCACGAGACGGCGCCATCGCTCGCCATAGATCCAGTGCTCGTGGAGACGTGGTTGCTGCGCTTCATCAAGGACGAGATGTCGCGTCGTGGCCTTGAACGCGCGGTCGTCGGACTTTCGGGAGGAGTCGATTCAGCAGTCACAGCGACGCTAGCCACGCGCGCGTTAGGTGCTGAAAACGTCGTCGGGGTGCGGATGCCGTACCGCACATCGAGTGCAGACAGCCTGGCCCACGCGCAATTGGTGATCGACGCATTGGGGATCGCCGAACGCACCGTGGACATCTCGGCCGCCGTCGACGGCTACCTGAAGCTGGAACCCGAGGCCGATGCGCGGCGCCGCGGCAACGTGATGGCGCGCACGCGCATGATCGTGCTCTTCGATCTCTCCGCCAAGATTCACGGTGTGCCGTTAGGCACAGGTAATAAGTCCGAGCGGCTTCTCGGCTACTTTACGTGGCACGCGGACGATGCGCCGCCGATCAATCCGCTGGGCGATCTGTTCAAGACACAGGTCTGGGCGCTGGCGCGGCATCTGGGCATTCCCGACGAGATTGTCGATAAACCGGCATCGGCCGATCTCGTCGCCGGTCAGACGGACGAGGCGGACTTTGGCGTCAGCTACGCCGTCGCAGATCAGATTCTCAGCTGGTTGCTGGCTGGCTATCGACCGGAGGAGCTCGTGGCGCGCGGGTTTGATCGCGATCAGATCGACTTAGTTACCAAACGGCTCGGAGGAACGCACTGGAAGCGCAAACTTCCAACGGTCGCGATGCTCAGCCAAACAGCGATCGGAGAGTCGTATTTGCGCCCAGTCGATTACTAGAATGCGCGAGGCGAACGGCGCAGGCACAGCGCGCAAGAATCGGGTTGGTGAGCCCAGCAAGTCGCGTTACATCTCGGCTCATCGGAGGAGCACCATGAGTCAGATGTCACTGGACTATGCGAGAGTGGAGCGAGCGCTGCGCTATCTCGATAGCGTCGCTCCCGAGCAACCTGCGCTGCGCGACGTTGCCGCAACAGTTGGCTTGAGCGAATTCCACTTTCAAAAGTTGTTCTCGCGCTGGGCAGGCATCTCACCCAAACAGTTTTTGCGAGTGCAGACGCTCGAGTTCGCGAAGGAACGACTGGTTGCGTCGCGAAACGTCCTGGAGGCTGCGTGGGATAGCGGTTTGTCTGGCGGCGGCCGGATGCACGACCTCTTCGTCACTATCGATGCCGTCACGCCGGGCGAGTATCAGAGCGGCGGTGAGGGCATTGAGATCGCGACGGGCTTTCACGCCACGCCGTTCGGTGAGGCGATGCTGGGAGTGACCGATCGTGGGATCGCGGCGCTCGCGTTCACGGGAAGCTCGCGTGAGGCTGCTCTGGCGGATCTTCATAAGCGCTGGCCGGCAGCTCGCATAACGAGGGAGGAGGAGCGCACGGCGCCTTTGATGGGGCAGATCTTCGACGGCTGGCAACGCGACGGCGGATTGGCCGCCCTCGCGCCGCTGCGTCTGCTGGTCAAGGGAACGAACTGGCAGATCAAGGTCTGGCAGGCGCTTTTACGAATTCCAGCCGGCAATCTGGCGTCATACGAAGACGTCGCCCGGGTCATCTGCTCGCGCGATGCGGCGCGCGCCGTAGGAGCAGCCGTGGCGGCGAATCCAGTCGCCTATCTCATCCCGTGCCACCGCGTGATCCGCACGACGGGTGCGTTAGGCGGATATCACTGGGGCATCGAGCGCAAGCGGGCGCTGCTCGCCTGGGAGACCGGCCGAGTAGCGTAACTGGGCCTTCGAGCCTAACGCGAAAACTAAAGCTATCAGACGCCAGAACACAGTTTGAAGCTGTCAGCGGGCACTACTGATAGCTTCGAACTGTTATCTGGTAGCCGACAGCTTTAGTTTGAAGTCACGCCGCCAATGCCAGACTCACGGCGCGCCTAGCTCCTCTCTTGAGAGCACGGTGTACAGCTCGAGCGTAGCGCATGAAGTTGAGACCCGCCCACGGGAAGCGTGCGAAAAATTCCACGGGGAGCAGATCTCCTTTGAGCCGGTTACAGCGCGCGCAGGCAGTGACCAGGTTTCCCGGCGCGTGCGTCCCACCGTGGCAGACGGGGAGCACGTGATCCAACGTCGCGGTATCCAGCGCGAGCGGCCTGGCGCAGTACACACAGCGCCGACTGCAGTCGCGCATGGTGGCTTTCTTTACTGCTCGCTTGGCTGTGACGTGGCGACGATGGGGGCGGGATGGATGGGGGTGCGCGGATGAGCGCTGGCTTAACTCGCTCCGTGCACGGTGGGAGGAATGTTGAACCAATCGTGGCGCGCGACCAGGTCGAGACATTGCACCTCGCGCAGAAAGACGACACCCCGCCGCGAGCCGGGCGCTCGGGCGGGGTGCGTCGTTAGGGAAAGTGGAGTCGATCGGCGGTTCAGCCGCGCTCGTTCGCTTCGCGCGCGGTCCGCTCGTTCCAAGCGGGGGGACCCGGCCATCGTCCTCCTTCGTTATGCGCCTGGTGTCGTCAGGCGCTGTACTACTTATTGTGCATAACGTGGCGATGCGCAAGACCCGCCGCGTCGGCTCGTCAGGCAACTATCCAGCGCGCACCGCCCGCGTCGTGTGCGGCGCTGCCTGACGCGCGGGATCGCGCAGTCCGGCGATGATGCGCGCCGCCATCGCGTCGAGGAACGTGCGGTCCGGCATCGTCGAACCCTCGAACGGCAACGCGATGTCGAAGTTGTCCTCAGCGCGACGCGGAATCAGATGCACGTGGTAATGAAAAACGTTCTGACCTGCTTGATGACCCGAGTTCACTACGATGTTCATGTCGTCGCAACCGGACGCGCGCTGAATCACAGGCGCTAGGGTCACGGCAACGTCAAAAAGGTGCATCGCGACGTCGCGTGGAACGTCTTTCAGCGACTCATAGTGCGTCTTTGGAACGACGAGCGTGTGGCCCAGGTTCACCGGCTGGATATCCATGAAGGCCATCGCGTTCGCGTCTTCATAGCAGACGGAGACTTCGGCGGCGCCCTGGATCAGGTCGCAGAATATGCAATGTCGATTCGGGCCGTTCATGCCGATCTCCAAAGGTCGGACTGGACTTCTGCGCATATGAAGTGCCAAACGCACGCGCTGGCGCGTTTCTGGTTTGGCCAACGATTGCGGCGTCGGATGGGCACCGTTTGCGGCGGCTGAAACTCCGCCAGCGTCGATGCTTGCGGCATTTTGCCCGATCGGAACGTTGCTGAGCGATCGCGCGGATGAATCCGGCGATTCGGAATCGCGCAGACGCGCCACACGACGCGTCTGCCGTGTGGCACAAGCGCACGGCGGAGTGCGGGCGTGCACACCCGATGAGCGGCGTGGGACCACCGGACGTTTATCTTTATGAGCAGTTTTTGAATGACACCACGGACCCCTGGGAGCAACGAATTGGCCTCTCCAACTCGCACTCGCTCTGAGCCCAAAAGCGGCATCGGTCTCAGCCGGGATCAGCTGGTCAACGTGTTTCGAACGATCTACCTGTCGCGCCGGCTGGACGACAAAGAGATCCAGCTCAAGCGGCAGAACAAAATCTTCTTTCAGATATCGGGCGCCGGCACGAGGCTGTACTCATCGCGGCCGGCATGACACTGCGCCCGTCGTATGACTGGTTCTTTCCGTACTATCGCGATCGCGCGCTCTGCCTAACGCTCGGAATGACCCCTGCCGAGATGCTCTACTCGGCCGTAGGCGCGGCCGTAGATCCCAACTCGGGCGGTCGTCAAATGCCGAGTCACTGGGGTCATAAAGGACTCAACATCGTCACGCAGTCCTCGCCGACCGGAACGCAGTTCCTCCACGCCGTTGGAGCGGCCGAAGGAATTATGCGCGCCGCACGACTGGGAATCACCTCGGGCTTCCAGGACGATGAGATCGTGTATGTGTCAGGTGGTGAAGGACAGACGAGCGAGGGCGAATTCTGGGAGTCACTCAACACGGCGTGCAATCTCAAGCTGCCGATCGTGTATTTGATCGAAGACAACGGCTACGCTATCTCGGTTCCAGTCGAAGTGAACACGGCTGGCGGCTCGATTTCAAAGCTCGTCGCCGGCTTCCCGAACCTGGATCTGCAGGAAATCGACGGCTGCGACTTCGTCGCGAGCTACGACGCCCTAACGCGAGCCGTGAACCGTGCCCGCCGCCGCGAAGGACCCGCGTTCGTGCACGCGCACGTGATTCGTCCGTACTCGCACTCCCTCTCGGACGACGAGATTCTGTACAAGCCGCCCGAGGAGCGTGCCGAAGAGGCAAAGCGCGACCCGCTCGTGATATATCCGCTCTGGCTCGTGGAGCAGGGTCACGCTACCGAAGCCGATATCGAGCGCATCAAAGAAGATGCCGATGCCGTCGTGCTGGCCGCGACCGATGACGCGTTAGGCCAGGAGCAGCCCGGCCCGCAGACCGTCTACTTCGGCGTCTACTCGCCTGACGTCGATCCGACCGGCGAGCAGTTCGACACCGAGGACGACCCGCAATACAGCGGCAACGAGACGACGATGGTCGATCTCCTGAACGCGTGTATGAAGGACGAGATGCGCCGCGACCAAAAGATCGTCGTCTTCGGTGAAGACGTCGCCGACGTCTCGCGCGACAAGTACCTCGGCAAGGTGAAGGGCAAAGGCGGAGTCTTCAAAGTCACGTACGGCCTGCAGACCGAATTCGGCAGCGACCGCGTTTATAACTCACCGCTTGCGGAGGCGAACATCGTGGGTCGGGCGATCGGTCTTGCCCTGCGCGGCTTCAAGCCTGTCATCGAAGTGCAGTTCTTCGATTACATCTGGCCAGCGTACATGCAACTGCGCGACGAGCTGGCGACGATGCGCTGGCGATCGAACAACGCCTTCGCGGCCCCAGTAGTCGTTCGGACGACATACGGCGGTTACATCCGCGGCGCGTTGTACCATTCACAGACGGGCGCCAGCCTCTTCACGCACTGCCCAGGCTTACGAGTCGTGTGTCCAGCGACCGCTCTCGATGCGAATGGCCTGCTGCGCACGGCGATTCGCTGCGACGATCCGGTGATCTTCCTCGAGCACAAGCACCTGTATCGCCAGACATACAACAAGGCCGCCTATCCTGGTCCGAATTTCATGATCCCGTTCGGCAAGGCTAAAATCGTTAGGGAAGGAACTGACGTGACCGTTGTGACATACGGGGCGACGGTACAACGCGCCTTCGCGGCAGCGAATCAGGTTGCTGACGCCGGGATCTCGGTCGAGGTGATCGATCTTCGCTCGCTGTCGCCGTGGGATCAGGAGGCAGTCTACGCATCGGTGAAAAAGACAAACCGTGTGATCGTGGCGTACGAAGACGCGATTTCGTGGGGCTATGGCAGCGAGATCGCCTCACGCATCGCGGACGACTGCTTCGCCTGGCTCGACGCCCCCGTTAGGCGCATAGGCTCGACGGACACCTTTGTCGGCTATGCGCCGCGACTCGAGGACGCAATCCTTCCGCAGATCGAAGACTTCAGAAACGCCTACGAAGAGATCGTGAAGTTTTAGCGGCTGTCGAGCCGCGAGTCCTTCGAGCGCGGCATGGGCCCTTAACCACTGCTCCGCGCTCATCGCGCGGCCGCGCATCAATTAGCGCCAGCGATACTGCAAACCTCCTTCGATGAACCGCGGGCCGCCGATACGGGTGAAACCATTCGCTACTTTGGTGACCTCGTAGGCGCGGTCGAACACGTTTTCGACGGTCACGAACGCATTGGCGTTGCTCGTCAGGCGACGTGACACGCGCACGTCGGTGACGACGAACGACTCCAGCGGGAGCGCGTTCACGTCGTCGTCGAAACGCGAGCCGACGAATCGCGTGGTTAGCCCGAGCGATACGATGTCGGGATTATCGAAGCCAACGATAGCCGTCCCCTGATGCGTCGCGGTGGCGCGCGCCACTTTCCCGACGAGCTGTGGCTGCGTAGCAGCCTCGGTGATCTCGGTGGGGTTCCAGCTGTAGCTCCCGGCGAGCGTCCAGTAGCGGTGCGGCCGCACCTCGAGCTCGGCCTCTATCCCTGACGTGCGGAACTCGTCGATGTTCTCGCGCCGCCGACAGGTCCCGCCCGCCGGGACGAATCCGCACGGCGCGATAGTCCTGCCGGTTGCCCCAGCCAGCGCCAGCGTGACCTCGAGTATGGGATCACGCACGACGCTATAGAACGCCGTTAGGCGCGTGACGACCGAGCTGCCTAACACGAGATCGGCTCCGACATCGACGCCAGTCAGGCTTTCCGGCTTCAGATCCGGATTGGACTCGTTGATAATGTTGCCGGCTTCGCGGAACGGTTTGTAGAGCTCGTTGAGAGTCGGCGAGCGGAACGAGCTGTAGACGGAGGCGCGCAGACCGATGGTGCGATTGGCCTGATGTCGAAGGCCCAGGCTGTAGCTGGTCCGTGAATCGGACGTGCTCGCATACGTCGTGTCCAGCGTGGTCGCGTTGGTGCGCAGGTTGCGCTCCGTGCGCCGCGCGCGCTCGTTGCGGAAGCGATCGTGCCTCACGCTCGCGAGAATTCGGGACCGCTCGCCGAGCGAGAGTGCATCCTGCAGATAGAACCCCGCCAGGCGCTGCTCGCCAAAGACGCGGCGGCGGCTCGCGAACGACCCTTGGTTGAAGTTGAAGTCCTCATTCACTTCACCGTCGACGAACGAGAGATCCGTCCCGAGCGTCAACCTGTGTACACGCAAGACCTCCTTGGACCACTGCACCTGCGCGCCTGACGAGTGCGTGGGCACGTCGAACTGATTGAGGTTCGGCGTCTCCGTTTGCCGATCGAGTGATTCGGTTGTAAAGAAGTTCTCGTAGGCGCTGGATCCTAAGTACGCGGTTGCTGTAAAGAGGCTGCCGTCACCCGTAAGCAGACGGCCGCCGCCGCGCAGATCGCGAGCGATCGTCGAGTTGTCACGCAGCGCGGTGCCGTTGTGCCGAAAGTCGTCCATGTAGTTGCCGCCGACGAACAGCCGCAGCGATGACGACGGGTCGAACGTGACTTTTCCGAAGTACGCGCTATTGCGCGAGTCGACCTTTTCATCGATCGCGCCGCGAATGTTTTCGGGCACGTTGATATAACCGTCGGTATCGAAGTACTCGGCGGCGAAGATGGCGCCAAATTTCTCGCGCTTAGCCGTCGCCACGGCGCTCGAGCGCATGGCCGCGAAGCTCCCGGTCGTTTGCGTCAGCGTAAGGGTGTTTTCGCGCGGCTCGTCCGTGATGAGGTTGATGACACCGCCTAACGCGCGGTCCCCCCAGACGCCGGCGCCGCCGCCGCGTACGACCTCCGCCTGCTTGACGAGCGCCAGCGGGACTCGCGGCCAGAACACCCACCCGGCAAA
>DASYRX010000089.1:0-4820 GCA_036003845.1 Gemmatimonadaceae bacterium | reverse complement strand
AACATGCAGCTTGGAGTCTGACCCCGTTGCGGCGCTTAGATTCGGCTTGTGGATTCGATCAAAGTTCGAGGCGCGCGGCAACACAACCTCAAGAACATCGACGTCGACATCCCGCGGCGCGCTATCACTGTTGTTACCGGCCCATCCGGATCCGGTAAATCATCACTCGCATTCGATACCATCTTCGCCGAAGGACAGCGGCGCTACGTCGAATCGCTATCGGCGTACGCTCGGCAATTTCTCGAGCGCCTTGAAAAGCCGGACGTCGATTTGATCGAAGGGATCGCGCCGGCAGTCGCGATCGAACAGAAGAACCCGACAAAATCGTCGCGCTCGACAGTGGGCACTGCCACGGAGGTCTACGACTATCTGCGACTTTGCTGGGCGCGCATCGGTCGCACGTACTGCCCCAAGTGCGGACGCGAGCTAAAGCCAGACAGCGTCACCTCCACGACTGACGCGCTCACAGCATTCGGCCAGGACACGCGATTTCTCATCGGCTTCGTGCTCACGCTCTCGGCCAAGGTGACGCATGCCGTCGTCGTTGAGAATTTGCGCGAGCAGGGTTTCGTGCGCGTGCACCTAAGCGGCAAGACGTACCATCTCGATGAGCTGAGCACTGCACGCATCGATCTCACGAAGGCTCCCGAGCTCATTGTCGTCGTCGACAGACTCGGCGCCGCGAGCGATCGCGCCAGAGTCGCCGACGCCGTCGAATCGGCCTTTCGGCACGGCGACGGAGACTGCGTCGCAGTGATCGCCGACGATACCGTCGAGAAGCATTGCCGCTTCACTGAGCACTTCCGCTGCCCGAACGACGGCTACCGCGCCCCTGCGCCGACCCCGCAGCTCTTCTCGTTCAATTCGCCGCGCGGCGCCTGCGAGACGTGCAACGGATTCGGCGCCGTACTGGAGTATGACGAGGCGCTGATCGTGCCTAACGTGGATCGGTCGCTGCGCGACGGCGCGATCGACCCATGGACGAAGCCGCGCTATGACGGCCGCCGACGCACGCTGGCCGAATTCGCCAAGCGCGAGAAGATCCCCATGGACCGGCCCTGGCGATCGCTCAGCGCGGCGCAGCGCGGCTCATTGCTCAACGCGACGGCCAAACGCGGCGGATACACCGGCATCCTCCCCTTCCTGCGTGGCCTCGAAGCGAAGCGCTACAAGCAGTACATCCGCGTTTTCCTGCGGCAATACCAGTCGGCGCGTGAGTGTCCCACGTGTCACGGCGCGCGCCTCAAGCGAGAGGCGCTTGACGTAAAGATCGCTGGCGAAACGATCGCCGCTGTGAGCGCGCTTTCAATCGCACAGCTGGAAGGGTGGCTGATTACTCTCACGCTGAACGATTTCGAGCGCGAAGTCGCCGAGCACGTGCTGCGTGAAGCGAAGGATCGCGTGCGCTACCTGAACGATGTGGGGCTCGGCTACCTCGCGTTGGATCGCGCGATGCGGACCCTGTCTGGCGGCGAGGCGCAGCGCATCGCCCTGGCGAATGCGTTAGGCACCCAGCTCGTCGACACATTGTACGTGCTGGATGAACCGTCCATCGGCCTGCATCCACGCGACATGGGGCGGCTATTGACGCTGCTTGCGCGATTGCGCGACAGCGGCAACACCGTCCTGGTCGTGGAGCATGATCTCGAGGCCATTCGGCTCGCCGACCACATGATCGAATTGGGGCCAGGGAGCGGCGAGCGCGGTGGTACCGTGGTGTTCTCCGGACCCACGTCGCGCGCGGGAGAGAGTCCCCTAACGGGCAAGTACGTCACCGGGGAGAAGCGCATCCCGCTGCCGAGCGAGCGACGGCGGCTTGGCCCACGCTGGCTTACGCTGACGGGCGCGCGGGAACACAACCTCAAGGGCGACGAGGTTCAAATCCCGTTAGGCACGCTCACGGTTGTTACGGGAGTTTCCGGTAGCGGCAAGAGCACTCTCGTACACGACGTCCTCTATCGCGCGCTGGAGCAACGCCTCACGGGTGACACGACGGCCAAGCTGCACCTCGGTGAAAGGCTCGGCGCCTACGAGAGCATGACCGGGTGGGAGGGCCTCTCCGGCGTGGTGCTCGTGGATCAGTCGCCCATCGGCCGCACGCCGCGCTCCAACCCGGTGACGTACATCAAGGCGTACGACGAGATCCGGCGCATCTTCGCGGATCTGCCGCTCGCCAGGCAGCGCCGCCTAACGCCGAGTACGTTTTCGTTCAATGTGCCGGGAGGAAGGTGTGAGGCGTGTGAGGGCGCCGGCTATCTGGAGATCGAGATGGTCTTCATGGCCGACGTGTTCATCCCCTGTGACCATTGCGCTGGCCGACGCTTCAAGCCCGAGGTCCTCGAGGTCACGCTGCGCGGGAAGAACATCCACGACATCCTGCAGCTCACCGTGGACCAGGCGATTCGATTCTTCCCATACGAGGACAAGCTCGGCCAGGCGCTCTGGCAGCTGCAACAGGTCGGCCTCGGCTATCTCACGTTAGGCCAGCCGGCGACGACGCTGAGCGGCGGCGAGGCGCAGCGCGTGAAGATCGCGCGCGAGCTTACGCATGCAGCCAAGAGCGGCGGGAAGAAGCTGTACATCATGGACGAGCCGACGACTGGCCTACACCTGGAAGACATCCGCAAGCTGAGCGATGTGCTCGATCGGCTCATCGACACGGGCCACACTGTCGTTCTGATCGAGCACAACCTGGATGTGATCAAGCGCGCGGACTGGGTGGTCGATCTTGGGCCCGAGGCCGGCGACGGCGGCGGTAAGGTCGTCGCGATGGGCCGGCCGGAGGAGATCGCGCGAGCCGCAGGATCACATACGGGTCAGTGGCTCAAGGGCGTGCTCGGCGCCGAGAGCGTTCCAACAAGAAGCACGAAGCGTGACGAACGAGGACGGACGGTTAGGCGGGACGAGCGGGCAATTCGTTAGGTCTCCAGTCCTCTGACCACTGACCCTACACCTTGGAGCTTAGACCTGGCACCTTGGATTTCAGGTCTTTCAGCTTGGAGATCAGGCCGCTGCCGTTTGTCCTGCCTTGCTCAGACCTCAGACCTCCGGCCTCAGACCTAACCAGTCTCGCCTCTTGAATCCTCCGCAGCGCGCGCGTCGCAACACGCCGTGGCACGAATCGATTCATGAAGATGGCGACCTTATTCTTCGCACCCGGCACGACGACGCGTTTGCGTGCGAACATCGCGTCCAGTGCGATCTCCGCTGCCTCGTGCGCCGTCATGTTCGTGGCGTATGTGGGCGGCGCAGACTTCGCGACGCCCGCGGTCTGCTGAAACTCGGTTGGAATAGTCCCGGGGCAGAAGGCGGTCACGGACACGCCGGTGCCAGCGCATTCCTCACTCAGCGCCTGCGACAGCGACAGCACGAACGCCTTGGATGCGTAGTACATCGCCATCACCGGGCCGGGCTGAAACGCCGCCATGGACGCGAGATTGAGAATGTAGCCACTTTGGCGCTGCTGCATCCAGGGAAGGATGCGCTTCGTTAGGTGAACCAGCGCCGCGCAGTTCACCTCGATGAGCTGCAGCTCGCGATCGAGGTCGGTGTCGGTGAAGTATCCGTGTGTGCCGAAGCCCGCGTTGTTGACGAGGACTTCGATCTCGTCCGCGTTAGGCGCCAGCGCGGAGATCAGCCGTTCGCGCTGTTCGTAATCCGAGAGGTCGGCTGGGAGCGCCGTGCATTGGCCGCGTTTGCGCGAGATGCGCACGCGCAGGTCATGCAACCGCTCGGCGCGGCGCGCGACGGCGAAGACGTGATACTCCCGCTCGGCCAGCAGCACCGCGAGCTCGGCACCTATGCCGCTCGACGCTCCGGTAACCACGGCGATCTTGGAGGCGACCATATAGCTAAGCTGGCTCCCTTCGCTGGCTTAGCGCTAGGCGTAATGGCAGCCGCTTGCCCCGGCAGACGGCGGTTTCTACGTTTCCCGTCCCTCCCTTCCCGAGTAGCTCAGTTGGTAGAGCAGGCGACTGTTAATCGCCGGGTCGCAGGTTCGAGTCCTGCCTCGGGAGCTGTACACCAGTAAGGCAAAGCAGCGGTCGCGCTCGGCATGCGCGGCCGCTTTTTTTAGGTCAAGCGATTCGCGCTGCCGGCATCCTGCATGATGCCGGCGGTGCGCCTAACGACATTGTGGCTTAGCCAGGAGAAGTATGCGCCGATTCACTGCGATCCTCATTGCGCTCGTGCTGCCAGCGATGGCGACCGCCCAGGGCAGATTCACCCGGGCGACCAATATCGGTCGCGTCGATTCGCTCGAATCGGCGACGCTCAAGGAGCGGCGCCACTACCTCGTCTACACACCGCCCTCCTACGACGACACCACGACCGCGCCTCAACGCTATCCCGTTCTCTACCTGCTCGACGGCGACGCGCATTTCCACTCGGTCACCGGGTTGATCCAGATCCTCGGCACAGGAGTCAACGGCACGTACGCGATCCCCGAAATGATCGTCGTCGCGATCCCGAATACCAATCGCACGCGCGACATGACCCCGACCAAAGTCACGACCGGGTTCGACGGTAAGCCAGCGCCGGCGATGGCCGTCAGCGGTGGAATGGCAAACTTCCTGACGTTCATAAAGAGTGAACTGATCCCGCAGATCGACCAGCGCTACCGCACGATGCCGTATCGCATTTTTGTTGGCCACTCGTTAGGTGGCATTACCACGATCAACGCGCTGTACACGATCCCGGAAACGTTCAATGCGTACGTGGCGATCGATCCAAGCCTCTGGTGGGACAATACGCTGCTCCTCAAGCAAGCCAAGGATTGGGTTTCGAGCGCGAAGCTGGAACAGCGAGTGCTCTACGTCGCG
>DASYRX010000088.1:0-6096 GCA_036003845.1 Gemmatimonadaceae bacterium | reverse complement strand
CACCTCGAACTCCCAGTCTCCATACGATTGATGCGTGAGAGGCATCTGGATGAACGATTGACCCTTCACTGTCTCGTATAGCGCGTGCACGCCGCGCATTCGGAGATACGCATCCCATAGACCGCGCGGCCGTAGGTGCCTTGAGTCGGGTTTCTCAAGGCCGGCGAGGTTGAGCAGCATGACTTCGGCCGAGTCGCGCATCAAACTCGCGTACACATACGGCGCGCTGTCAGGCACGTGTCCAGCCGTCTCGAAGCCCAGGTTTTCTTCGTACCATCGCGCGGTACTCGCGATGTCTGAAACGAGAAAAGTGGGAACGGCCGAGCTGATCTGAATGGCGCTGCTGTCGGTCATGCTGGTATCGCTCATGTTCAGAGATACGTTTGGTCATCGCAAATAGGCTGCGTTATGAATTGTGCTCAAACAAGACTGCGAGTCGCGATAGTACTGAGTGCCTTCCCGGCGCTCGCCGCATCGCAGGATATACCCACGAGTGAGTACGCGACCAGGCGTCGCGCGCTCATGGAGCGCATGCCTGACGGGATCGGTCTCATACATGCAGCGAGCGGAAAACTCCAGGGCGAGCCGAGCTTCGTACAGGCGGCGACATTCTTTTACTTCACGGGGGATTTTGCGAGCCCCTCGGCGATTCTTGCCGTCGATGGCGCTGCGAAGCAGGCGCACCTCTTCGTGCCGCCGGCACCAACTGCGTTTGGCTTCAGCGTGGAGGGTGTTGTCGCTGAAATCGGCGCGCAGTCCGCCGCACGACGCGAGCTGACGAGCGTCCAACCCTGGGATTCACTGTTGCCATTCCTGCGCCGCCGCCTTGGCGAAGGCGTGACCACTCTATACGTGGATGAGTCGCGCTGGCGTGAGGCGTTAGGTGTTCCCAGCGGCCTCGATCCGGTCGAAGGCCGCCAGGAGCTGTGGCGGCGCAGCCTAACGCGCGCCTTTCCGGCGGCCACCGTAAAGTCAGTGGCGGCGGCGATCCGCGAAATGCGTTTTGTGAAATCGCCGGCCGAAGTCACGATTCTGCGCGACAATGCCCGGACAACAGCCAAGGCGCTGCGCAGCGCACTCGACGCCGTCCGTCCTGGGGGCCGGCAGCGCATGGCGGAGATGCGAGTCGCGGCCGCGTGTGTCGAGGCCGGCGCTATGGGCCCATCGTTCTGGCCGTGGATGATGAGCGGGCCTAACGCGCACGTGAAGGTTCTCGTCCGATCCGACTTCTCCTACACACAGCTCGATCGGGTGATGCAATCCGGTGAGCTCGTACGCGTGGATATCGGGTGCGCGAAGCATGGGTACGGTGCCGACGTCGGGCGCACGGTTCCCGTATCGGGCAGGTTCACGGCGGGACAAGCGGAGACCTGGAATCTGCTGATCGCGGCGTATCGGGTCGGGATGGCGAAAATGAAGGGCGGCGTCGCGCGAACGGACGTGCTGGCGGCTAGCCGTGCTGAGATCGCCCGATTGCAAGGGAGCCTAACGACTGAGCAAGGACGTCGTGCCGCGCAAGGACTGTTGGCGCCGGACGGCATGGCCGATTGGAGCATTCACTCGGTCGGCGTGGACAGCGGCGAATCGGCGCTGCCCATTCTCGCGGCGGGAGCGGTGGTCGCGTTCGAGCCGATCTTCTCGGTCGACGAGGACGCCTTCTATCTGGAGGACATGATCCTCATCACCGAGACTGGCTCCGAGGTGCTGAGCGCCGGCCTTCCCTACACCGCCAAGGAGATCGAGGCGGCTATGTCTGCCGCGCGTGGTTCTCGTGCCGGGAAAGCCGCAGCTCCAGGTGACGCCGCACGTTAGGCCACTCGCTCGCGAGGATGCTGTAGAACACCGAGTCGCGCACTGACCCATCACGCCTCGCGTAGTGGTGGCGGATGACGCCGTCCTTCTTGGCGCCTAACGCCTCGATCGCCTTCTGCGATCTGAAGTTGAAGTTGTCGGTACGCAGCCCCACGACTTTGCAGCCGAGTGCATCGAAAGCGTGCTCGAGCAGTATAAGCTTGCAGACCGTGTTGACGTGGCTGCGCTGCCATGTCGCCGCGTAGAACGTCCAGCCGATCTCCACGCGGTCGATGGCTGGGACTATATCGTGGTAGCGCGTGCTTCCGATGACGGAGTTCGTCGTCAATTCGCGCACGGCCCAGGGGAGCATATGTCCGTCGCGCTGTCCGGCGAGCGCCGTGGCGATGTATGTGTTGGCCTGGGACGGCTCCGGGACAGACGTGAACCAGAGTTCCCACAGCTTGCCGTCCGACGCGGCAGCTACAAGCGCATTCTGGTGCTCCATCGTGAGAGGCTCCAGGCGGATTCCTCTCCCCTCGAGCACGACGGGTTTTGGGGCGATCACTCGGCGGCCATCCAGACGTTAGGCATGTCGCTGTCCACGGGAATTGTGCCCGTATAGCCTAAGCGTTGACACTTCGCGCCGCGAGCGGCTAGAGTCGCCGGAAAGCCATCACGCTGTAGGTGAATTCGTCGTCCGCTACCGACCTGTCGTAGTCGATCACGAGCCAGGCGGGGTAGCCGAGCTCACGGTCGTAGCGCACCTCAAGGCGATGCGCGTTCCGCCGCCTGGCGTCAGCGATCAGGTCGAAGAGTCCCTCGATGCCTGGAAAGAGCGGCGCCATGTTCGGCGGTACGATCACACCAGTTCGGTAGGCGCGAGACTGCACGGCTCCGTTCTGTACGCTGACGACGACCGGGCCGCTCATTTCAGGCGTGCACTCGCACGAGCGAAAGAGATCGATGCTGTAGATCGCGGGCCCTTTGTCAGCCCAGCGTCGTCGCGCGTCGCTGAGCTCCTCCGTTGGTGACAACAAACCGTTGCACGCAGTGATGGTAGCCGCCAAGAGCACAGCAATCACGGTCGCTAAGTGAGCACCTTTAGGCCGCATCGCGAATCATTCCAAACAAAGAGCTATTCGGATACCCAGAGTGAGCGGATTGTACGGGATTCTGCCTAGGCGAGGCAGCTTGATTCAAACAATCCGCGAGATCCGACATCTGTTTGCTTAGGCGGCTACCTAACGCCAACCACGTGTGCCGCCTCCTTGTAACGTCACTGCTTGTCTATGACTTCATTCCTTATTCCGCCCTGTAACCCCGGCGAGCCGGAAGAACGCGAGTGTGGTCGTGGCCCCAACGGCCAACAGCACAGCTGCTGAGGTCCAGAAGGCGCGATCGACGCCGCTCTCCCAGATCAGCGTTGCCTTCCCCGCAGCCGCTTGCCATTCCGCTTGACCGTGAAGCCATAGGTCGAGGTTCGAGAAGATATTCCCACCGGTGTGCAACACCACAGCCGGAAGAATCGAGTTCGTTAGGTACGTAACGCTGCCGTAGATCGCGGCCACGGCGACGTAGTACGGCCAGAGGGCGAGCGTGAAGTCCAGGTGCGCGACGGCGAACATCGTCCCCGTCACGAGAATCGCAACGAGCAAGCCGTGCCGCCGTTCGATCGGACCCTGCATGTAACCGCGAAATGACGCTTCCTCGACGATGCCGGCCACCGGCGCCGCGGCGAGCAACAGTACCAGAAGCGTTATGCGCGGGACACTGCTCACGTCCGGCAATTGCTGATCTGGCAGCACGACCAGCCGGTTCGCTAGTCTGAGCGCCAGCACGAGCGCGACGATGGCCAGCCCTCCAGCGAGCAGCGCGTACGCCCACACGTTAGGCGCCAGCCGAGTCGCGCGCAGGCTCGCGCGGCGTTCCTGCGCCGTGGACGACGGCGGGCCGTGGCCATTCAAATAGCGCCAAAAGAACCAGAGGTACACGGCGACAAGCGGAACCGCCCAGGGTATGCTCGGGAATGCGCGCAAGTTCGCTGCGAAGAGAAGGTTGCGCGGTAGTGTGCCGGCAAGCATGACGACCATACCGACGACGACAGCTTCGATGAGTCCGCGCTCACGCACGAGAGGCGCCGACGACTTGGTAAGATGCAGCGCGTGTTCGATGGGCGACCAGCGATCGCCCTGTGGTGCGAAAAGCACGTCCACCGGCAGCAGGCCGAACGCTCGGGCCCTTCCTGTGTGAGCCGCTCAAGCGAGCCGACGGGCTCCGCCTTTGTCGCAGCTCGCCTGTCTCGAACAGAATCACATGCGGCTGGATGCCTAACGAGCCAACTGCGATGACAGCTGCTTGCGGGCTGCGTTCCCCAACAGCACGTACGTCGCGCCGAGCAACGCACCAGCAGCGTCCGGAACCAGGTCTCGCATGCGGCAATGACCCTGGCCCGAAATCCCCTCGGCCAGCTCTACGAACAAACCCATAACGAGTGTCGCGACAGCTGCCCACGCGAATCGCGAGCGAGCGCTAGAGCCACGAAACTGGATGTAACTCAACACAAAGAAAAAGCTGAACCCAACGATGTGGGGCCGATTCTGGAGCGAGTAGATCGCGAGGCCCAAGTTCGGCAGCTCTTCGCACGCCGTGGGGTTCAAGTGGAATCCCACATTCAGCGGAAAGTAGACGAGACCCAGCACGGCGAACGCGACATACGCCCAGCGGTAGCGCCAGAGAGCGAGCAGAAGGAGGACGATAAGTATGACGCGGCAAAGCAGCAGCATAAGCGGCATAAAGTTGCTGCAGCTCGGCGGCCGTCGGAACGACCGCTTGACGCCTCGAAGTCGAGCGCCCAACGCAGCTGGCATTCACGTGGGATTGGGAGAACCCTGCGTCGAGTGTCGGCGACACGCTCGTCACCGCCGAGTTCAAGCCAGCTGCCGGCGGCAACACGGAAGTTGTACTACGCACGAGCGCTTCGCCGAGGCGGAGCGGGTGGCGAACCACGAGCGCGGCTGGAGTCAGCTACTCAGGCTGCTGGACAATCTCGTAGAGCAGCAGCAGTGACCTAACGGCGGCTCGGCTTTCGGGGACATTGCCGAAGAGCCGAGCCGCGTTAGGCTGCGTCTAGCCCTCTTCCTTGTAGAGCATCGCACCGACTCCGGCCGAGGCGATCACTTGGACGAGGGCTACGACGCTCGCCATGACGTACGTCGCGGTCGTCACCAGCCCCATAAGCAGCAAGTCGATATGAAAGACGAAGCCGCAAACCCAGACAGCAAGCGCTGCATAGGTAGCCGTCTTCATTCCTGGGCCGAATCGCGGACGCATCGCGGCGTAGAGCCATACGAGCAGAATGCCGATCACGAATGTTGTTATGACCGTTGTGGCGATGGCGCCGCTTGTCATTCCGCGCCCAGCGAGTGAGGGGGCGACGGCTGTTGCTTCCGCTTCAAAGCGCGGACCCAACCACATCCCGAAACCGAGATAGCCAATGATGTTTCCCACGACGCCTGCCGCGAGCCCACCGGTGATGACCTTCCCAGTGTTGATGGCCATGCTACTCTCCTGAGGTAGGGGTGAACGGAGAGAACGGGCTCTATAGTACACCCCCTAGGCCGGGCCGCAACCCCGACGCTTCGTTAGGCGTCGTTGCTAGACGCCATAGAGCTTCTTTACTCGCCCGGTTTCAACGGATGGGACGCCCGTTAGGGCGATGCGGCGCAGCCGATCAGCGACTGTGTTTGACGATCTCGCGCACGGCGATCGTCTGGATGTCGAGGCTGTCCCTAACGACGAGGAGCGTGCGCGTGCCCCTTACATCTTCCAGACGCGTCGCACCCGGGATCTTGATTCGGGCGACTGGGATGCCATCAGGCGACAAGACTGTCCAGCGGTCGCCAGCCTTCTGGAAACGCGAGCCAAGCCGCGTCGCCTCGAAACGCTCTACCCAGAGTCGGTCGTTGTGGTCGACGAAGACGCGACCGATTGCGGGTCGCTCTTTTGGGAGGATATGAGTAGCAAAGTTCATCTCAAAGCGTTTAGCGATCTGATCGGGGGGCAAACGACCGGCCGCAAGAGCCATCGCTTCGGCCCTGACCTCCTCGACCTCCGTTTGCGTGAGATCCTCGTGTAGTGCTGGCCAGCGGAACTCGCCTGCCCGAACGAAGGCGCTGTTCAAGTACGACACAGCGAAGCTAGCGCCCGACCCGAAGTAGGCGCGGTCTCGTGCCACTACGGCGAAGGGTTGGTTTGAAAAGGGAAGCCGAGTGTCACCACCCTCGTAAATCCCTGTGTACATGG
>DASYRX010000087.1:0-5109 GCA_036003845.1 Gemmatimonadaceae bacterium | reverse complement strand
GGCTTGCTCGATGAAGTCGACCTCGAGCCGGCGACCAAATCCCCCGCCGAGGACGTGATTGTGTACGGTCACTTTTTCCGGCGGCAGGCCGGTCACCTTGGCCGCGATCGCCTGGGCTCGCGTCTGCACCTGAATCCCGACCCAGACCTCGCACGAATCAGCTCGCACGTGTGCGGTGCAGTTCATCGGTTCCATCGGCGCGTGTGCGAGAAACGGCATCTCGTACGCCGCATCGAGGCGCTCGCCCTGGGCAAGCGCCTTGGCTGCGTCGCCGGCTTCCTTGGCCACGACCCCGCTCTTTTCGCTGGCCGTCCGGATCTGTTTCCAGACGGCGGCCGAATCGACTTTGGCATTCGGGCCCTCGTCCCACGTGATGACAAGCGCCGCAAGGCCCTGCTTTGCCGCCCACATGTGATCGCCGACCACTGCGACAAAATTGTCGAACACCAACACCTGGCGCACGCCGGGGATCTGTTTTGCCTTGAGGTCGTCGACATGCGCGACCTTGCCGCCAAAAACAGGACAGGCCGCGGATGTCGCGAACTTCACGCCGGGCGGCATGGCGTCGATCCCGTAAATCGCTTTGCCGTTGACCTTGTCTGGCGTATCGAGCCGCTTCAGCGGCTTCCCGATCGTTCTGAAGTTGGCAGGCTCCTTCAGCGGCGGATCCTTCGGCGGCACAAGCTGGCTCGCGGCACTGATTAGATCGCCGTAGGCGAGCTTGCGACCGCTCGCCACGTGAATGACCTCGCCGTTTTCGGCGCGGCAGGCACTCGCATCGACTTTCCAGCGGCGCGCAGCCGCTTCCACCAGCATCGCACGCGCGCCGGCGCCGGCCTTGCGCAACGGCATCCAGAACGCACGGATCGAGTTGGAATTGCCGGTGACCTGGAGTCCGAAAGCAGGATTGCCGTAGAGCTTGTCGCTCGGAGGTGCAGCTTCGACCTGCACCCATTCCCACGCGACGTCGAGCTCTTCAGCGAGGATCATCGCAATCGAGGTGTATACCCCCTGCCCCATCTCGGCTTGCGGAATGATGAACGTGACGGCGCCCTTGGGGTCGATACGGATGAATGCGTTCGGAGCGAACGGTTCGTGCTTCTTCGTCGTGGCCGCGGCGCTCGCCACCGGGAAATGAAAGCCCAGCACGAGCGCGCCGCCGATCGTCAGGCTTGCTTGAAGAAATGTGCGTCGCGATGTCGGGGTCGCGGAAATCGAACCCGCTGCTGCTTGGGTCATGATCAGCCTCCCGGTTGCGCTAGGGGCTTGGCGGCCTGCTTGATTGCTTCGCGAATGCGCTGATAGGTACCGCAGCGGCAGATGTTGCCGGCCATTGCCGCGTCGATGTCCGCGTCGTCGGGACTTGGAGTCGTTGCCAGCAGCGCCGCAGCGGACATGATCTGCCCGGACTGGCAATAGCCGCACTGAACGACTTCAAGGTCGAGCCAGGCTTTCTGCACCTTGGCGCCGGCTGCAGTGGTACCGATGGCTTCAATCGTCGTGATGCGACGTTCTCCGATCGATCCGACCGGCAGCCTGCAGGACCGCACAGGCGCGCCTTCCAGATGTACGGTACACGCTCCGCACAGCGCGATGCCACATCCGAACTTCGTTCCCGTGAGGGCGAGTACGTCGCGAAGGACCCAGAGCAGCGGCACGTCCGGCGGAACATCGACGCCGCGAGATTCGCCGTTGACATTCAGTGTGATCATCTCGAACCTCCCTACGCCGTGAATCGGAAGTTGTTGAAATCGATCGCGACCATCAAGAGATCGCGGACGGGTTTCAGGTCCGGCGCGCGCATGTAGGCGCGGCGCTTCGTCGGAAATCGTATCCCATCGACAGGGACGACATCACCGACGTACTGCGCGACGGGGAATCCGCCGGCGATGTCGACGTGATAATCGTGTCGGCGCAGGAGGAAGTCTTCGCCGAAGTAAAAGTCCTGCTCCTTGCTGTGACTGGCGATCTCGTCGGGAAATCGCACGCGCAGCCCGCGCCAGCGCTCCGCACCTTCTTGCCAAGACGCGATCTCTGTGACTTCGAAGCCGGGCATCACTATGAAGAACGGCGTCGTAAGATAGGTCCACATCGCATATCCGTTGAAGTAGGCCCGATCCAGCGGATCCCACGGCGTGAGCATGTCGTGTCCGTCGAATGAGCTTCTTGGGTCCGAGCGCTCACGCACGATCACGCCGGCAGTGGTTTCGATCGCGACCCGATGCGGAGTGAAGCGGGTACGCCAATCGGGCTGTCCGAAGGGAAAGACCGACGCACTCTCCTCGTGAAGCGTGACCGTCTGCTCGCGAGGAGTCGGGTCTTGAGGCATGCCCTTCAACTCAAACAACCCACCGCCACTGACTGCTGTGACGGTTAGGCGTTTCAGCGTCTTCCACCGCTCAAGACCGCCATGCGCCGCGATGGCCCTTTCGAGTAGGTCGTTCATCGTCTCCTCTTTCAAGCGGTCGTAGGAGCATCCATCGCGATCGCCTGCGCCTGCTTGATCGCACGGCGTGTCGGACGATTCGCGACATTCGCGCGCGCGAGTTCGAGCGCCCGCGGGCGGTCGTTGCCGCTGTCAGCGTAGAACTCCGCGGCATGGTCTGCGAAGGCGAGCCGGTGCCTGCCGAGGAGCTCATCGAAGCCAAAGCGTGCGGCGGCGAGCTGTGCCTCGGCCTCTTGGAACCTCTCTTGCGCGATCAGGACGTCGGCAAGACGCCACCGGACCTCCGGGTCGCGGCTCGAGAGCGCTGCCAGGAGCAGCGCCTCCGCGTCGCCAGTTTGGTTTTGGCTCGCATAGATCTCCGCCAGGTGCACGCGCGCCTTCACATAGCCCGGCAAGTAAGCAATTGCGCGTCGATACCAGAGCGCGGCGCGATTCGGGTCCGGTACGGGAACGAGTTCTCCCCACAGCACGCCGAGCTGAAAGCAGACCCACGCCAGCGGAAACGGTGAAACGTCCTCGTATGAGGAAAACGCCTGCCGATAGACAGCGTCCGCCTCGGCAAAGCGCTCGAGATCCGCAAGCGCGGCGCCGAGCGGTACCAGATCTTCGAGCCGACGGCTCGCGGTAGCGATTCGACGCCGCGCAGCGAGCACCGCATCGAGCTCGACGCCACATGCCTGATCAATCGTCAACGAGTGGCGCTCGATTACCTCGCACGGTCCGCCCATCAGCGCCGCACGCGCGAGGTGGCCTCGTGCATCGTCGAAGCGATGCACTGTCGAAGCGACTTCGGCGTGAACAAGGGCTGCGCGACATGAGCCGTCTAGGCGTGCGAATTGCGAGGCGAGTGCATCCATACGGTCGAGTGCATCCAGATCACCGAGAAATTGCGCTGCCAGACGCTCTCTATCGACAACCGCCTCGGCAACACCCGGGCGGCGCGCGTCTTGCGCGAAACGTGCCCATGCGCGACGGCGCGCGCTCTCCAGGTTGATCGCGGCGATCTCCCCGTCGGTCGCGGATGGACAGGGATGGTCACGTTCCACGGTTGCAGTCACTTCGCGACTCCAAAGCGGGGTTTCACACTTTCGAGACCCGTCTTGAGCAACATCGATACGGATGGTCGTCACGACAATATCGGCGCACTGACCTGGTACTCGCCGCCGAGACGCCGGCGCAGACGCGAGTCCCCGGTCAGGCGCGAACCCACGAGCAGGACCCGACACTCGCGCGAGACCGAACTGCGCGCTTCGACGGCATGCAGCAGCGGTACCGCAGGACGCATACGTGCGGCCATTGATTGCCTTATCCGCCCGAAGCGAACAGCAACCGTCCGCCCAATGCGAGCGAGAACAAGGCGACGCTACTGTTGAGGATGCGATACACGCCTGTAAGGTGGCGTGCAGTCAAACCCAACGGAATGGCCAGCACCCCCGACAGCAGCGCCATGCCGAGAATCGAGCCGAGTCCGAATACGAGGATGTAGACCAGCATCCAGGCCGGCGAAGGCATCGACTGGCTGGCGAAGAGCGCTAGCGCGGCCGAACCGGCCAGACCATGTACCATGCCCACGACACCGCTGCGCCATGGCAGCTTGTGCGAGTGCGCGTGCGCGCTCAGTTGATGCGGTTGCGATTCGCCCGCATGGCTATGGGCATGAAAGTGGATGATCTGCGCTTGGGGGGCGAAGACATTGACGTGCTGCGCGTGCGTGTGCACGTGAAAATGGATGCGCTCGCGCCACAGCTGCCGCACCACGCCGATGCCGAGCAGGACCAACATCGCGCCGACCACGCGCTCCATGTTGCCAGCCAACAGCGGCGAGATCACCCAGCCGAGGAATCCGAGCGCGCCGGCAACGATCAGCAACGTCAGCGTATGGCCTATACCCCAGGCAATGCCGTGGAACATGCCGGCCTTGAGTGAACGTTCGCGACTCACCAGCGACGCGACCGCGGCCAGGTGATCGGCTTCGGTCGCGTGCTGCATGCCGAGCAGCAGGCCGAAAGCCAGGACCATACCGAGGCTCATGATGCGACCGGGAGCGCCAGGTCGGCACGCATCGAACGCAGCCAGTCGTACCGAGTATCGAGTCCCGCACCCGATTCCGCCGAAACGCGCAGGTATTGGATATCCGGATTGACTGCGCGCGCGTTCGCTTCGGCGCGATCGCAATCGAAGCGCACATGGGGTGAAATGTTGGTCGCGGCAATTTCCCCATCAGTCGCGGGTGGACAGGGGTGGCCAATGTCGATCATCGCGCTCATGCGGCGGCTACGAAGCGAGGCTTTAGGCTTCCGAGACCGGTCTTGACCAACGTCGAGACCATGGTTCTCACGACGATGTCGGGTTGGTTGTTGGCGAGGAACTCAACACGCCATTCGGCGACTGAGCCGGTTCCCTTCTGCCTGACGCCGATCACGCCAGCGTAGTGCGAGGCGGGAACGCCTGAGACCAGCGCATAGCGATAGGATCGCTTCGTATCGTCGACGTCTTACAGGCGTTCGACGATTTCCCTGCCTTCGCGCGTTTCGAGCCTGCGGAGTTGACCCACGCCTTCGCCGATCAAACGGACTCGCGCCACCGCCGGATGCCAGTCGAGGCTGAACTGCCCGATCACGGACCACACGTCATCCTGCGACGCCGCGAGTTCGACTGAGCCC
>DASYRX010000086.1:0-21486 GCA_036003845.1 Gemmatimonadaceae bacterium | reverse complement strand
GGGGCATCGACACCTAACAAGCGCAGCCCGCGGCGAAGGAGCGTTTGCACCGCGCCGACAGAGAGCCACGGCCACGAATCCGGAAACGAACCGCCCGCGATACTCCGGTCGGTCTTGAGAAGCAAGCGTTGGAGTGAAGGGTTTTCGCCGGCCGCGCCTAACGCGGAGAGCTGTAGCTCGCCCGCGCCTGACGAGACGTCGACCACGCTGCAGCGACCGACAAACGCCGCGATGTCCAGTCGTTCGCTGCCAGCCCAATCCGAGCGGACGTGGTAAGGCGCATCGGCGTGTGTGGCGACGTGCGGACTCATGCTGATCGCCGAGACGTTCACCGAGGCGCCGACATCCTGTTGCCACGTCCAGCGCGCTTCAAACGGTGTGTCACCCGGCCATGCCGGGAGATGCGCGGACAGTGGCACCGAGATGTCGATCCACATCAAACGCTGCTCGCTCCATGCGGCGGTACCGCGCCGCCGGCGAAAATGCGCGCACGCACTTCCCAAAGCTTGGGGAAGAAGCGTTGCGACATCGTGCGTTGCAGGTACTTGGCGCCTAACGTGCCGCCAGTGCCCCCCGTCATCGGGCCTATGATTCGCTCTACGAGCTGCACGTGCAAAAAGCGCCACAAGCCAAACGCCTGTTCGTATTCCAATAAGCTCTCCGCCAGGAGATACAACGGCGCCTGCTGCGATTCGGAGTAGAGCGATTCGAGCGTGACGCCGTGGTGCTCCAGCATCGAGTCGAACATCGCCTGCAGCGTCGGCCGTTCGATAATGCGCTGGATGAGCGGCGGAATGTCGCCGTGTTCGCGCAACACGTGGAGGAAGTGCTCATCGCGCAGACCGGATATTGCTTCCAGCGCGCGGAATTGCAGGCTCTGAGAACCGCTGGACGAGCCGAGGATGCCGCGGAACTCGGCGAAGCGTTGTGGAGGCAGCGTGTCCAGCGCGGAGAGCTGCGACGCAACAATGCGCATGAGGGCATTGATGCGCTGCATCCGGCCTAACGCCCCGGCGACGTCGTTCTCCTGCAGGTTCGTGATGAGCAGCTCGAGCTCGTGCAACAGCACCTTGAACCACAGCTCGGAGGCCTGGTGCACGACGATGAAAAGCAGCTCGTCACCGTGCTTGGCGCGCAGTCGCTGCAGCGAGAGCAGCTCGTCGAGCGCGAGGTAGTCGGCGTAGCTGATGGCCATCTCGCCCGTATACGATTTCGTCATCAGAATGTAGAAACCTCGAGGGTCATGACATCTTCGACGCGCATCGTTTCGATCGTGTAGTACGGCTCGCCGTATTTGCAACGAATCAACGATCCGTAGTGCGCAGCCTGATGCCTAACGACTTTGAATAGCTCTTCGGTGTTGGGGTAGACTTCGCCGGCCTGCAGCACGCCGGCCAGTTGTGAAAAGTATGCGTTCATCGCCGCCAGCTTCTCCTCGAAGACATCGCTGATGTCCACGATGAACGTTGGCTTGAGCGCCTCTTCACGATACGTGATGCAGTGCAACACCTTGCGCGGCCGGTGAGGCGGCAGCCCAGGCGCGAATTTGGCGAGTCCCGCCAAAAAGCACGCGTCTCGCACGAGCTCCGAGGTGACGCGATGATCGGGATGCCGTCCGTCCTGCGCCGGCGCGATGACAATTTTGGGCTTGAGACGACGGATGAGCGGAACGAGCAGCGCTCGTGTCTCAGGAGTGTTGACGATCGCCGCGTCAGGCAGCCCAAGGTTCTCGCGCACGCTGAGCCCCAGGATTCTCGCCCCCTCCGCTGCCTCCTTTGCACGCAGCTCGGCATTGCCGCGGGTTCCCATCTCACCCGCCGTTAGGTCAATGACTCCCGTGCGGTGACCTTTGCGCACGGACACGAGCATCGTGCCGCCGCACGTCAGCTCGACGTCGTCCCGATGCGCCGCGATGGCGAGTACATCTACCTCAGACATGGCAAAGGAATGTGACCGGCAGAGCCGGACGATGGAAGCGGGATAGTGTGATTGCCCCGCACATCGTAGGTTTGCCGCGGACCCTCACCATCGCATCCTCACAATGCAGAACCGCCTCGCGCGCGTCGCCGCCGTCCTCGTTGCGTTGAACGTCGCACTCTCGCAAGGCAGCGCTCAGCGTCCTGCCAAGCCTGACGCGCGCCTAGATCGGCTGAAGACTGAACTTGGACAGGTAATCGACGGCATGCACGACTTCAGCGCGCAGATGGTCGATATGGTCTTCTCTTTCGGAGAGCTTGGATTCAACGAGGTCGAGACGTCGAAGTACCTAACGGGAATCCTCGAGAAGCAAGGTTTTGCAATAGAACGCGGAGTCGCCGGCATCCCGACGGCGTGGCTGGCGCGCTGGGGCTCGGGCCGACCCGTTCTGGCTATGGGCTCCGACATCGACGGCATTCCACAGGCGTCGCAAAAGCCCGGCGTGGCGTTCGCTGCGCCGATCGTCGCGGGAGCACCGGGACACGGGGAAGGGCACAACTCGGGGATGCCGCTCAACGTGACGGCCGCAATCGCCCTCAAAAAGCTGATGGAGCGTGAAAAACTCCCGGGCACCTTGCTGTTGTGGCCCGGCGTCGCCGAGGAACAGTTAGGCACCAAGGCCTATTACGTGCGCGCGGGCCTCTTCAAAGACGTCGATGTCGCCATGTTCACGCACGTCGGTCGCAACATGGAGACAGCGTGGGGACTTCAGGGATCGTACAACGCGCTCCTCAGCGCCGAGTTCGCGTTTCGCGGCACCGCGGCGCATTCGGCCGGTGCGCCATGGCGAGGCCGCAGCGCGCTGGACGCCGTCGAGCTGATGAACGTTGGCTGGAACTACCGGCGAGAGCATCTGCGAACGGAGCAGCGCTCACACTACGTGATCAAGGACGGTGGCGACCAGCCTAACGTGGTGCCAACGACGGCGCGTGTCTGGTACTACTTCCGCGAGACCGACTATCCGAAAGTGATCGAGCTGTTCGAGACCGGAAAGCAGATGGCGCAGGGTGCGGCGCTCATGACAAGTACGACGCTCGAGTCGGTGAAGATCCTTGGCTCCGCGTGGGTCCCGCATTTCAACAAGCCCGTCGCCGAGGCGATGTATTCCAACATCAAGCGCGTGGGACTGCCGACGTGGAGCTCGGAGGATCAACAGCTCGCCAGGGCCGTGCAAAAGCTGCTCAACCGACCGGAGCGCGGATTGGATACGGCAGTTGCCGCGTTAGGCGCTCCGATTGCCGAAGACGCGCGTCGTGGCGGTGGCTCGGACGACATCGGTGACGTATCCTGGAACGTCCCGACGGTGCAGTTGAACTACCCTTCGAACATCCCGGACTTACCTGGACACCACTGGTCAGATGCCATAGCCATGGCGACGCCGATCGCGCACAAGGGCGTCACTGCCGGTGCCAAGGTGCAAGCCATGACCGCGCTCGATCTCCTGCTCACGCCGACGCTTGTGACGAGCGCCCGGGATTACTTCACCGAGCAGTGCAAACAGACGACGTACACGCCGTTCATCGGCGCGACAGATCAGCCGGCGATCTGGCTCCACCAGGACATCATGTCGAAATATCGCGAGCAGATGCGGCCGTTTTATTTCGATACGACGAAGTACAAAACGTATATGGAGCAGCTGGGCGTCAAGTATCCGACGGTATCGCGTTAGGCAGTGCAAACCAAAGCTGTCAGACGCCAGGTACCAACTAGAAGCCGTCAGCCTGCCTAAGGGCGCGAACCAGACGTCCGCTGACAGCATTCGATTGAGCTCTGGTAGCTGACAGCTTTAGTGGTTGTTTGAGGCGCTATTCGTACCTCAACGCCTCAACCGGATTCAGTCGCGCCGCGCGCCGCGCCGGAATTAACCCGAATACAATCCCAACAGCGACCGAGACAATCACCGCAACTGTTGTCTGCGTTACCGGCACCGGCGCACTGACGCTGAGCACGGCCGCGATCAGCTGACCCACGCCAACACCGGCTAGTATCCCAAAGACACCGCCAATCCCGGTGAGCGTGGACGCCTCGACGAGAAACTGCGTCATGATGTCGCGCCGCGTCGCGCCTAACGCTTTGCGCACGCCGATCTCGCGCGTGCGGCTCGTCACCGACACCATCATGATCGCCATGACGCCGATGCCGCCCACGAGCAGCCCCACGGACGACAACACCATCATCACCAGGAAAAAGGCCCCCGTCAGACTCGTGAAAATGTCGAGGATCTGATCCTGCGTGATGAGATCGAACGTATTCTTGTCCGCCGGTCGCAACTTCCGCATCTCACGCAGCGCCACGGTCACCGCTGCCTGCGCCGAGTCGACGTTCACGTTAGGTCTCGGCTTGACGGAGATGAACATCGCGTTGGTTTTGTCGATCGGATACTGCGCCCACATCATCTCGAAGGGCACGATCGCGCCGTTGTCCGCACCTGGCGGCGCGAAGGCGTTCTCCGGTTCCGCCCAGAGACCGATCACCTCGGCTGGACGCGCCCCGACGCGCATCCACTTGCCTAACGGATTCTCACGGCCGAATAATCGTCTGGCGTTGTCCTCGTTGAGAACGACCACGCTGGCGCCGCTGCGCATTTCCGAGCGCGTGAACCAGCGCCCCAGCACCAGTTCGCCACCGTAGATCTCTTGAAAGCGGTCATCGGCGCCCGTCACCGTTGTTGCGCCAGACCGAGTGCCCTTGTATTCGAGCCGCGCCAACGTTTGCGCCCATAGCGCGGCGAATCCAATTTCGGGAAGACTCGCGATGCGCTCGGCTTCGCTTCGAGAGAGATCCGGTCGAATGCGAATCCAGGCCGGGAGTGCGTCGGGATTCACGGGCGTTTGCGAAAACGCCTTCATGACGTAGAAAGTCGTCGGCCCGGCGATCTCGATCGTGCTGATGATCTGGTTCTGAATCCCATTCACCAGCGTCGCCATCGCCATCACGGTGCTGATGCCGATCACGACACCGAGAATCGTCAGGCCAGACCGCAACTTGCTCAGGCGCAGCGTCGACAGCGCCATCGCGATGTTCTCGTCGAGCCGTTCCCAGAACGCTCGCATCAGCTACTCCGCGCGCATGGCGTGCACGGGATCGAGCCGTGCGGCCCGCCGCGCCGGATAGACGCCAAAGACGATTCCCACGCCGGCGCCTAACGCAATCGCGAGCAATACCGACCACGCCGTGACGCGGGCCGGCAACGGCGAAGCCGTCGCGATGAGGCTGGCGAAGGCCCATCCACTCGCGACGCCGACGAGCCCGCCTAACGTGGCGAGCGCAATCGACTCGGCAAGGAATTGCCGCTCGATGTCTCGCGCCCGCGCGCCCATCGCCTTGCGGATCCCGATCTCGTGCGTCCGCTCGGTCACGGACATCAGCATGATGTTCATGATCACGATGCCGCCGACCACGATGCCGATCGATACGATGGCGGGAACGACCGCAAAAAGAACACGCGTGAGCGTCTTCCAGAACGCCACCAGCGCATCCGCCGTTTCCAGCGTGAAGTTGTTAGGCTGCCCCGGCCGCAAACCGCGCGCGACGCGCAGCGCCTCCTCGACCTGGGCCATCGCCGGTGCCACGTCATTCGGCGTCGCTACCTTGACCGAGACAGTCGTGGTGCTGCGCCGGCCGTAGAGCATCTCGAAGCGCGAGATCGGCATCAGAATGAATCCGTCGAACGATTGGCCGAGCACACGACCCTTGCGCTGATTCACGCCAATGATCGTGAAATGCTCGCCGAGCAGCCGCACTTCGCGGCCAACAGGATCCACGTTTTCGAAGAGTTTCTCGGCGATCGCGGCACCGATGACGATCACGCTTCGCCGCTCTCGCACGTCCAGGTCAGACAGCGGACGTCCGCTCGCGATGCGATAGTCTTGCACAACCTGATACGGCGCTGTGACTCCGAAGATGAGCACGTCGCCCAGCGTACGGTCGCGCCAGTGCACGTCGACTTGCGGCGTGGGCCAGCCCGACTGGAGGCTGATCGCTTCCGCGTTAGGCACTGCGGCTTCGACGACGGCGGCGTCTTCCGCCGTGATGCGCGGCCGTCGCTGGATCAGATCCCATTGATCGTCGCTGACCGGAGCGAGGTTTAGCGGTGTGCGCCGAACCTGAAACGTGTTGGACCCGATCATCGCGCTGGCCACGTTTTCCTTGACGTACGCGTTCATCCCTTGAATGATCGCGATGACGGCGATCAGGAACGCGACCGACACCATGATGCCGAGCAGCGTAAAAAACGAGCGAAGCTTGTTCGCCCGAATCTGGATCAGCGCAGTCCGCAGGACGTCGGTAAGGAGCATCTTGAGGCCCGCCGCGCATTATTTCCACACGTCGGCAGGTTCCGAAAGCTAACTCCAAAAACACGCCGCGGATTCTCGCGGATGAACGCGGATTCTGTGCGACGTATGAAATCCGCGTAAACCCGCGGTAATCCGCGGCAAAGTTGTTGTTGAACGGCTCTTAGATCGTGCTCAATGTGCAGCCTCTGTTCCAATCCGAGCTGCGAAGGCAGATCGACGGTCGTCGCTGGACACCAAGCCGTCGCGCAGCACAACCACGCGCCGCGCGTGCGCCGCGATGTCCGCTTCGTGCGTGACCATGATGACGGTCTGGCCGTGATCCGCCAGCGACTGGAAGACCTTCATGATCTCCTCAGACGTCGTGGAATCGAGGTTCCCGGTCGGTTCGTCGGCCAGGAGGATGGACGGGTTGTTCACGAGAGCACGCGCGATCGCAACGCGCTGGCGCTGACCGCCAGACAGTTCGTTAGGCTTGTGGTGCATACGATCCCCCAGCCCCACACTGTCCAACGCCTCCGCTGCACGGCGCTTGCGTTCCGATGACGAGACACCAGCATACACCAGCGGAAGCTCCACGTTATGCAGCGCGGTCGCACGCGGCAGAAGATTGAACGTCTGGAAGACGAATCCGATCTCCTTGTTTCGTACCCGCGCCAACTCGTCGTCCGACATCTTCGACACGAGAACGCCGCCTAGCCAGTATTCGCCGGCCGTCGGCGTATCGAGACACCCGATCAGGTTCATCAGCGTGGACTTCCCAGAGCCTGATGGACCCATGATGGCCACGTACTCGTTGCGACGGATGGCGACGTCGACACCGCGTAAGGCGCGCACGACTTCGCCGCCCATGTCATAGTCGCGCCGCAATCCACGCGTCACGATGACCCAGTCGCGACTTGGAGCCGCGCCCGGGATCGCGGTCACCGCGTGCCGCTCGGCCGTCGTGCTGATCGGATGTTCGCCCGTCGTTGTCGGCGACGGGTGGGAGTCACTCGTTATGTAATCGCTCACGACTTGGCGTCCGTTGGTTTCTTCTCTTCCTTCTTCGCTTCCTTCACGATCCCACCGTCCTTGAGCTGCTGGATGGCCTGATACGTTCCGCCGACGATCTTTTCGCCGGAAGTCAGACCCTTGAGGACCTCGAAGTAGTTATCGCCCGAGATTCCTACATCTACGGGCCTGAAGGTCACCTTGTTGTCAGTTCCGACGATGAAGACGCCTTCGACGTCGCGCTTGCCTACTTCCTTGGCTGGCGCCTTGCCCACACTCACGGCCGAATCTTCGCTGCTCAACTCCTCATTCTCCCGCACGGTCAACGCGATGATCGGAATCGACAGGACCTGCTTGCGGGTGTCGGTCACGATCTTCGCGGTCGCGGAAAAATCTGGTCGCGTGTCAGGTGGAGGATTGATCAACTGAATCGTGACTTCGTAGTCGATCGACTGATCCTGTGAATTCGCCGCCGCTGCGTTCCGCACGGAGCTGTGCGCGATCTCGATAACCTTTCCGAGGAACGTCGTGTCTGGGAACGCATCGATCTGTACGACGGCGGAGTCGCCGAGCGCGAGGCGCGCGACGTCCGTCTCGTCCACCTTCACCTTGGTCTCGAGCACGCTCATGTCCGAGATCGTGAGCAGTAGCGCCGCATCTTTATTGAACGTTCCGGGCACCGCTGTCTCGCCTTGCTCGACGGCGAGCCGCGTTATGCGACCAGCCATCGGGGCAACAATGGTCGTCTTGTTCAGGTTACTCCGCGCGGTCCGCAATGAAGCCGTGGACTGCTCCACGTTATGCCCGGCGGCTTCGTTGAGCGCCTCGTTGACCTCCATCTGCGTCTTCAGCGTCTCGAGGTCGGAATCCGAGACGAGCTGCGGGTTCGTCTTCTTGATCTCGGTCTGGCGCTCGTAATTGCGTTTCGACTGGAGCAGGTTGGCGCGCGCCTGAGCCGCTTGCGCCTTCGCGGAGGACAACCCCGCTTCGGCCTGCTGGACGGCTGCGATGTACTGCTCGGGATCGATCTCGAGAAGGAATTGACCCTTCTTGACGATCTGCCCCTCCTTCACAGAGAGCCTAACGATTCGGCCGCTGATATCCGACGCGACGTCTACCTTGGTTCGCGGCTGCACCTGACCGCTCGCCGTGACAGACGCGACGAGGTCGCGCTTGTCCACGCTCACGATCTTCACCGCGACGGCTTTGCCACCGCGCCTCGAAGCCGCGGAGGCGGCAATACTCCCCACGACCACTACAGCCACGGCGCCCAGTATCCACTTAGTCCGTTTGCTCATTGGGTTCTCAGTTAGCGGAGCGGTCGCCCCACGGCTGCTTCGAGTGTGGCGAACGCCTTATGAAATTCGTAAATGGCGTTGATGCGCTCGGTCTCGGCGCGCTCGAAGTCGGACCGGGCTGTGGTTACTTCGATGAAGGACGTCGCGCCGACACGGAACCGCTCTTCCGCGAGCGCGAGCGCGATGCGCGCAGTTCGCGCATTTTCTTCCTGCAACTGGACCGTGCGATATGCCGTCGCGAGGGTCAGGTTTGCCGTCGTCACGTCAGCTGTTAGGCGCAGCTCCTGATCGCGCACGCGATAGCGCGCATCGGCACGCGTGGCTGATGCGTCCTGGATGCGAGCCTCACGCGTAAACCCGTCGAAAATCGGCAACGAAAGCTGAACCGAGAACGTGATGGGGTTGCGTGTCATGTCGAACGGGAACGTCTCGTTGGCGCTGCGGATCAGCGCCTCGTCAGCGGGCGTGAACGCAATGCCTTGACACTGCGCGCCAATGCTTGTGAGACCAGCGCCCCGGCGGATCGAATCCGTCGTAAAGCAGCTCGCCCGCGAACGCAGCGCATTGAACTGAGCGTCGGCGATCTGGCCGTTGATGTCACGCAGCTGCTGGCTGAAGCCGCCGACGCCGGTGCTCAATGAAAGCGTCGGGAAAAACGACGAGCGTGCCTGACTCACGCCAACGCTCGCCGAGCGCTCACGTGAGCGTAGCGCGTTGAGCAGCGGATTCGAGCGACGTGCCATGTCCATCAAGTCTTCGAGCTTGAGATTCGGCTCGGTGACGGGGAACTGCGATGTGAGCTGCACGTTAGGCGGCTCCGGTACACCCATCTGCTGGAAGAGCCGCAGCTTGTCCACTTCGCTCTGATTGCGAGCCTGAAGCAGCGCCACCTGCTGCTGCCCCACCGCGACTTCGGCACGGCGCACGTCGAGCTGAGTAGCCGCGCCGACTTGTGAACGCGCGCGCGCGAGCTCGAGCTGCGCTTGCACACCCACGAGCAACGTCTCTTGCAGCACGGCGCGACTCTTCGATTGCAGCGCGTTGAGGTACTGTTGAATCACCGTAGAACGAAGCGTCTGTTCGGAGCTCGTGATGTCGGATTCTGCAGCGTCGAGCGCGGCACGGCTTGCGCGAGGTTGCATCACCGCGGAGCCGCTCAATCGCAGGTCGAGACTTACGTCAGCGAACGACGAGAGCACGTCGGACGCCGAACCGAATTGCTGTCCAGCGAAGAACTGCGGTCGCCCTTCACGGAACTGCGACCCAAACGACGTCGAGAGTTGCGGGAGCAACGCTCCGTACGAGCTTCGCAACGTTGATCCAGCGCGTGAGCGTGCCGTCAACGTTTGCTGATGGGTCGGATTGTTTCGAATCGCTAAGCGAACGGCTTCTTCAATCGTGAGGACTGGACCGGGCTGCGCGCTTTGCGCGGCGAGCGGTGCTGCGGCAACGAGCAGCGTGCTCGCAATGTGTGTGATTCGCATGATCGGGGGTGCGCTTAAGGGAACGACCGGCGCCCGTACGAGCGTCCGACGAGTGCAGTTTCATAACCTAACAACTCAATCGCCCCGCTGTAGGCAGGGCGATCAGCCAGTCAGGAAGAAATAGGCGGCAAGTCGACGGGCGAGTGATGCCACGTCAGACACTCGTTACAACTCTCTAGGTTTACCGACTCGGCGGAGGCTCATCGCGCGTCGCGACGATGCCACGAGATGGGATCGCAACCCTGAGCACGCGACCCTGCGCGTCAATCCACACCTCGCGCGTTGGACCCGACGCTTCTGTCACCGCCAGCTTTTGCGCCTCGATTTGCACGTTGCCGATTTCGAAACGCTCGGTTCCCTCTCGCGTGACTGTTACCGTGGACTGCGCATTCCGCTGAGGAACGATGACTGGAATCGGTCCATCGCCGGCGCGCTTCGCCAGCAAGTAGTACTGATGGAAAACGTCGTCGTCGAGCACCATCGCGCCAACTGAAACGACGAACTCTTTCGCAGACTGACCGCGCTCACTCGAGACAAAGGAGCGCACGCGGTTCCTCTCGATCTGGCCGGTCCATTTTTGAATCGGTCCGCCTCGCACGACGACCTCGTACTCCGTTGAAGCGCCTACCGCGTTCGCTTTGAGCACTGGCTGTAGTCGAAGGCCGCGCTCGCGGTACTCGACGGTCGCCTTCGCCAGGACCACGGGGTTCGGGGTCGAGGCATCTTCGACGATAGAGAAGTCCTCGCGGCCGATGCGCTGGTTGTTCATCGTGATCGTAAAACTGCCCTGGTCGATGGTGCGAACCTGTGCACCGGCCAGCGCAGACGGGAGGATGAGCAGCGCCAACGTCGAACTGAGTGTTCGCGACATGGTACTTAGTACCCCAAGGTGTAGAGGCCGTTCAGGTTCGCAAGTTTCGCCCACAGCGTCAATTAGCGGTATAATGCGCGGCCATTTGGCTCGACGATCGCGGCCGACGCCACCGAACCACGCATGTCCGATTTGACACCAGTTGCTGACGATCAGAGGCGCCGCTCAGGCAAACTAACCGGTATCTGGCGAGCTCTACGGTCGGAGGGCACCGTCTGGCTCGTCGCCGGCGGTGCAGGACTGCTCTTTGGGGCCGCGTGGGCCGCCATGGGCGGGTCTGGGAGAGGAACGGGCTTGGTGCTCTTCGGGCTTGTCAGCTCGGCTGCGGTACTGCTGATGACGTCCATTCGGACGCAGCGCGGCTGGCTCGGCTTGCTGCTTGGCACCATGCTGGTGTTCATCGCGGCAATCGCGGTCACAGCCAACCGCGCGCGGACGCGAATCGAGAGCGACTGGCCCTCGATGGAAGCGGAGCTAAACCGATCGGTCGCGCGCGAGATGGATGCGGCCGTCGCACGAGCGGCTGCGTGGGCGCGCAGCGCCGCCACGCAGGCTCTACGACTGCCTAACGGCGCTCAGCGGCCATTCGGTGAGCTGGAGCAGCTGCTGCGGGACGGCGCTGGAGAAGCTGAGCGGGGGATCGTGCTCTACCGCGCCGGACGCCCTTGGGCATGGGCCGGCACCGTGCGACAACCACTGGACTCGCTTACGCAGCCGCTCGGCGTCGCGCAGTCGCCGTTCTATCTGTCGCTCTATGCGACGGCCGACAGTGGCAACATGCACGCGGTCGGGTTGCAGCTGTTGCACGCGGAGCCGCCAGGCGATGCACTCGCACGGCCTACCGACGCCCTCGTCGGTTCTCGCGACGCATTGGCTCGTATCGAGTACGCGCCGCAGGCCGCCGATTCAACGTGGCACCTCGTGAGCGTCGAGGGACGACCGCTGTTCACGTTCCGGGCGATTCCGCTCGCGCCCGATCAGTTTCGTCAGCAGCGCCTTGAGCGGGCACGAGCGCGCGTGGCGATGCTGCTTGGCCTTGGCGTTCTGCTGCTGCTCGGCGTGGCGTGGCGCAAACCATCGAGCCTAACGCGGCGTCTGTTCGCCGTCGCCATCGGGCTCGCCGTCGTGGCGATCTTTCCGCTCAACACGCTGTCGAATCGCACGTCGGTCTTCGATCCCACGTATTTCTTCGTTCCGGGCGGCGGGCCATTTACGGCGAGCGTAGGCGCGTTAGCGATCTCCAGCGCGCTCGTCTTGCTGGTCTTTTTCCCGCTCCTGCGCGCGCGCTTCCGCGTGCAACGCCGGTGGCTCGCTGTAATTCTGACGGCGGCGGTCGCGGCGATCGCGCCATACCTGCTGCGGCGCTTGTCGAACGGTATCACGCCGCCGGCGGTGGGTGAGGGGACAGCTCTATGGCTCGCCTGGGAAACGGCGCTCTTCCTCGCTGGCGCGGCGATTCTGCTCATCGGCACGTCTGCAGGCCGAACCGCGTTAGGCGCGCGTCGCGGTATCGCCCCGTGGATCGGACCCATCATCGCCGCCTTTGCAGGTGCGCTCGCGCCGACGCTCTGGCGTGCTCCCGTTGGATGGCCGGAGTGGTACGCCGGTCTGTGGATCGCCGCGATCGCTGCGCTCGTCTTGAGCAAACGGACTGCCGCCGTCGCGTACGCTGCCGCGTTCGTGGCGGCCGTTGGAGCGACAACTCTCGTGTGGGGGGCGACGGTGCGCCACCACGTGGCGCAGGCGACGCACGATGTTCGCTTGCTCACGACGGCTGACCAGTCGGCGGCGTTGTTGTTGGAGCGCTTGGCCGCCGCGTGGCAGGCGGATTCGCTGCCTCGCACCCGTGCTCAACTGCTGCAGAGATACATGCAGTCGGATCTCTCCGCGGCTGCCTATCCTATCGAGATCGCGTACTGGCCCAGCGATTCGTTGCGACCCAGCGAAGCGCTCATGACGGCCGAGTTCGAACGCGTCCCGGCGCGCGAGAAGACGGCCGTGGTCACGGCGCGGGTGGGCAAGCGCTCCGTGCTCGAATCGGTGAACACAGAGGGCGGGGCTCACTGGCTGCTGGCTGTCCCTGACTCGTTAGGCAACGTCGTAACCGTCACGGTGTCGCCCCGCACGCGTCGTGCGACGGACGATCCATACTCCGCGCTCATTGGTCTGGCACCGCCGCCAGTCCGCGACCCTCCCTACACGCTGCGCGTCAGCGGCGCCGCGCCGGACGTTCCGGCTCTCGCACGTCCGAGCTGGCAGCGACGCGGCGATGAGATGCACGGCGACTGGGTACGCGATACGCTCGGTGTGCGTCTGCGCGCTCACGTCGAGATCGAGCTGCGCTCAGTGGATGCCCTGCTGCCGCGCGGTGTTCTGATCGTGCTCCTGAACATGGCAATCTTCGCCGCGCTCGCCGCCGCCAACCTCGCGGCAGACGGCGCACTCGGACGCTGGCTGTCGCGGCGCCTGCGGCAGTGGTCGCGCAGCTATCAGGCGCGCCTAACGGTTGTTTTGTTCGGATTCTTCGTCGTGCCGGCCGTTGTCTTCGCTGTATGGTCCTATCGTCGACTGCAACGAGACCACGAAACGACGCGCGCGTTCGTCGTACGAGAGGCGCTGCGCCTCGCCGCCGCGCGCCCTGTCGATCAGGAAAACGGGGAACCGTCGATGGCTGGCATCCCGCTGTTCAGCTATCGAGACGGTGTGCTCACGACCGTCAGCGACGCCTTGTATCGCGAGCTGGCTCCGATCGGCCGGTTGCTTGATCCACAGATCGCCCAATCATTGATGTTCGGCGACGAAGCGACCGCCAACAAACCGTATCGCGTCGGCCCGACGCCGACGCTCTTCGGCTTCCGAGCCGTGGACGACTTGTCGCCGGCGACGCCGGACCGTCGCGTCGTCGTCGCAACGGCGGCGCGCGGCGGTGAGCTCGATCTAGATCGCCAGCGGCGCGACCTCACCGTGCTGGTCCTCGTGGCAACCGCGTTAGGCGCTCTCGCCGCGCTCGCCCTCAGTTGGCTGGCCGCGCGCCAGTTCCAGCAACCGATCGGGACCTTACGCCGCGCCGCGCTGGCCATTGCCGGCGGCGAGCGCGAGCCCGTGCTCGCAGGAAACAGTCCGCCGCCGACGGAGTTTCAGCCTGTGTTCGAGGCCTTCCGACGGATGGCGACCGATCTTGGAGAGAGCGAGCGCGCGCTAGAAGAGGCTCAGCACCGCACTGAAGCTGTATTGCGTAACGTCGCAAGCGCGGTGGTGGCTGTCGATCCGCAGGGGCGCGTTGCGATCGCGAATACACGTGCGGAGCAGTTGTTAGGTGCCCCGCTCGTTCCCCGCGCACCGATCGCGCTGCTGCCACCGGCCATTCGCGATCAGGTTCAGACGTTTCTGAGCAGTCAGCAGCCGGCAGCCGAGTTCGAGACGGATGTCCGCGGACGTCAGCTGCGCGGCCGCCTTACGCGACTCACACGAGGAGCCGCGGCAGGAGCCGTCGTGCTGACCGTCGACGATCTCACCGAAGTCGCGCACGCTCAGCGCGTGATCGCCTGGGGGGAGATGGCGCGACAGGTGGCACACGAAATCAAGAATCCGCTCACCCCCATTCGACTCGGTGTGCAGCACCTGCGCCGCGCGTTCCAGGACCGCAACGCGGACTACGCGCACATTCTCGACCAGAACGTCGGTCGCATCCTCGCGGAAATCGATCGGCTCGATGAGATTGCGCGCGCGTTCAGTCGCTACGGTGGGACGCCGGACGAAGCTGGCGAGCTTCCATTGATCGACGTCGCGCCCATTGTTCGCGATGTTGTGGAACTGGAGCGGATGGGTGAAGGAGACGTTACGTGGACTGTCGAGGGTGACGACTTGCCACACGTCGCGCGGGCACGAGACGAAGAATTGCGAGAGGTGCTTCTCAACATCATGGAAAACGCTCGTCAGGCAAAGGCGACCAGCGTGGCGATCGGCATCGGCGGCGACGGCCGTCAGGTAACGATCACGATACGGGACAATGGGGACGGCATTCCCGAGCACGCGCTGCCCAGCGTCTTCGAGCCGCATTTCTCGACACGCACGAGCGGCAGCGGGCTGGGTCTCGCGATATCACGCCGCTTGGTGGAGTCCTGGGGTGGAGGTATCGCGCTCACGAGTCGTCGCGGTGAGGGAACGGTGGTTCGGGTCGCGCTCGTCGCGACGCAGGAGGCGGCCTAACGATGGGTGTCACGCCACGCGAGGGCGTGCGCGCCGTGCGCATGACGCCGCGGCCGGACGTGCCCAATGTGCTTACCCCATCGCCTCCGCCGCATCTGAGTGATTGGCAGCTCCCACCCGATTGGCGCTGGGGAAGCGAAGGTCGCCAGATGGAGTATCGCCACTACCAGGAAATCATCGACGCGTTAGGGCGCTCACTCTCCCTCGTGTCCGCTCCAGATCCGGCGCACACGGGCTGGCTCGAAGCCGAAGCGCGCGAGCTGGCGCACCGCAACCATCCAGCGATCCCGACGACGTATCACTACTGGGCGCCATATCGCGGGACGGCACGCGGGCCGGGTTATCTGCGTCGCTGGTTGTCCGCCGAAAGCCTCGGCAATTTCGTTAGGCGTGTGGGCCCCGCGGATATCCCGCTCGTCTTCCGCGTGCTTCGTGCTGTCGGATCGACGCTTTCGTACCTGCACGACTCGGGGACGACGCACGGGGCCGTGTCGCCCGAGAACATCTGGATCGCGCCTGCGGGTCGAACGTGGATGCTCGGCTGGCAATGGGCGATTCGCCGCGAGGATGTCCCGGCCGGCCGCGAACCAGATCCGCGCTGGACACCGCACGCGCCGGAGTGGTCCTCAGAATGGAAGCCATCTCCCGCGGCAGACCAATGGCAGATGGCCGCCTGCTGCTTTGCGGCGCTGACTGGTGAACTGCCACCGCCGAATGACATTCCGCCTGTGCGAGTCGTTAGGCCCGATTGTCCGGATGCGCTCGCGGTAGTGATCGATGGCGCCTTGCGGCCCGATCCCGAGGATCGCTTTCGCAGCGTGTCGCTGCTGTTGCGGGCGCTCGAGCGCACCGTGGCCGTGCGCCGTGGGCGGCAGGGAACAGCCTCGGCGCCGGACGAGCTGACCGAAGAAGCTCGGCTGCGTTGGGCCACCGGTGACGACTACGACGTACTCGGATTTCTCGGACGCGGGACGTTCGGAAGCGTGTGGCGCGTGCGCGATCTCTCACTCGAGCGCGAGGTCGCGCTCAAGATGCTGCACCCAGATGTCTCGCAGCATCCCACGACCGTCGCGCGATTTCTGCGCGAGGCGCGTCTGGCCGCGCAGCTCGCGCACCCAGCGATCATCCCGATCTACGATCTCGATTCGCACGGCGATGTCACGTGGTACACGATGGAGCTCGCTGAGGCGGGATCAGTGGCAGATCTGATTGCGCGCTCTGGTCCGCGCTCATTCGACGAAGTGGCGGGACCTGTCGAGGCTGTGCTGGATGCTCTCGCGGCAGCGCATACGTCAGGGATCGTGCACCGCGATCTCAAGCCTGAAAACATCCTGATCGATCGATACCGACGCTGGCGCATCACGGACTTCGGTATCGCGAAGGGGGAGGACGAGCCGGCGACGGCGACGGGAACGCCGGCGTTCGCGGCGCCGGAGCAGTTGTTAGGCGAAGCGCAGGGCCCTGGTGTGGACTGCTTTGCCATCGGGGCGATTGTCACGTTCGTATTGACGGGAGATCCACCGTTCGCCGGGCCGGATGCCGCCACGATTCTCGCCAAGCAATTCTCCGGCGAGTTCGGCGCCGAGCGCTTCGACGCACCCGTGGCGCGCTTTCTCGAAACTGCGCTTGCAGCCGATCCGAAAGCTCGTTATGCGGATGCCACGGCGATGCGCGACGCATGGCGTGAGCTGCGCCGAACGATGCGCCGGCTCGCGCGCTCGCGTCGCGGATGGCTCAACCGGTTCCTAGATAGCGGACAGTCTTGATGTTCACGAACTCGCGAAGTCCCCACACGCCGAGTTCACGTCCGTAGCCTGACGCTTTCACGCCGCCGAACGGGAAACGCGGATCCGACGCCACGACGCCGTTGACGAAGACGGTGCCGTTTTCCAGCGCCGCGGCGCAGCGTCCTGCCTCTTCAACGTTGCGAGACCAGACAGCGGCGCCGAGGCCGAACTTGCTCGTGTTGGCAGCGCTCAAGGCGGCGTCGACGTTAGGGACGCGGAACATGGCCGCGACGGGTCCGAAGAGCTCGTCAGTCGCCGCCGGCGAGTCGTTAGGCACGTTCTCGAGGATTGTCGCGGGATAGAAAAACCCTGGACCCTCGATCGGCGCACCACCCAGCGAGCATGTCGCTCCGCGCGCCACCGTGAGCTGTACCTGCGCGTGAAGGTCTTCGCGGATCGCTTTCGTCGCGAGTGGTCCGAGCGTCGTATTCTCGTTCAGCGGGTCGCCCGGGCGCAGCGCGCGCATCCCTTCGATGAAGCGGCCCATGAACTCATCGGCGATCGCGTTGACGCAGAAAAAGCGTTTGGCGGCGATGCAGGACTGTCCGTTATTGATCGTGCGGGCGGTGACGGCAGCGCGCGCAGCAGCCGGCACATCGGCGTTCGCAGTAACAATGAACGGATCGCTGCCGCCTAACTCGAGCACTGTCTTCTTGAGCGCCCGTCCGGCCGCAGCCGCTACGGAACGGCCCGCGCCTTCGCTCCCCGTCAGGGTCACGGCCGCGATGCGCGGATCGGCGATGAGGGCCTCTACGCGCGAGGATTCGATCAGCAGCGTCTGGAAGACGCCGCGTGGCGCGCCGGCGCGCTCAAAGAGCGACTCCAGCGCCAGCGCGCACTGCGGCACGTTCGACGCGTGCTTGAGCAAGCCGACGTTCCCGGCCGCGAGGGCCGCTGCGGCGAAGCGAATTACTTGCCAGTAGGGGAAGTTCCACGGCATCACGGCGAGGACGACGCCTAACGGTTGGTAGTGCACCTCGCCACGCTGCGTCGGCTGGTCAAGGAGGACGTCGGGCGCCATGAACGCCGCTGCGTGATCGGCGTAGTAGCGCAACGCCAGCGCGCACTTGGCCGCTTCCTCGCGCGCGGCGCGGATGAGCTTCCCCATCTCGGTCGTCATGAGCCGCGCGTGCGTCTCCTGCTCCTGGTCCAGCAGCGCCGCCGCCTGACGCAGCACCTTCGCTCGCTCCGTCACGCTCGCGCGCCGCCATTCATTGGCGGCTTGCTGAGCAAGGGCAAGCCGCGCGTCGACTTCGACGTTCGTGAGCGGCGCGTACGTCGAAAGCGTCTCACCGGTCGCCGGGTTGACCGACGCGATCACGAGTTGTCTCCGTCGAGAAGATTGCCTAACGAGCCGAGCACGCCCCCCTCCTCGCGCCGTGCGCCGCCGGCGCGTGGGGCGGCGGCGATGATGCGATCGGCGAGGCGCGAGAAGGGAAGCGTCTGCAGGATCACGCGCCCAGGTCCGGTCAGCTTCAGGAAGAAGAGGCCCTCGCCGCCGAAGAGCGCCGTTTTGATGCCGGGAACGCGCTCGATATCGTAATCAACGTCCGGCTGCATGGCGACGAGACAGCCGGTGTCCACGCGCAGCGATTCGCCGGTGCCTAACGTGACTTCGTGGAGCGTGCCGCTGGCGTGCAGAAAGACGACGCCAACGCCACTGAGCTTTTGCAAGATGAATCCCTCGCCGCCGAAGAAACCCGCACCGAAGCGGCGAGCGACCGCCACGCTCACATCCACGCCGCGCCCTCCACAGAGGAATGCGTCTTTTTGTGCGATGATCGTGCCGCCCCAAACCTTGAGGTCGATGACCTGAATCTTGCCGGGATACGGCGAAGCGAACGCGACGTCGCGACGAACACTGGCCGCGTTCGCGAACAGCGTTACGAAAAACGAATCTCCGGAGAGCACGCGCTTTCCTGCGCCAAGGAGTCTCGACCACATCGATCCACTCGCACGGCCCGAGGCGTCGAGAGTCGTGGCCATCTCGATGCCGTCCTGCATGAACATCATCGCACCAGCTTCCGCCACCACCGCTTCGCCAGGGTCGAGAGTCACGATGACACCTTGCAAGTCATCCCCGATCAATCGGTAGTCGATCTCATCAGCATTCATTGTCGTGCGTTCCTCTGATGCGGAGGTTGGTCAGCGGCTGATATATCGATTGCCGGCGGCTCCGGTGGTAGCTCCATTTTGGCACGCATGCTACGTTGCGCCGCGTGACTGCGAAGTCGTTCTATTATCGCGAGACCGCGGGCATCCGCGTCACGGTGCGCCCCGTGTTTCTCCCCACGCAGTCGGACGCGCGCGAGCATCGCTACGTCTTCGCGTACTTCGTGCGGATCGAGAATGTCGGCCTGAATGCCGCCCAACTGCTGACACGTCACTGGTACATCCACGATTCCGTTGGGGAAGACACAGAAGTGGAGGGTGAGGGCGTCGTCGGCGAGCAACCGTATCTGAGCACAGGCGCGGTTCATGAGTACAGCAGCTGGTGTCGACTCAAGAGCCCGGCCGGGCACATGGAAGGGACGTATCACTTTGTGCGCGACGACGGCACGGAGTTCGACGCCGTGATTCCGCGCTTCGTCCTGCAGGCGAATGTGGAATCGGATCTCGTTTCCTAACGAGTTGCGCGCGCTGCGATTCTTCATCAGCGCCATCGTCGTCGCGGCGTGCGCGCGTGACAATCCGCCGCCGTCGCACGATACAACAAATCCGACGACGGTTGCGAGCCAACAGCCAGTTGCGGGCGCAGATACCTCGTGCCCCAAATCTGGTGCGTGGCGCCTCTGCAATGTGTTGGACCGCCTGGAGCATGCAGGACTCGTGGTCGCGCAAAAGTCGGATCCGGTGCGCATACCGATGTTCAGCGTGGATGGCATCACGTACACGACGACACAGTCGACGATCCACGTGTTCATCTATCCGGACGAAGCGACGCGGCAGCGAGACATTGAGCGCCTCGATTCAGCGGCAGTCGCTCCGCGCGGCGGGACGTACATGTGGAGCGATCCGGCTGTCCTGGTTACATCGAACAACCTCGCCGCCGTCGTCGTTTCTCCTAACGAGCGCCAGACAGAGCGCATCGTTCTCGCGCTGAGCGCAGGACTTCCTTCTGCTCCTCGTTAGGCTCACCGTCTATCGCGCGCTGCACCGGTCTGCTCATCTCGGCAGCTCCTACTTCCAAAATCGAGCGTCAAAGAGTAAGAGCTGTTCGGATTACGCTGATAATCGGATAGAAACGGATGCGATTCTGCACCATCAGAATGGTTCATCGCCTTCGCCGCACGGCCTTAGAACAGCGTTTCTTCTTTGAAAAGTTCACAAGCGAGCTGCGTTAACTGAATTGCGCATATGAGGAGCCCGCTATTTGCCGGGTCCTCGTTCCGTGCCGTCCGCCATTCCGCGTCATCCGAATGGCTCTTGTTTTTTGGCTGACGAGCGCGGCGTCGGAACCTTCTAGCTACGATTGGAGCTCCTATGGAAGAGATGGCCTTGCACGTGCCTGCTCGGCCAAGCAGCATCTGTCCATGCGTTGCTGCTTAACTCTGCTGGCACTCATAGTCGCCGGATCGGCCGCACTGTCGGCGCAGGCGCCGACGCCACCTGGCACCGATATTTATCTCACAGCGCTCGTTCGCAGTCGGGGGCGCCTAACGATCGGCACCGTACGCAATCTCACGCACCGCGCCGGATACGACAACCAGCCGGCATTTTCGTGGGACAATCGCACGCTGTACTACACGTCCAACCGCGGCGACGGACAGAGCGACATCTGGAGCATCGACCTCACGACGAACCGGCACTCGCAAGTCACGCGCACGCCGGAGAGCGAATACTCAGCGGCCGTCACGCCCGATCGCCGCTCCTTGAGCGTCGTCCGCGTCGAGCGTGACTCGACGCAACGCCTCTGGCGCTTCCCGTTAGGCGGCGGCCGTCCATGCCTCGTCATCGACCGCGCCAAGCCCGTCGGCTATTACGCCTGGGTCAGTGACTCGATTGTCGTGATGTTCATTCTCGGGCGACCCGCGACGCTGCAGGTTGGCAACGTCGATGCACAGCGCGTCGATACGGTCGCGGCGGCGATCGGCCGCTCAATTCACCGTATTCCAGCGACGAGCCGCATCTCATTCGTGGACAAGGCGGATTCCACGCAGTGGTGGATCCGTTCGCTCGACGCCGCGACGCGCCAGCACACGCCGCTCGCACCCCTCCCTCCTGGCGTGGAAGACTATGCCTGGACGCCGCGTGGCGAGCTGCTCACGAGTGACGCAAAGGGATCGATAATGGTCTGGCAGCCGAACGCGGCGCAGCCGAACTACGCCATCTGGCGCGCGATTGGCGGGCTCGATTCAACGGTCGCGGGCAAGGTCACGCGACTGGCGGTGTCGCCTAACGGGAAGTGGCTAGCAATCGTCGCTGAGCCGGTTCGCTGACTCTGCGAACAACGGCTGGTATTGACGGCTGCTATCAGCTTTTCGTTAGATAGTCAGCACGACCTTACCTACAGTGCTGTTCGACTCCAGTCGCGCATAGGCGGCGTCTATCTGTTCCAGCGGAAACGTCGAA
>DASYRX010000085.1:0-3350 GCA_036003845.1 Gemmatimonadaceae bacterium | reverse complement strand
GCGCCACAGGAGCGACCCGCGCGGGTTCCCGCGAAAATCCGCGGTAAGACCATGCAGTTGACGGAGCTGACACGCACCTGAGTCGCATAACGAGCAAAAGTGACCGCGATCAGTCTTTTGTCACTTAGAGAGACAAAAGATCGCGAGATTCTGTTTGGATGGTCGGTATTGCGCTCGCATGTTCGTGGCCGATGCGCCGAAATCCGCCAGGAAACGTCGCGGGACTGCCGCCCGCGAACGGACTCTACGACCCGGTCCATGAACACGACGGGTGCGGAATGGGTTTTGTCGCGCATTTGCGAGGCGAGCGATCGCGCGAGGTCGTAAGCAGTGCGCTACGCCTTCTCGAGAACCTCGAGCACCGTAGCGCAGTGGGGAGCGATCCCGAAACAAGCGACGGATCCGGCGTTCTACTCCAGCTCCCGCACGCCTTCCTGCGCACCGCGTGCGCAAGAGTCCACATTCCGCTTCCCGACGCTGGGCAGTACGGGGTGGGAATGTTCTTTCTTCCGCGCGCGCACGATCGTGCCTGGCAGCTGGTCATCGAGCGCGAAGTGGAAGACGTCGCGCGAGCACTCGGTTGTCGCCCCCTTGGTTGGCGCAACGTGCCCGTTCATGAGCGCTTCATCGGACAGACGGCGCGGCGCGCGCGACCACGCATCCGTCAGTTTTTCGTAGCTCCCGGAGGCGTGGATCTCGATGTCCACGATGCCGACACGTTCGAGCGCACGCTGTACGTCATGCGTCGCCACATCGAAAAGGCGGCAGCACGCCTCGCCGACACGAACGGCGAGCAGCTGTACGTCACCAGTTTTTCGTCACGCACGATCGTGTACAAAGGCCTAGTTAGGCCGTCGCTGCTCGGAAGTTTCTTTCCAGACCTCGCAGATCCCACGGTGGCAAGCGGCCTGGCCCTGGTCCACTCCCGCTTCTCGACGAACACGTTCCCCACCTGGTCGCGGGCGCATCCCTATCGCTTCCTGTGCCACAACGGCGAGATCAACACGCTGAGCGGCAACCTGCGCTGGATGGGTGTGGCCGAGGAGCAGATGGCGTCTCCGCATCTGCCTAACGTGCAGGAGCTGTTTCCGCTCATCGACGAAGGGCAGAGCGATTCGGCGTCGCTCGACAATGCGCTGGAGCTTCTCGTGCAGGCAGGTCGCTCGCTGCCGCACGCGATGATGATGCTCATTCCCGAAGCATGGGAGGGCAACTCGAATACAACGCCCGAGCGGCGCGCCTTCTTCGAGTTCCACGCAGCGCTGATGGAGCCGTGGGATGGACCCGCGGCCGTCGCATTCACGGACGGGCGCAAGATCGGGGCAATGCTCGATCGCAACGGACTGCGCCCTGGCCGCTACGTCGTGACGGACGACGACTTCGTGATCCTCTCCTCCGAGGCCGGCGCGCTTCCGGTGCCTATCGAGAACGTGCGCGCGAAGGGTCGTTTGCGCCCGGGCAGCATGCTGCTCGTCAACACGACTCAGGGCCGGCTCGTCGATGGTGAGGAGCTCAAGAGCGAGCTCGCGGCGCTTCATCCATACAAGCGCTGGATCAACGAGCAGCGAGTGCAGCTTACCGAGCCTGCCCGGGTAGTGCCTAACGCGGCCGCGCCGGATGAGCTACGCGCCCGGCAAATGGCATTCGGATATACCAGTGAGGATCTGCACACCCTCATCGCGCCCATGGCAGCGAACGGTGAAGAACCGATCGGCTCGATGGGTAACGACACGCCGCTCGCCGCGCTGTCGGAACGTCCGCAACTGCTCTTTGGCTACTTCCGCCAACGTTTCGCGCAAGTAACCAACCCGGCGATAGATCCGATCCGCGAACAGTTGGTGATGTCGCTCGGCATGAATTTGGGTCGTAGACGCAACCTGCTGGACGCCACGCCAGAGCACGCGCGCCATATCCGCATCGAACAACCGGTGCTCAGCGCCGAGCAGTTCACGGCGCTAACCGACGAGCGATTGGGCGCCCAGGCCCTGTCAACGCTGTTCCGTGCGTCAGACGGCGGCGCCGCGCTGGAGCAAGCGTTGCAGTCGTTAGGCGACTCGGCTGCGCTTGCTGCACGGTCGGGAGCGGAGCTGCTGATCCTGAGCGACGAGGGTACTGACGCGACGTGGGCGGCGATCCCCTCGTTGCTGGCTGTGTCCGCCGTGCACCATCACCTGATACGGGAACGGCTTCGTTCCGCCGTGAGCATAATCGTGCGGACCGGCGAGGCGCGCGACGTCTCTCAGGTCGCTCTCTTGATCAGCTACGGTGCGAGCGCTGTTTATCCGGCGCTTGCCTTCGACACGATCACGGATCTCGTCCGACATGGGGCGATACCTAACGAGACCGATCCAGCGCATGCCCGGGCAGCGTATGTGAAAGCCGTCAACAAGGGCCTGCTCAAGATCATGTCGAAGATGGGAATCTCCACGCTGCAGAGTTACTGCGGCGCGCAGACATTCGAGGCTGTCGGGCTCTCACACGAGTTGGTTCAGCGTCACTTCACGGGCACCCCTACTCCTCTTGGCGGCGTGGGCCTGCACGTTATCGCTGACGAGACCCTGAGCCGTCACGCGCAGGCTTATTGCACGAAGCTCGTCACTAAACGTCTCGATTTAGGCGGCAACTATCACTACCGCATCCAGGGCGAAGCGCACCTCTGGAATCCGCGCACGATCGCGACCCTGCAGCACGCCACGAGGACAGCGCGCTACGACACGTTCAAAGACTTTAGCCGTGCCGCCGACGCCGACAGCCGCAACGGCTCGACGATCCGCGGTCTGCTCGACTTCGTGGAGCGTGAACCCGTCCGCCTGAGCGACGTCGAGCCGGCGTCGGAGATCGTTAGGCGATTCGTCACAGGCGCCATGTCCTTCGGGTCGCTGAGCCGCGAGGCGCACGAGACGCTGGCGATTGCGATGAACAGGATCGGTGGCCGCAGCAACACTGGCGAAGGTGGAGAAGAGCCAGAGCGTTTCGGCACAGAGCGCAGCAGCGCCATCAAGCAGGTAGCGTCCGCGCGCTTCGGCGTCACGACCGAGTATCTCGTCAACGCGAGCGAGCTGCAGATCAAGATCGCGCAGGGCGCCAAGCCTGGCGAAGGCGGTCAACTTCCCGGGCACAAAGTCGACGCGATCATCGCGCGCACGCGGTATTCGACGCCAGGAGTCACGCTGATCTCACCGCCACCCCATCACGACATCTATTCGATCGAGGATCTCGCTCAGCTCATCTATGATCTGAAGAGCGTCAACCCGAATGCTGCGATCTCTGTCAAACTCGTGGCGGAGGCAGGCGTTGGGACTGTTGCGGTTGGCGTAGCGAAGGCGCACGCTGATCTCATAACGATATCC
>DASYRX010000084.1:0-4876 GCA_036003845.1 Gemmatimonadaceae bacterium | reverse complement strand
AGCGTGCTGCCAACCCGTTCCATCCGATCAACGCTTGCCGAATCCAGGAGAATTCTCCCGTCCGGAGCGGCGCCACGGCGCATGAGCATCTGCGCAAAGCGCGCCAGCTCGCGCGGCGATGCATGCAGATCACCCGCCGGACGCAGATAAATCGCGGGGTAACCGACCGGTGGTTTCGTGATCACGTGATACCCCTGTGCCATCAACGGCTTGGCCGATTCGGCGATGCTGAACGCCGATGTCGTCATGCCTAACGGCGCCAGAATGCTGTCCTTGATGAAGCGATCGTACGGAATCCCGCTGACCTTTTCGATCACGTAGCCGGCGATGCCGTAGCCGGGGTTCGAGTACGAGAAGCGTTCCCCTGGCCGCCAGCGCGTGTGCAGCGAGTTGCTCGTGCGTACGAGCACGTCGCGCAAGGGCAGGTCCGGCGCCTCACGTACGTTGTACATCGAATTGAAGTGCATGTCGTCGAAGCCCGTCGTGTGCTCGAGAAGATGCACGACACGCACTGGATCGCTGGTTTCCCAGCGATTCTCGAACGCGACGTCAGGCACTACTTGCTTGATCGGCGCGTTGAGGTCGAGCTTGCCGGCGCGCTGCAGCATGAGCAACGCGGTGGCAACGAAGCTCTTGCTGATGGAACCGGTACGAAAATGCGTGTCGCCGTCGATCAGCTTTTTCGCGGCCACATCCGCGTACCCGACGCCGCCGGCATAGAGCAGGGAATCCTTCGTGAAAATCGCGAATCCGACGCCGGGCACTTTGGTGCTGTCCACGACCTTCTGAATCTCAGCGCGCAATTCCTCCAGCGTGCGCGGGAACGGCTTCGCTGGCGCTTCGGCCTTCTTCGCGTCCTGGCCTCGAGCTGCGCCTGCAACCGTTGCGACTACGAACAATGCCGAGACGAGTGCTCGTGTCATCGCGCCATGCCTCGTTTCGTTAGGTGCGCGTCAACACCGCGCTGCGCACAGTGAGATGCTCCACTCGCTCCACGTCCACGTCGACGCCAAGGCCCGGCCGATCCAGTGGCACCTTCATGCGTCCGCCGCCGTTCATCGTCCACTCGGGAGAAACAACGTCCTGCGCCCAGTATCGCGCGCTCGGACTGGTGTCACCCGGCTTCCGGAAGTTCGACATCGACGCCAGCGCCACGTTGTATGCTCTGCCGATCCCGCTCTCGAACATGCCGCCGCACCAAACCGGGACGCCGCTCGCCTCGCAAAAGTCGTGGATCGCGATCGACTGCGTGAAGCCGCCGACGCGGCCTGGTTTGATGTTCACGATTTGACCCGCGCCTAACGTGACCATGTCGCGCGCCCGGTCGACCGATGTGATCGATTCGTCGAGACAGAGCGGAGTCTTGACCCGGCGCTGCAGCTCGGCGTGGCGCACGAGATCGTCCCACGCCAGCGGCTGTTCGATCATCATCAAGCGGAACTCGTCGAAGCGCGCGAGGTGATCGGCGTCGTCAATCGAATAGGCGTTGTTCGCGTCGGCCATGAGCGGAGCATCGCTACCCAGCGCGCTACGGGCGGCGGCGAGGTACTCGATGTCCTTCCCCGGCCCGATCTTGATCTTGACCTTGCGATAGCCTTCTGCCAATGCATTCTGCGCCTTTTGCACCAACAGCGCGGGCGTCTGCTGGATGCCTAACGAAATCCCGACGTCGATCTCCTCACGCACGCCGCCGACGAGACGCGCCAACGGCAACGCGCGAATCATGGCCTCGAGCCCCCAAAGCCCCATCTCCACGGCGGCCTTGGCCATGTTGTGGCCGCGAAAATCCTGTTCCAGCACCGCGTGCGCGTCGCGCGCGCCATCGAAGCGCCGGCCGAGCACCCGCGGCGCGACCCATTGCTGGATGGCGATCCAACAGGTGTCGATCGTCTCGGGCGAGTAGTTAGGCAGATCGTCCGCGACGCACTCGGCCCACGCGCTGGCCCCGCTGCTGTCGAAGAGCTCGAGCAGCCCGATCCGACGGTGCGACATGACACCGCTGGAGATGCGAAACGGCTCCTTGAGCGGGAGCCGAATTTCGCGCAGTACGATGCGATCGACGCAGATCATCGTGCCTCGTGCCGTTCCAACTTGACTGAGCTACGAATCACCGATGGCCATCTGCACGCGGCAGACGAGTGGACCTCAATGCGACAAAGTTGGAACGGCACTACGTACGCGCCAAGACGTAATACGGCAGGTTCTCTCCCGTCTCGTCCGCGCGTACGAACGCGCTCACCTTGTAACCGTTGGCCAGCCGTTCGCCGATCGTGCGCCGCGTAATGTCGCGCCAACGCGCCGCGAGCACCGGCTGATGTTGGATGATTGGCTGAACGTCCACAGGAATCTGCACTCGCACCCGATCGACGTCGCCGACAGAAGCGAGCGTGGGCGTGCCGTTCGACACGGGATTGAGCAGCGGAACGTCCGCCGTGGCGACGCGGTCGGCCGAGTGATTCGGCGCCGCGGCCGAACAATCCCACGCCACAACGAAGCGATCTGTCGGCAGCACACCATGCAACGCGCTGCGCGTCGTGCCGTACATATTCTCCGCGTATTCCACCGGTAACGCGCCGAGCCGATTGATATTGAAGTGCGCGTTGCGCGAGACGAGCGGGTCGAACGTCCACATGATGCGACGAACGCCTAACGCGCAAACCTTGCGGCGCTGGTATTGCTTGAGGCGTTCGCCCAAGTGGCGCCCGCGCGCCTCCGGCCGCACGGCGAGCATGTCGGACCAGTGCACCAAATCGCCGTTGTCCACGCCGGTCATTCCAAACACGAAGCCGAGCATACGCCCATTGGTGTCGAACGCGCCTGCCGTGATGCCGCCAACGCGCTGGCTGACGCGAAGGATGGCGGCGGGGACCCGCTCGCTGAACGCGCGGCCCCAGGTCTCTTCCTGGATTGCCACGCACTCGAGGTAGTCTTCGAGACTGGCGCAATCACGAACACCGACGCCGTCCGAGCGTCGATCGATCGCTTCGTCGCGCGTTCTGCGCCCGGCCACTTCCGTCATCTGGCTTCTCTCAGACCTCCCTTGCGATGCGCGCGCCGAGCCCTAGAATCAAGCGCATCTTTGTATACAATTCTGGCGTACAAACTGCATAGCCACGCCATGATCCGCAAGCACGCGGTCGCTCTCCTTCTCCCCCTCCTCGCCGGCTGCTCGACACCCCCGGCTCAGGACGCGGCCGGCCCATACGACGTCGTCATTAGTCGCGGTAAAATTGTCGACGGAAGCGGCAGCGGATGGTTCTACGGCGACATCGGTATTCGTGCTGACCGCATCGCGCGCATAACGCCAGCCGGTCTGCTCGACTCCGCACCCGCGACCAAGCGCATCGATGCGCGTGGACTCGTTGTCATCCCCGGCATCATCGATATCCAGGGACAATCGATTCTCCCATTTACGGTCGGCGATGGCCGTGCGCTGTCGAAAGTGACACAAGGCGTGACAACGGAGATACTCGGCGAGGGAAGCACGCCCGCGCCAGCGAATGAGCAGATCAAAACGGCGGCGTCGATCATCCCGAAGCAGCCACTCGCCGCGGTCATCGATTCATTCGCAGGCGAACACGGTTTCAATGCCTGGCTGGAAACAATGCAGCGTCACGGCATCTCTGTGAACGTCGGCTCCTTCCTCGGTGCCGAAACGATCCGTGTCTACGCGAAGGGCGCCGCGCAGGGGACGCCGAGCCCCGCGGAGCTGGATACGATGCGTGCGATCACGCGCAACGCGATGCGCGACGGCGCCTTTGGAGTCGCGAGCGCGCTCATCTATCCGCCAGGCCGCTACGCCGGAACGGAAGAGCTGATCGAGGTCGCGAAAGCGATGTCACCGTTAGGCGGACTTTACATCACCCACATGCGCTCCGAAGCGGACGCATACCTCGAAGCGATCGACGAAGCGATGCGCATCGGGAAGGAAGGCGGCGTTCCGGTCGAGATCTTCCACCTCAAGGCGGGCGGCGTGCGCAACTGGCCCAAGGGGAGCCAAGCGATCGCCAAAATCGATTCGGCTCGCGCCGCGGGCCAGGACGTTTCAGCGAACATGTATCCGTACGTGGCTGGCGGTACGGGGCTCGCCGCCTGCGCGCCGCCCTGGTCCGCCGAAGGGAACAAGCTGCTGGACAACATCAAGGATGCGGCCACCAAAGCCAAAATGATCGCCGAGATGCGCTCGGATCGCACCGCGTGGGAAAATCTCTGTGGTCTGGCGACGCCTAACGGGATCATGGTCGTCGGTTTTCAGAAGCCTGAGCTGAAGAAATACGAAGGGAAGCGCCTCGCGGAGATCGCCAAGGACGAAGGGAAAGATTGGGCGACAACCGCGCTGGACATCGTCAATGCCGAGGACGCCGGCGTCGGCATGATCGTGTTCATGATGAACGAGGATAACGTTAGGCTGCAAATGCGGCAGCCGTGGATGAAGTTCGGCACGGACGCCGATGCCTGGGACCCCGATTCCGCGAAGGGAGCGCTCACGCATCCGCGCGCCTACGGCACGTATCCGCGAATCCTCGGCTACTACGTTCGCGAACAAAGAGTCATTCCGTTGGAAGATGCGGTGCGCAAGATGACCTCGGCCGTCGCAACTCGGCTTGGAATGCGCGAGCGAGGAACGCTGCGCCAGGGCGCCTACGCTGACCTCGCAATCTTCGATGAGAAGGCGATCATCGACAAAGCGACATTCGCCGAGCCGCACCAGCTCTCGGTCGGCGTCAAGCATGTTTTCGTCAATGGGACGCAGGTGCTTGACGATGGCCGACACACCGGGACAAAGCCTGGCCGCGTCGTGCGTGGACCCGGCTGGACGGGGTGGTCACAACAATGAGTGCCAATTCGCGAGACGGAGAAGGAGCGCGTCATGCCG
>DASYRX010000083.1:0-17113 GCA_036003845.1 Gemmatimonadaceae bacterium | reverse complement strand
CAGCCGACACGCCGTGAGGCCGTCACGTTAGGCATGCAGCCGTCCTTTGAGGTCCTGTGTCGTGAACGGTCCTGGCTCTGCGATCAACGCGCGCGCCGCGTCCACCTGGCCCCACACGTTCCACAGCACCACGCCACGCACTCTGCCGCCCGCGAGGTAATAGACCACACCTTCGAGAAACTCCTGCTTCCAGTCGGCGACGGTCTCTCCGTGCGGATCCATCTCGCCTACGGCTTCATAGCCGCGCTCGAACAAGTCTGAATAAAAGAATGGCAGATGCGTGTACGGCGTTCGATCTCCCGCCATCGCGCGTCCAGCTGCGCGCCCCATGCTCAGCGCGTTGTCCTCGTGCTCTACACGAATGCGCTTGCCGAGTTGGGGAGCGGTGAAGTTCACGACGTCGCCTGCGGCGAACACATCGCGATAGCTTGTCGTCAGGTGTTCGTCGACGACAATTCCATCGTCTACCTCGAGACCAGCTGCCCGGGCGAGATCAACGTTCGGTGTGATACCAATGCCTGCAATCACGGCATCCACTGTGACGCGGAAACTGCTCGCCGTCTCGACGAGCGTTTGGGAACCCGACTCGCTCAGCCCAGTGACACGCTGCTCTGGTCGCGCGTCCACGCCTTTCTCGCGATAGTAGCTCACCAGGCTGCTGGCGAGATCGGGAGGGAAAATTCGTGCGCCGATCCCGACTTCGGGAAATAGCATGGTGACACGGCAGCCTTGTATGGCGAGCGCGGCTGCGACTTCGGAGCCGATAAATCCGCCGCCGATCACAGCAAAGGTCTTCCGCTGGTCAGCCAAAGCGCGCAGGCGGCGATAATCCTCTATCGTGCGAAAGTAGATCACGTTGTCGCCGCCTAACGGGAGGCGTCGAGGTGTCCCGCCGGTCGCGAGGAGCAACTTGCCGAAGGTGTACGCTGTTCCGCGATCGTCAACGACTCGTTTCGCCGTGAGGTCCAGCGAGGTGGCGCGGCGCCCAACGTGAAGAGTGACCCCGACTTCGCTGGTATTGCGCCAGACACTCTCGAGAGGCTCGCCCTTCCAAAGTGCCTTTGAGAGCGGAGGCCGGGCGTAGGGTGGATCCAACTCCGCGCCAATGATCCCGATGCTGCCTTTCGCATCGAGATCGCGCACGCCGCGGGCGGCGGCATCCGCTGCCATCCCGCCGCCGATGATGAGGTAGGCGTAGTGCGTCGTCGTGGCGTTAGGCATGGACGCGCTGTGCCTCCTCGGGTGGATAGGTGATGGTCATGCCCCGCACTTTGGCAAAGGGCGTGAGCTTGTGGCGTTGGCGACGAGTCGCGCTCGTGATTTCCTCGACGCTCACGTAGTGCACGGTGAGCGCGTCGGCGATCAATGAGCGATGGCAGCGCCACGGTACGGCCTCCGCACACATGAGCGCGATGCGCTCGCGCTCGGCTATTGCGAGGAGGCGTTGCAACTGTTCGGCGAATTCTGCAGTCTGCATATAGTCGGCATAGCCGCGGAAGGAAGCATTTCGCCATCCCGTGTTCGCGGACTCCGCGTGCGCTTTGCGAAGGCCTCCCAAGCCGGGAACGTGCTCGTAGTCAATACCTTCAGTTGCTAGCGCAAGCGGCAGGGTATCACTGTTGAACTGCGCGTTGTGCCGCGAACGCGGCACGGTACGCACGTCGATCAATCGGGTGACGGCATGCGCCTTGAGCAGCGCGATGAAATCGGCAAGCGGACGCGACGAATGCCCGACTGTGAAGACCACAGGTTCGCAACCCTGCTGTTCCATCGTTAGGCCCACCGCGCTGTCAGCGTCTCTAGTCCGGTCACGCAACGCAGGCACCAGTTCCTGCTCGACCCAGGGATAGCGAGTAAACCCCAGCGCGCGGCGGCATGGATTTCTTCGATGTCAGCGTCGTCTAGAAGTATTTTCATGCCAACCTCCGCTCACGCTTCGATAAGCAGATTGTCGCCCTCGACTTGTACCACCCGCGAACGCTCAGGGCGTTGCGCCGGCCCGCGAAGGACAGCACCAGTGGTTACGTCGAATTGGCTGCCATGACAGGCACAGGTCACGGTCGTGCCCTCCAGTTTGCCTCTGGCTAGCGAGCATCCCGTATGCGTGCACGTGTCATCGAACGCATGGAGGTGTCCATTCGCCCTCGCCACATTCACCTTCGTTCCGGCGACATCGAAGACACGCATCTGTCCGGCGGCGACATCCTTGATGCTACCAACTCGTACTAGCATGGCTTTCACCTCGCGAGTGACAAGACGCCCTGCCTAACGAGGGCGGTGGCCCGAGCCGGCACCGCATCCACTACAGGCTCTTGAGATATTCCACGAGATCGCGCTTCTGTGCGATGCTGAGCCGGAGGCTGCGGACACGGTCATAATGATCGACGACCGCAGAGAGCGTTGCCGCACTGCCGTCATGGAAATACGGCGGGTGCTGCCAGAGTGCGCGGAGCGGCGTAGTTCGGTACCGCTTGTTTGCGGTACGCATCGCATACGACGCGTCCATGCCGGTCTCCGATGGATCGTGGAGTGTCCCCGCATTGTTGTCGGTGTTCGTTGCCCCGACGTGGCAGCCGGCACAGCTGTTGTCGAACAGCGCGCGTCCGCGCTCCGCTGCAGCAACGTCGAAGCTACCGGCTGGCGGTCGCGGCGCTGCGATGCTGTGTTGGTAGCTGCGCAGGGCAGCTAGCTTCGGGGTGACCATGTCAGGCGACTGCCTAACGTCGATGCCGAGACGTCGGTCGGTGAAGTTGCCGTGGCCGTGCATCTGCGTCACGGCAACGTACGCATTCCAGTAGGAGATCGGGCCCTCTGCCGTGTAGGTCTCGTTCTTCACATCTGCGAGGCCGTACGCCGGAGGGAGGACGAGCGGTGTGCTCTTTGCGTCGAAGTTAAAGCGCGGGTCATACTTGCCCGGACCCCACGAGTTGTAGATCGCCTTCTGCGCGGCTGTGATGGCTGGCGAGAGCGCCACGATAGCACCCACGTTCAGGTCGACGTTAGGCCACCCGTCCAGCCGGCTCCCGATGCCCGGGGAGAACGAGTTGTCGACCGTGGAGTGACACAGCGCGCACGTGATACCGAGTCGTGTGAGTGTGTCCTTCCCGTTCACGGTGCTCACCGTGCCTTTGAGCCCAACAACCGCATTGAGCTTAAGTAGCGTCACCGTTGTAGCCGGGCTATTGAGGTCCACCTTACCATCCTTGATTGCCTGCGCGACTTCGGGTGGGATCGCCTCAGCGTCCACCTTGAGTCCCACCTTGAGCGCGCTTGCGGGACTCACCGCGTGCTGCACGACTTCGTGCATGCGAGCGGTGTCGGTCCAGAACTGCTCGTCGCCGAAAGTCTCGAAGCGAAAGATCTGTTTGCCTTCGGCAAGCGACTGCGGCGATAGATCATCAGTCGCTCGGTCCGCGGCGCTCGACGTGGCTGCGGCCTGGTCTGCGCTTCTGGGCGTGCAGGCAGTCAGCGAGACTATCGTACCTACGAGCAGGAGCTCACACCTCCTGAGGCCGCGTGCGCTGAATCCCGACCTCGTTGGACCCTTCTCGGCAATTGTCATGACTCCCCCAGAGATCACTGCGTGTGCCTAACGAAGCGCCGGGCGTTCAGCATGTCGCCGCTAGCGTTCCGGGTTGCACAGTGAAGGCTCGCGGACCGGGCCGGCTGGGGCTATGGCACGATTGTACCAGCACGTGGCACACCCATCACTGAGCCGCTACTCGATCAGTCCACGCCGCTGCGCGTGCGTTACCGCTTCGAGGCGGCTGTGGGTGCGCAGCTTCCGATTGATGTGGTGGAGGTGGTTGCGCAATGTCTGCGCGGATATGCTCAACCTGCGAGCAATCGTCGCGGCACTGCGGCCTTCCGCGAAGAGCTTGAGGATGCGCAGCTCTTGCTGGGATAGCGGCTCCACAGCGGCGTGATGGGGCGCGTCCTCAGCGAGAGAAACGAGCTGCCGGGCAGCATCCAACATACGATTCAGCAACTCGTCGTTACGCCGCTGTTGGCTAATATCGCGGGCCAACCGCACGAACAGGCGGCGTTTGGTGCGCTGGTTGTCGAAGACGATCGTCGAGACGTTCACCCAGATTCGGTCGCCGGACCGAGTGCGTGCTTCGAGGTCGAAATTCGGTATTCCGCCCGACGCGCCATCGCGTTGTCTAGTCGCCACAGCTGAGCCGCCAGAGAGCGCGCGCGTACCTAACGAGTCCTGTGCCTCGAGCACGTCGTCGATGTTGCGACCGAGCACGTCCTTTGCCGGGTGGCCGAAGAGTCGCACCGCGCCCGCGTTCCAGGAGCAAATCTCGCCAGTCTGCGTGACGCTATACGCGGCGTCGGCCGTGTGCTCGAGTAGCGCGAACAGCTCGGTTTCAAGCATTGCTCTCCCTCGGCGATCCGGTGGACCGAGAGTGCGCCACGTTAACGCCACACCGCGACGAACCCAAGCGTCGAGTAGTCCGCGTGAGCCGTAGCGATCGCCGACTGGGCGTCCCAATGGGCGGACTGCCGCACTCGATCGCAGATACTTCCCGGACTGTACTACTGCCGCGTCTCGCCAGCGCGGTCAAGAAAACAGGGCCGGCCCGGCTGTGACGTCCAAAAAACAGCTCGAGTCGCTCGCTTCAAGAAACGACACGATCAAGAGCTTACCACAGAGGAAATAGAGGAACGACGAGAGGACGTTAGGAGATCCAAACGAATTGGCTAAAGGCTCTTACCCTGGTCCTCTGTCTGCCCTCTATTCCGTCGGCGTTGAGCTTTGGGGCGGGGAAGGATGTTGACACGCTGACTTGCGCTGCGCTTTATCGTAGCCTGACCCGAGTAATCCACAGCTTCTCCCCGGGGGCTCTGATGATCTCATTGAATGGTCGGCTTCGAGTTGTCGCTGGCACGGCAGTCGCCGTCACGCTCAACGCGTGCATGTCTGGCGAAAAAAAAGGGAGCGAGATCGCCCCTGCAGACACAGCCTTCACTAGAATCGGCGAAACGGCGAACCTCGAGGCTCCAGAAAGCGCTCGTTATGACGCCGACCTTGATGTGTTCTTCGTCTCGAACATCAAGGGCCAACCGTCCGCCAAAGACAACAACGGCTACATCGGCAAGATCAATGCGGAGCAGACCGATTCGATGACGGTCTTCGTGCGCGGCGGGCAGAACGGAGTCACGCTCAACGCGCCCAAAGGCATGGCAATCGTTGGCGATACGCTTTGGGTCACTGACATCGACGTGGTGCGCGGATTTAACAGGAAGACAGGCGCGAACGTCGCCACGATCAGCTTCGCGACGTGGAGCCCACGCTTCTTGAACGACGTCGCCGCTGGTCCGGATGGTGAGCTCTACATCACCGACACGTCGATTCAGATCACGCAGTCAGGGACGCGTTACTTCGGCAAGGATCATCTATTCGCAGTCAAGAACCGCGAACCTCGCCTGCTACTCGAAGGACAGGCGAAGCTGGCACAGCCTAACGGCGCCGCGTGGGATGCGTCAAACAACAGGTTGTTGCTCGCGCCGTTCGGCGGGCAATCGATCACGTCCATCACACTGACCAACCTGCAGCCGATTCCGATTGCCGGTGGCCTAGGCGGCTACGACGGAATCGAAGTGCTGTCGGACGGCCGGATTCTCGTAACGAGCTGGCAGGATTCGACTGTAAACGTCGTCTCCGAGGGAGCGCTCAAGAAAGTCATCACCGGCGTCGATGGTCCAGCGGACATTGGCGTGGACACCAAGCGCATGGTGCTCGCGCTCCCAAGGTTGGCTGCCGGCCGCCTGGAGTATTATCACATCCCAGCCGCTCCGGCAGCGCCAAGCGCTCGGGATTAGGCTGGCAGGCGGCTGCTGACAGCCTACGGCGGCCCGCGGACAGCTGACACAAGCTGTCGAATTTGCGTCGTTGGCGACGACTAATTACGGAGCCGGACGTTCCAGCTCTGCCGATCTAAGCGCGCTCGAGCTTGTAGCGGCGATCACTCATGACCTGAGCAGGGAGAATACCTACATGCAGTACATGTGCCTCATCTATGAGCAGGAGTCGCAGTGGGCGAAGATGTCGGAGGCGGAAAAGGGAGTCATGTACACCGACTACTACAGATTCTCGGACGAGATCAAGAAGTCTGGGCATTGGGTTGCCGGCGATCCGCTGGAGCCGACGCACACAGCGACAACGGTTCGCGTTCGCAACGGCAAGGCGCAAACAACTGACGGGCCGTTCGCCGAGACGAAGGAACAGTTAGGCGGCTATTACATCATCGAGGCCAAGGATCTCGACGAAGCCGTGGCAATCGCCGGGCGGATTCCCGGGGCTCGCATCGGATCGATCGAAGTACGGCCAATCATGGTTGTGCCACCAACGCTCGACGCCTGGCGTCAACAAGTGGCAGCCGCACAAGCCTAACCGCACACAACGGAGCACTCTTATGCATACGCACGGCACCTTTAGCTGGAACGAGCTGTCCACCAACGACATCCAGAAGGCGAAAGATTTCTACAGCAAAGCAGTCGGTTGGACGATCGAAGAGTTTCCGATGCCGCAAGGTCAGTACTTTGTGGCGAAGCAGGGGGACAAGTACGTGGCCGGCATCACGACACTCGAGCAGGGCCCGCTCGACGGCGCGAAGTCGGCGTATTGGTTCCCGTATCTCGAGGTTGACAACATCGACTCGCGCATCGCGACGGCCACCAAACGCGGGGCGACCGTGTTGCGGCCCGCCTTCGATGTGCCTAACGTGGGGCGGATCGCGATTCTGCGCGATGCGGCTGGCGCCACGATCGGGTGGATGACGAGTGCACCTGCGCCTGTTCCCGCGTAGCGTCCGGCCTCATCCATGAAGTTCATGTGCCTGATCTACGATGACGAGGCTGCGTTCTGGAAACTCTCGGACGCCGAGCGGAGCGCGGTCTATGGCGCATACGGGTCGCTCCGTGAGGAGATCACACGGAGGGGCCAGTTCGTCGACGGCTCTCAGCTCGCGCCAACGCAGCAAAGCACAATAGTTCGTGTTCGCAACGGGCAGACTCAGACAACGGACGGTCCGTTCGCAGAGACACGTGAGCAACTCGGTGGATACATCCTCATTGAAGCGCAAGACATGAATGAAGCGATTGCAGTGGCCGCGCGGATTCCGACCGCGAGCAACGGCGCCGTCGAAGTGAGGCCGCTGATTTAGAAGTGAGGCGTTAGGTGGACATCGCGGCGACTGTTGAGCAGGTGTATCGCGACGAGTCGCGCCGTGTGCTCGCGACGCTGATCCGCCTAACGGGTGATTTCGACGCCGCCGAGGAGGCCTTGCAAGACGCCTTCACGGCGGCGCTCGAGCAGTGGCCCCAACACGGAGTCCCCGCTAACGCGCGCGCCTGGCTGGTGAGTGCGGGCCGCTTCAAGGCTATCGATCGCGCACGGCGTGCATCTCGTTTTGAGCGACACGCGGAGGCGTTTCGACTCGCGCCGGCGGAGCCGCCCGCGGAAGACACGGGATATCCCGACGATCGTCTGCGGTTGATCTTTACGTGCTGCCACCCCGCGCTAGCGCTGGAAGCGCAGGTTGCCCTCACGCTGCGGACTGTGTGCGGATTGACGACCGAGGAGATCGCGCGCGCGTTTCTGGTCCCGTTGGAGACCATGGCGCAGCGACTGGTGCGTGCGAAGAGCAAGATCCGCGCGGCGAAGATTCCGTATGAGGTCCCGCCGCCCTCGACATGGACCGAGCGTATCGACGCGGTGCTCGCCGTCATTTACTTGGTATTCAACGAAGGATACGCAGCCACGGCCGGTGAAGAGATCGTTAGGCGCGAGCTCTGTCAGGAGGCGATTCGACTGGCGCGGCTCGTCGTCGAGCTAATGCCGCGTGAGGGCGAGGCGGCCGGTCTCCTTGCGCTCATGCTGCTGCACGACTCCAGGAGGGACACACGGCAGTCGCCGGACGGCGACCTGGTGCTGCTGGATGCACAGGACCGCGAGCGCTGGGACCGTCAGGCTATCGAAGAGGGACTCGCCATCGTCGACCGTATTTTCCGGGACGGCCGCGTAGGAGCATACGCGGTGCAGGCGGCCATCGCCGCAGTACACGCGCGAGCGCCTAACGCTGCAGCGACGAATTGGCGCGAGGCGGCGGGCTTATACGACTTGCTGCTGCGGCTCAGACCATCACCCGTGATCGAGCTGAATCGCGCGGCCGCACTGGCGATGGCCGAAGGATACGAGAAGGGGCTCGAGCTGATCGACGAACTGCGCGACCGCGGCGTGCTGCGCGGTTATGCACCGCTCCACTCGGCAAGGGGCGAGTTACTCCGCCGGCTTGGCAGAAGCGAGGCAGCGGCCGAAGCGTTCGAGACGGCTTTGCGATTGGCGGGGAACGAGCCGGAGCGCCGTTTTCTTCGTAAACGGCTCGATCAACTCAACAGCGGAAGCTCTTAAGGTTGTACGGAACGCCTAACGTACTCCGCGCGTGCTTCCGCCAGCCGCGCTAAGACGCGCGCCTTCTCGGCGGGCGCGTTGTACTCCTGATACCGTTCGGCGCTTTCGATTAACCGATCGATCCAAGCGATGAAGTACTCGGCGTCCGTCCGTGAACGAACGGGCGCGCCGCCAACGGTCACGTAGATCGGACTCGTCGTAGCGATGGGCGCGAAATCGTAGATGGGATGTCGCGCTCCCGCGCTCCACGCGCGTAACAGAATCCACGCGCTCTTGTCGGCGTCGATGGTGATGTCAGCCGAGGCGCTCATGCTGTCGGCCGAGAGTGGAATCGTCGCTGCGACTTCGCCATTCTTGATGACTTCCACGTGCTCGATAGGAATCAGCGAGCGCACTCGCGCTCTGACTTTGAGCGCGTGGCGCCCGTTAGGCAGCTTGAGCTCGCTGCCGATGCTCTGTCCGTTGACACTCAGTTCGAGCAGTGCGCTGTTCGTGGCGAAGGTGCGCCCCGCTTTGATCCCGGCGAGAAAAGACCGCTGTGTGAGCGGCCCTTGCGTTTGCACGTAGACGCGATTCACGCCGAGCGGCCCGCGCAGCGACGCGTAGTTCATCATGGCGTCGGTGCCGCCCCCGGCCGCGATGCGGAACCCGTTGTTGAGCAGCGAGTACCAGACGCGCTGCGACGCCATGGCGTCCTCGTTGAAACCAACGCTCTCGTAGTAGTCGACGCCGCCGAGCGCTGCGTCGACGGGAATCTCGTGCGTGAGATTCTTGGTGCGATCGGTGGGATCGGGATATACGTCGAACGGATGCACGTATCCGACGATGGCGCCTTGCGAGCGCGCCTGCGCAAAGATGTCGGCGTTCATCGGGACGAGAGACGACGCGGCTGTGTGCGTGTACGCCGCATAGCCTGGCAGCAAGATGTTGTTCGTTAGGCCCAGCAGCCCACTGTGGCCCCAGTACGACGTGTGGTACTCCTCGTCGTGGAAGATGAGCGGTGGGACCGTCTGCGGCTGCGCACGCGATCCCTCGAAGTATCCGATGTCGGGGATGCGGCCTTCCTTATTGACGATCAGATTCTCGACGAGATCGAGCGCTTCCGCGCGGGCTTGCGCGCGCAAACGATCGGGCGTGTTGCGATAGATCCCGCCGTAATTCATGTGCACGTGCAGATCACCGTTGTACCAGCCGCGCGCCGCCAGGTTGTCGATGCGGCGGAGCGGGACACGCACGGTGGTCGCTGCGTTAGGCGGGACGCTGACCTTGCGCTGCTCGAAGCGGTACTCCAGGCCGCGTAGTACTTCGACTGTGTACTCGCCGGCGGGCACTGTGAGCGTCGCGAGCCCGCGCGAGTGGAAGTATGTCGGCTCGTACAGTCGCTGACGACGATCGAATCCGTCGTCGGCGTGACGCCAGGCGTCATCCGGCGCATAGCCTCTGCCGTCCGCGCCCGTGACCGACACGCGCGCCGAGATTGGTACGCCTGCGGCGTCCGTGATCGTTAGGTTGAGCGTGCCACCGGGGCGAAGGTAACGACGGCGCGCCGCGCGCACATCGCTGATCCCTCCACCTGGCACGGTGACGATCTTGAGCGAGGTGTTGCCGCCCTCATTGGAGATGTACGCGATGCGATCGGCGTCAGGCGACCAGCGCGGCCCAGTCGCGTCGAACTCACCGTAGGTAAGCTGGAAGGGATTGGCGCCGTCGGCTGACATGAGCCAGAGTTGATGCCATTGGCGGCCGAAGTACGAGCCGTACACCACGCGCTTGCCGTCGCGCGACCAATCGGGACGCGCACGCCAAGTCGTTTCTTCATCGCGAATCTCGTGCAGCGCGCCACTGGGACGCGCTTCCATGCGCCAGATCCCGCCAGATCCCCAGATGTGTTCACGATTCGCGATCGCGATGAGCTCGTGGCCATCAGGAGACCACGCGGGAGACAAATAGTGATCGTAGATGCTGTAGTAGTAGCGCGGGAGTTTGCTGTCGCGATCCTGACTTATACGCTGCGGCGCGCTGAGCGCGCCGGCCGTAAAGTCTCCGATGAAGATGTGAAAACGGCCCTCATACGCCGTTGACACAAAAGCCAATCGCGTTCCGTCGGGGGACCAGCGCGGCTCCACGTTCACGGCGGCATTGTCCAGCAGCACACGCGACTCGCCCGTCGTGAGATCCAGCAGCCGGAGAGGCATCGCGTCGCGTTCGTATGAGACGTACGCGACGTAGCGTCCGTCCGGCGACCAGTCGGGCTGATGATCATAGCCGGGGCCGTCCGTCAGCTGCGTCGCCTCTTCGCTTCCGAGGCGCTGGCGCCAGAGCGTTCCCTGCATGCTGTAGATCAGTTCCTTGCCGTCAGGCGACCACGTCACCGAGCTTGGCCCGCTCGTGACCTGCGGCAGGTACATCTCGCGATAGTAATAGTTGTGCGGCACGCGGATCTGCTGCAACACGGGCTGGCGCTGCGCGAACACCGAGTGCGCGGCCGTGATCCAAAGCAGCGCGACGGTGCCGTGCGTCCTCACGTTAGGCAGCAACGGCGATGGCACGGTGGCGCCAGGCGTAGAGCGTCGTTCCCGCTACAACGAAGAACAGCGCTCCACCGACCACTTTGGCTTCGAACGCGACAATACTGGGCGTGCCGGTCGGCGGAACGCAGGCTACGATCATCGCGAAGAGCGTGAGCGCGAAACCGGAGATTCCGGTTGCGACGATGCGTAGCTTCTTCAATCCAGCTGCGTGCGGCAGCTCGATGCGAATGTACGACGCGAACAGATACAGGAACGGTATGAAGTACAAGAGCAGCATCGTATCCAGCAGAATGAGGTATACGCTCTGGACGGTCGTCCCTCTGCCTAACACACCGAGCAGCAGAAAGATCGTACCGACACTCGCCTGCACGAAAAAGGCGACGTATGGCGTGCGATACTTCGGATGAACGCGGCCGAAGGCGCGCGGAAAGTATCTGTCGATGCCGATCGTCAGCGCGACGCGCGCCGGCCCGCTGAGCCAGGCGCCGATGCTCCCCAAATTGCCGATCACGACGAGAGCCGCAGCGACGGCGCTGATCCAGCCGAAGGCGACACCTAACGAACTTGCACCAACGTCGATCGCCTGCAGGATGCCTGTCACGATGTTGACGTCCTTGTGCGGCACGATCCACAGCACCGATGCTGTTCCGAGCCCGTAAACCACCAGGCACAGCGGCGCCGCGATGAGCACTGCTCGCTTGAGCGTTCGCTCAGGATCGCGTACTTCGGCCGCCATCGTCGGCGCGAGTTCCAGGCCGGCAAAAGCGAACGCGATCGAGGCCCAGAGATTCACAGCCGAGAAGTCGCGCAGGTTCGGTGTCATCGTGGCGACCGAGAACTCATTGGCCGAACCGCGCGTCGTCACCTCGATGATGCCTAACACGATGAGCGCGACCCCCGGAAGGAACATGCAGATCGCGCCGATATTCTGCAGCCAGCGTCCGGTTCCCACGCCAACGACGTTGATCAGCGTAGCGAACCACAGCATCAATAGCGTCGTGGGAATGACAAAGCCCAGGTCGTTTTCGAGACCTGTGCCGCCTCGGCCGAAAGCGTACGTAAAAATCGCCGCGGTGGCCAGCAACAAGTTCGGGTAGTACAGCAGGTTGTTGGTCCAATAACACCAGCCGCAGATGAAGCCGTGCCTGTCGCCGTACGCGCGCTTGGTCCAGGCGTACAGGCCGCCCGCTTCCGGATGCCTAACGCTGAGCGCGCTGACGGCGAATCCCATGGGAATGAAGAAGAACAGCGCAGCCAGCACCCAGAGCACGAGCGCGCTGGGCCCCGTGGCAGCCGACGTCGCAAGCCAGCGCAGGCTGATCACCGCGACGAGGTTGAGCAGCACCATGTCGCGCAGTGTCAGGCGTCTCGCGAGTGCCAGTTCCCCCTGGGCTTGTTGCGTCACGCCGCTGCGCCGAGGAAGAGGCGCTTGGGATCCAACTCGTTGCGCAGGAGATCGATGTCGCGTGCCGTCGGCGGCGCGCACGTCCCTAACGGCTCGCGCGCGCGCAGCGGCCATCCAACCCTGGCGCGCACCTGCTCAAACTCAACGTCCGGATAGACCTGTGTGAGAACGAGCTCGCCGGACTCGTCGGGTTCCAGGATGCCTTTGTCGGTGATGACTTTGATCGGTCCGGCTCCGGGCATTCCCAGCTCGCGGCGCGTGCCTCCGCGCGAGCGATGGCCAGGGCTCGTAATGAAATCCACTTCGGCCGGAAACGCGCGGGGCGTTAGGCGGCTCACGACCAGCGTGCGCTTCGCGTGAATGGCGATTTCCGCCGCGCCACCGCTCCCAGGCAGCCGTACTTTGGGGCGCGCGTACTCACCGATCACCGTCGTGTTGATGTTCCCCCAACGATCGACCTGCGCTCCGCCGAGGAAACCAACTTCGATGCGGCCGTTTTGGAGGAAGCACTGGAAAACGTCGGCCATTCCGCAGACCATGAGTGCGCCGGCCACGAGCGCGGGATCGCCGATCGATAGCGGCAGCCGGTCGGGCGTCGCACCGACGGCGCCCGACTCATAGATGAGCACGAGGTTCGGCGCGTGCGTCGCGCGCGCGAGGTTGCAGGCCAGGTTGGGCAGTCCGATTCCAACGAAAACAACCTCGCCGTCGCGCAACTCGCGGGCGGCTGCTACCGCCATCATTTCTGCGGGCGAAAACTCGTTACTACTCATTCCCGCCACCAAGGGGATAGGGGTTGGGGGTTAGGGGTTAGCCCGGGATCGACGAAAAGTCGCGCTAGGCTAACCCCTAACCCCGAACCACTAACCCCTAAATCAGTAGCCATAGTTGACTCCTGCGCAGACGCGGTCGTCCGCCGTTAGGCGGTCGCGCAGTGTCGGTAGTCGCGAAAGGTACGCAGCCCGATCAGGAATGCCGAATACCCAATCGTCCAAATACCCGTTCAACCTCGCGGGATCTCGCGAGATGACTTCCCAATCGACATAGAAATCGTTATCGCGATCGTAGTAGCCCTGCGCGTACGATGGGTGCGCGCCCCACGGCTCGACGACGACGGCGTCCACGATCAACCCTGGAAGGATCGTGCGATTCGGGTCCTGACGGATCACGACTTCGTCCACGAGTTCTTCAACGACGACGATCACACGCGAGGATGCAAACGCCGCCTCTTTCTGCGTCCCAACCAGACCCCAGACTTGCGTATTGCCTAACGCGTCCGCCCGCTGCGCATGAACGATCGTCACGTCCGGATTGAGCGCCGGGACGGTCGCCAACGACTCGCCCGTGTACGGGCACTGCACGGACCGGATGCGAGCGTTGACCTTGGGGATATCCGTCCCCATGTAGTCTTTGAGCGGCCAGAACGGGAGCCGAGCGGCGCCGGCAGAGAGCCGCGCGACCATCCCGAAATGGCTGTACTCGTCCAACGCGAGGGGCGGCTGGTTGGATTCCACCGCGCGCCGGAAGGCATGAAGAGAGCCCGCTCCCGGATTTCCCGCCCAGGAGAAGACGAGCATGCTCACGCAGCCGGCCGCAATCATTTGATCAGCTACCAGGTCCGGCGTTAGGCGGCACAGTGTCAGGTTGCGACGCCGCTGCCGGATGATCTCGTGCGCCGCCGCGAAACAGATGAGATGCGTGAACCCTTCGATGACAACCGTGTCGCCGTCGTGCACGTGCTGCGCGATCGCCTCGCGCATCGTGCAGACCTTGCCGCTCATGCCGCTGTCAGCTCGGCGAGACACTGATCGATGATCTGTACGCCGGTGTCGACGTCGGTCGAGTCGATGATGAGTGGCGGAGCGAGGCGCAGAGCGCTGCGCCCGGCGCCTAACAACAGGAGTCCGCGCTGAAATGCCGTTTCAACGAGCTTGTGCACCAGTTCACCGTCCGGCTCGCGCGTCGCCCGATCCTTCACAAACTCCAGCCCGATCATGAGACCGCGACCGCGTACGTCGCCGATGCAGGCATACTTGCCGGCGAGCTTGCGCATCGCCCCAATGAGGCGCTCACCCTGCTCTCGCGCGTTCGCCATCAACTCTCGCTCCACGAGATCGAGCGTCGCGAGCGCCGCCGCGCAACAGACCGGATTACCGCCGAACGTCGAGCCGTGCGATCCTGTCTTCCAGCGGTCGATCGTCTCGCGCGCGATCATCGCGCCGATCGGCATGCCGGAGCCGAGTCCTTTGGCCGTGAGCAGGATATCGGGCTCGATTCCCTCGTGATCGCACGCCCACATCCGCCCAGTGCGACCGACGCCGCTCTGGACTTCATCGCACACGAGAAGAATCCCGTGCCGATCGCAAAGCTCGCGCAGGCCGCGCATGAAGCCGTTAGGCGGAATGACGTAGCCGCCTTCGCCCTGGATCGGCTCGACGAAGATCGCCGCGCAATCGGCGGGATCGAGGTGCCGAGTGAATAACTCCGATTCAATCGACGAGACGCACGCCAGCGTGCACGTGTCGAGCGACGCGCAGTGACGGCAGCGATAGCGATAGGCGAAAGGCACGTGGTGCACGTCGGGCAGCAGCGGACCGAAGCCGGCGTGCTGCCGCGCCTTGCTCGACGTTAGGCTGACGGCTCCTGTCGAGCGACCGTGAAAGGCGCCGTGAAATGCGAGGATCGCCGTGCGTCGAGTGGCGTGGCGCACGAGTTTGATGGCGGCCTCTGTGGTCTCGGTCCCGGAATTGGTGAGAAAAACACGCTTCTTTGTCGGTCCAGGCGCGAGTTTCGCGAGTCGCTCGCATAACGCGGCCATTGCATCATAGTAGAAATCCGAGCCGCAGATGTGCAGGAATCGCGATGCGGCCTCTTGCACGGCGCGCACAACGTCCGGGTGACTGAAACCGGTGGAGGCTACCGCGATGCCAGCCATGAAGTCGAGGAAACGATTGCCGTCGACGTCTTCCACCATCGCGCCGGAGCCGCGCGCGATGACGAGCGGATACTCCTTGATGTAGCAGTGCGATGTCCACTCGCGATCCTTGTCTACGATCGCGCGGCCTTTCGGACCTGGGGGCGGCGTTACGATCCGGGGATAGTCGCGCGCCATCGTTAGGTAGAGCTGGCGCCGAGATGCCGCACAGGAGCCAGGCCGAGGGTCGTCTCGAGCGCGCTCGTGAAGCGCTGCGTCAGCTCGTCCAACTCGGCCTCGGTCACGATGAACGGCGGCGCCAGCATGATGATGTCACCGCGCTCGCCATCGACGTTGCCGATGTTCGGCCAGACGACGAGCCCATGCGCGCGTGCGGCATCCACGAAACGCTCCGCGAACTGCTCCGAGCGCGGGAATGGTTCGCGCGAATGCGCATCAGCCACAAACTCGACGCCGGCGAGCAGCCCCCGGCCGCGGATGTCGCCGACGTGCGGCAGACCGCGCAGCGACGCGAGCTTGGCATGAAAGAGCCGTCCCATTTCGGCACAGCGCGCGACGAGCTTATTGGCGTCGAGATACTTGAGCGTGGCGACACCAGCGGCGCAGGCGACGGCGTGGTGCGAGAACGTCTGCGCGTGCACGAACGACTTGCCACTCTCGAGGATGGGGTCGATGACACGCTCGGTGGTCAGCACGGCCGACAGCGCCGCGTAACCGCTCGCGATCCCCTTGCCTAACGTGAGGATATCGGGTGGGACGCCCCATGTTTCGATCGCGGTCCAGCTTCCCGTGCGCCCCGCTCCACAGAGGATCTCGTCAGCCACGAAGAGAACGCCCGTGCTGTCGCAAATCTCGCGCACGCGGCGCCAGTAACTTGCGTTAGGTACCATCGCCCCGCTCGAGCTGCCGCCGATCGGCTCGGCGATGAACGCCGCCACGCTGTCCGCACCGAGTTTTCCTATGGCTTCGGCGAGTACGTCACCCGAGCAAACGAGACAGCCGTTTCCAGAGCCGCCACACGCACAGCGATACGGATCCGGCGCCTGGATTCGAGTGACGTCGATGAGCCATTGACCGAAGTACGTCTTGTAGTGCTCGCGAGCCGACGCGGAGAGCGCGAGCAGCGTGTTGCCGTGGTACGATGGCTTGAGCGCGATCACGCGATGCCGCTTGGGCTCGCCGCGCGCGAGCCAGTGCTGTCGCGCGAGCTTGAGCGCCGCCTCGGTTACCTCGGATCCGGAGTTGAGGAAGTACGCCTTTGTGAATGCCGGCGCGCGCTCGATCAGAAGCCCGGCCATCTCCTCCACGGCTTCGTGCGTGAATACGCTGCTGTTGACGTAGGCGATCTTGCCGGCCTGGCGCGCCATCGCGTCGGCGATCTCACGGACCCCATGGCCTGCGTTCACGACAAACGCCCCGCCGACTCCATCCAGGTACCGCCGCCCCTCGGAGTCAAAAAGCCAGCACCCTTCACCGCGCACGATCTTGGGGTAGTCGTGTGCCAAGTCGCGGTAGAAGACGGGAGAATCCGGGTAGCGAGGCACGCGGCGAATGTGTTTGAACGCCCGGCCGGGGGCCAGAGGCGGAAGCCAAAGGCCAAAGGTCGAAGGCCAAAGGTCAAAGGACGTGCATGAGGAATGTGGCTTTGACCTTTGACCTTTGACCTCGAGTAGTATCAGCAGTCGCCTGGCGTCCTGCGTTCTTCTTCGACTCTATTAGTCGACGCTTTCTCCAGGGCGACCCTGGTCCCCCCTCAGTCCCCAGTTCACATGCGCTCATTCCGCTATTCCGCGGCCGTCGCGGTCGTCGTCGCAGCGACGCTC
>DASYRX010000082.1:0-16501 GCA_036003845.1 Gemmatimonadaceae bacterium | reverse complement strand
ATCAAAAAGCTCGCGACGAGCGCGCCTAACGCGATGAGCCCCGCGGCCGCGGCGATGAGCAAGCCGGGCGAGAGTTTCGTGTCGCGCCGCCAGAACGCAGTCGATGCCCGCGGTGCTTCCACCGTCGGCAGCGCCGCCATGATCTTGGCAGGCAGGTACGCAGGCGTCGCCATGCGTCGGCGGCGATCGGTTTCTTCACCGATGCGGCGCCAGAATTCGACCTGGCGCGCGGCATCGCCGCGGAGCCCGGCCGGTTCGGTCGTGTCACCATCTAACCAGCGATTTATCACGTCGGTCGTTGCATGTGAGGTCAGCGGCACTTCACGGTCGCCCACCGAACCCGTAGCGTCCGACGGAAGATTGCCGCGCTCGCGGCCAACCTCTCGTTCGCTGTCGCGGTCCATTTCGTTGTCCAACATTAGGCGTATTTCTCCTCTAAGAGAGACTGGAGCGCCTCACGTGCTCTATGGACACGCATCTTGAGCGCCCCGACCGTGGTGCCTAACAAGTCAGCCATTTCTTCGTACGAACGACCCTCGACGTGCTTCATGATGAACGCTTCCCGCAGCGAGGACGGCAAGCTGCCCAGCGCGGTGTCGAGATCACCTCTGAGCTCGGTGCGATCCAGATCTTCTTCCGGATTCGCGTAGCCAGTCGGTTGATCGTCCTCGTCGTAGCTCAGGTGCGTGCGCCGAATATTCTTCAGCCAGTCCTTGCACCCGTTGGCGACGATTCTGAAAACCCAGGCGTCGAAGCGACCGCGCACCTCGGAGAGGTGCTGGTACGCTTTGATGAAAGACATCTGGAGGATGTCCTCTGCCACGTCGGGACTGCCTGTCATCCCGAGGGCATGGCGGTAGAGCGGATCGCTGTACCGCTGGATCAAGATCCCGAATGCGTCGCGATTTCCGGCGAGCACCCGCGTGATAACCTCTTGATCCGCTTGCGACTGGTCGATTTGGGGAGCCGCGACAGCCGTCTGCACGGCGGAAGAGTAATTGCCCTTCCGGCGCCGGGACAGGCCAGTGCTTCCCGGCAGCATCACCCCGAGTGCGATTTGGGTCACGTGCGTGGACGAACCAATTCTCTAGGAGTAACAACATCCCCACACACGGGCTGACAGCAGCTGACAGCAGTCAGCGGTCGGCTGACAGCTGAGAGCTTCAAGCCTCACCTGCCAGCGGACTTGAAGGCCCCCCATCCTAGCCGACGTATCTCGGCTCCGTGTTCATTGAGTTTCGGAGGCGGCAATCGGACGGTACCAGGAACGGACGGCGCGATGCCCGTGAGAGCCGAATGGGCGACGTCGCCGAGAGCCTCGCTTACCGCGCGCACGCGACCAGCCGGCACACCAGCCCTGCTCAATCGAGTGAGCCACTCTTGCCCGTCCCGCTCAGTCACTCGACGAGCGATCGTCCCGGTCACGCGCTCGCGATTCGCGAGGCGCCCTCTGTTCCTCGCGAGCTGCTCGTCTTCGCCTAACTCGGGCAGATCCAGCGCAGCGCAGCAGCTCGCCCACTGCCGATCGTTTCCTACGCCGATCACGATGTAGCCATCGCGCGCCCTGAACGCCTGATACGGAAGGAGGTTGGGGTGAGCGTTCCCGAATCGGCGCGCCTCGTCGCCGGAGACCAGCACGTTTTGAGCGACATTCACAAGCGCAGCGATCGCGGAGTGCGCCAGGGAAACGTGCAGACGCCTGGCGCTTACGGGCAGCGTCACGCGTGATCGCTCACGCGCGACGAGTGCGGCCATGATCGAGAGCGCGGCATCCTTCCCTGCGATGACATCGGCGAGCGCGACCCCGACCTTCATCGGCTCGCCGGTGGGTTCACCGGTGATTGCCATCCACCCGCTCTCTGCCTGCACGACGAGGTCGTACCCGAGCCGCGGGTTGTCGAGACCGAAGCCGGTGAGGGTGAGCCAGATGAGGCGATGGTGCGCGTCGAGCAACTCATCGCGGTCGAGCTTCACCTTACTAAGCGTTTCGGATTTGAAGTTCTCGAGCACCACATCGGCCCCTGTGATCAGATCGTTCAGGGCCGCAAGGTCATCGGCGACGTTGAGGTCCAGCGCGATGCCAAGTTTGTTGCGGTTGGTGCTGAGGTAGTACGCGCTTTCGCCGCGCTCGTCAAAAGGCGGCCCCCATTGCCTGCTTTCGTCACCCAAACCAGGCCGCTCCACCTTGATGACGTCTGCGCCCAGGTCTCCCAGGGTCATGCCGCAGAGTGGTCCGGCGAGGACCCTCGACATATCGAGAACTTTGATACCCTTGAGCAATTCTGTCACGTTTATGTCGCGATCATGTTATGATACAGTCGTCACAAGGTGCGGTTCGCGTTAGGCTTACAGCGCGTAAAGCATCACGCGAATTGGCTTGCATGACGACTGAAAAATCATATACTTAGCGCCCGTCGCCACCCCGGCTTTGCAGCGCGGTAACGGCAAACATTCAGGACAGTTGGTCGCTCCAGTCCCTGCCCTGCTGTGTAGCGCCTCCCGCCCGCCCCGGCCCCCGCTTTCGCGAGAACCGATACCATTTCGATGACCAATCCAGCGCCCGGTGGTGCGACGCCGGCTCCGGCCGACGCCGCTAAAACGACTGCGCCTACTCCAGCTGCAGGTTCTCCGGTTGTCCCACCCCCGCCGCGGCGAGGGCCCGGACATCGTGGACAGGACGTTCGCGACGCCGTCGCCGAGATGGCCGCGCGCGCTCACGAAATCAGCCTCGAAGCCGGCAGCAAGATGGCAGCGGCGATGAAGGACGTGATCGGTGCAGCGGCTGGTCTCACAGCGTTCGCGCTCGAGAGCGCTCGCGAGCTGGTGCAGTACATGGTCCGCCGCGGGCAAATGACACAGGACGAAGCCGACAAATTGATGCGCGATGTCGAGCACGCGCACGGTACAAAGGCGAAACCGAAAGCTGCCCCGGCACCCGCGAAACAAGAAAAAGCAGCCAAGCCTGTCGTGAAAGCAGCTCCGGCGCCGGCTCCAGCTCCCGTTGCAAAACCCAAAGCGAAGGCAGCACCAAAGGCTGCGGCAAAGGCTCCAACGAAGAAGAATCCCAAGAAGCGCTGATTCATCGTCGGGGCGCGTGCCGCGTGTACCGCCCGCATGCATCATCAGTCAACGATCTAGCGCTTTCCGCGCGCGTTTGCGCACGTGTGCGCGCGCTATAGGTTTTCGCGCCAATGCGTCGATTTGTCGTGCGATCGCTTTCGATAAGGGCGCTCAAGTCATGAGATCTTTAGTCGCCCGCGCACCAACACGCATCGATTTTGGTGGGGGGTGGACGGACGTACCCCCATACAGCGAACGCGAAGGTGGGCGCGTGTGCAGCGTTGCGATCGGCGCGTATGCGACGGTACGCCTGCGCCGTTTGCACGATAATTCGCGAGCCGCGCCTAACGTCAATTGCGCACGGGTCCCGGATCAGCGCCTTGTCGAAGTCGCGCTGACGCGCAGCGGCGTGCGCGACGTCGGCGTGGAATTGCGCAGCGACTTTCCGATCGGCGCCGGACTCGGGGGCTCGTCAGCAAGTGGCGTCGCGATCGCCGGCGCGCTGGCGGCGTGGAGCGGTGAAGAGCTGGACCGAACCGCGATCGCCGAACGCAGTCGCGCCACGGAAGTTGACGGGCTCCAGGTGCCGGGCGGGCGACAGGACCACTATGCCGCCGCATACGGCGGCGCGCTGGCGCTCGAATTCGGGACGGTCACGCGAGTCCGGCAGCTTCCGCTTTCCATGGAAACGCGTCGGGAGCTCGAGCGCCGCTGCATCGTGGCGTACACCGGGCAATCGCGGATCAGCGGCGATACGGTAAGCGCCGTGCTCGATTCCTACCGCGTGCGCGACCCGGTTGTCGTCGAGTGCCTCGCGCGCATGAAAGCGCTGGCCACGCAGATGGCAGATGCGCTAGCGCGAAACGATCTCGACGAGCTGGGGACGCTTGTTGGCGAGCACTGGACGCATCAGCGCGAGCTGCATCCGTCCATTCCAACGCCGCTGATTGACGAAATCCTCGCGCGCGCGCGTATCGCCGGCGCGTTAGGCGGAAAGGCGCTTGGCGCATCGGGCGGCGGCTGCGTGCTCATCATCGCCGGCAGCAACAACGCCGACTTCGTGCGTCGCACGGTCGGTGAGATGGCGGAGTTGGTCCCCGTGGTCATCGATGAAAGCGGGTTCACGTGGATGGCGGAGGAGTGAGCGCGGTAGCTCCAGGAGACGCGAAGGGACTGCTCCGGGCGCTCGTCGCGACAGACTCTCGCAATCCTGATCTCGTTCCGGGAGCGCCAGGCGAAGGGGCAATCGCGCGACTGCTGTGCGACATTCTGCGGTCCTGGGGGATGCAGGTGGAGCTGCAGGACACGGCCCCCGGCCGGCCTAACGTGATCGCGCGCGCGGGCAAGTCCGCTGGCGGACGCTCCCTCATGTTCAACGGCCACATCGACGTCGTCGCTGTCGACGGCATGTCGCACTCGCCGTTCGACGCCGAGGTGAAGGACGGGCGGCTTTATGGCCGCGGCGCGAGTGACATGAAGGCCGGCGTAGCGACGATGTGCGCAGCGGCGTTTCGCGCCGCGTCCCGCGGGATCTCAGGCGAGCTTGTCGTCGCTTGCGTCGTTGACGAAGAGTTCAAGAGCGTGGGCACCAAGGCGCTTGTCGAATCAGGCGTGCGTGCAGACGCAGCGATCGTCACGGAACCGACGGGACTTACGATCATGCCTGCCCACCGCGGCTTTACATGGGTGACCATCGATTGCCGCGGGCGCGCCGCGCACGGCAGCCGCTACGACCTCGGCGTCGACGCCATTCTGCACGCATCGCATGTAATGACTGCGCTGGCTGATTTCGAGCGTGAAGAGCTGACGGCGCACGCGCATCCGCTCCTCGGCCATGCGTCGATGCACGCGGCCACGATAAGCGGCGGAGCTGGATGGTCGACATATCCCGAAGCCTGCCGGCTCGAGATCGAGCGCCGTACGCTTCCGGGCGAGAGCACCGAGCAAGTGCTGGCCGAGATCGAGCGCGTGTGCGACAGCGTTAGGCGGCGCGAACCGGCGCTGCAGGCGACCGTGCAGCACGTCTTTTCACAGCTGCCGAGCGACGTCGCTGTCGACGCGCCGATATGTAATGCGCTGAGTGAGACGCTCAAACGAAACGGCGAGGCCGTGCGCATCGCAGGAATGAGCGCGTGGACCGACGCCGCGCTGCTCAACGCCGCCGGCATCCCGGCGATCTGCTTCGGCCCAGGCGACATGACGCTTGCACACGCCAATAGTGAATGGGTCGAGCTGTCTGAAGTCGATCGCGCCTGTGATGTGCTGACGGATCTCGCACTCACGTGGTGCGGCTCCGGGGACTAATGCCGGGCGCGCGTTGGTCGCCGGGTGATTACAACCGTCTCGAGGCAGCGATCAACTCGGGGGCGCGCGTCGCCGTGCTGCGACAGGGCGGTGAGCTCGTTGTGGTGCCGCGTCGCCTCGGCATGCGCGGCGGGCGCGAGTTGATCGAAGCGTTGCATCCAGCAACCGGCGAGGTCGTGACCTTCATGCTGGATGAGATCGATGGCATCGAGGTCGTCGCTTGAGTCCTGCCGCGAAGGAAAAAGAGCGGCCGCTCGTCGCTGTCTATGCCGATGAGTCATGTCTCGGCAACGGCCGCGAAGGAGAGAATCCCGGCGGGGCGGGTGTGATCATCGAAATCCTGCAGCGCGGAAAGCTTGTTAGGCGCGATCTCTGGGTGTCCGAGCCGGCCACGACGAACAATCGCATGGCGCTGCGCTCAGTGATCGAGACCTTCAAGGCGTTAGGCCGAAAGGGCAGCTCTCTGCGCGTCGTTTTTACCACCGACTCGCGCTACATCGTCGACGGCATGAACTCGTGGGTGCACTCCTGGGAGAAGCGCGGCTGGCGCCGCCGCACGGGAGATATCGAAAACCTGGAGCTGTGGCATGAGGCTATGCGGGCGGTGGCAGACCAGTGGGTTCAATGGCGCTGGGTTCGAGGCCACGCGGGGCACCCGCAAAACGAATACGCGAACGACCTGGCGATGCGCGCTGCTGAACTGCAGGAAAATTCCGGCGGTCTCGTCGAGTCCGGTTTCGATACTTGGCTCGAACGGCATGCAGCCAAAGGCAAGCCGCTCACGCCGGAGCCGTTCCCCGCACCCGAGGCTTTTCGCGCGGCGGCACAGTTACCGCGAGTGTAGGGCAGCGTCATTTCTCCAGCGGGCCGGCAGCCTTCTGCAGCCGCCCCGCTACCTGCCCACCAAGTGCTAAGTTTCCAGCCAATGGACGATCTCGATCGCCTGTTCCGCCGTGTCGTGCATAACGTGCGAGCCGCCTACCCCGAACTGCTCACGCAGTCGTTCGAGGTATCGCAGCTCTACCAGCAGGTTGTGCCGTATCGCCTGAATCGACGCGAGATAGGCGTCGACAGTGTGGAAGACTACGAGTTGGCGTTGATGCAGCTGCTCTCGGGCGCGCGTGGATACCTAACGGGTGACGCCGACCTGCAACGTGCGCTGCAGGATGAGCTCGAATCGCTGAACCCCGACTTGTCTGCGTATCGTGGCTTCGCGACATCACGTATCGGGCTGGCAGCCGATGCTGTTCGTCACATCGATCAGCAGCCGATCAGTCAACCGACGGCTGCTGTTGGCGCCTCTGCCTCGGTCGCTGCCTCGTCGGGTGTCGCCGCGCGCGCGACAGAGCGCATAAGTGCAGCCGGCTCAGGGACTCCGGATTCGCCTCGCACGGCGAGTGTTGGCAGTGGGGGCAGCGCTGGCGGCGGCAGGGGCAGCTCCAGTCCGATGACGTCTCACAATCAGCCATCTGCAGCCATGCCGTCTTCCAAGAGCCCGGGTTCGCCGGTTTCAGCGACGAGCCAGGGTCGAGCCGCTGACGCCGGGGCAGGCGCCGGCGATCAATCTCCATCCGCGTGTCGCTACTGTGCCGGAGCGCTGCCTGGCGGAAAGAGCATCGTGTTTTGTCCGTATTGTGGCCACGACCTCACCACGCAGCATTGTCCAGCGTGCAATACGGAATTGGAGATCGGTTGGCGCTTCTGCATCACTTGCGGGCGGCAGGTGAGCTGAGCCGACCGTACAGCAGGGGCAATGGGAGCAATGCCTGACGACAAGCCAGCGCGTTCATCTCCTCCCGCTGTTCCAACCCCGCTGGATCGCGGTGCGCTCGAGCGTGTCCTAACGCGCGCGGCAGAACTGCAGGCCCAAACGGTCGAACCCTCGGAGGGAATGACCGAGCAGGAGCTGGTCGAGTTAGGCGGTGAAGTCGGAATCAGCAGCGACTTCATGCGCCGAGCGCTGGCGGAAGAACGAACACGCGTCGGAAGGCCGAGCGAAGCGGGGAGTACGACGCTGGCCGGTCTGTTTGGGCCGGAGCGCGTCAGCGCGTCGCGCATCGTGCGCGGATCGCCGGCGGCGATACTCGCCGCGCTCGACGACTGGATGCAGCGGCAGGAGTCGATGCTCTCGATGCGGCGCATGACGGACCGCCTAACGTGGGAGCCTCGGCGCGATTTTCTCGGGAACCTGCAGCGCGGCTTCAATTTCCGCGGCAAGACGTACGAGCTCGTCGTTGCGAGCGAAGTCGCCGCATCCGTCGCGGCAATCGACGCACAACGGACTCTCGTGCGCATCGATGCGGACCTCGGGGCCGCGCGGCGTCGCAGCACGGTTGGAAGCGGTGTCGTCGCCGGAGGCGGTGTGGCATCGGCTTCGGCCATCGTCGGTTTGGCGACGCTCTTCCCTGAAGGGTCGCTGCTGATCGGCGGAGTCGTCGGCGCGATATGGGCCGGTTCCGGAGTGTTGCTAGCGACGGCCATTGCGCGGCGACAGCGGCGCAAGGTCTCGCGCGTTCAGCTGGCACTGGAACAGATTCTCGACCGTCTGGAGCGCGACGAGATCAAGACGACGTCGCCTTCTTTGCTCGACCTGCTCGTTCCGCGCCCGCGTTAGGCGGGACCTGGGAGACTCCATGATGCTCGAGCGACGCAACGCTCAGGAGCCCGTCGCCGCGTGAAGGTCGTCGTCGTCGGTGGCGGCCCGGCGGGGCTTTACTTCGCCATTCTTCTGCGGCAGCGCGCGCCGCGAGCGTCGGTGACCGTCCTCGAACGAAACGCGGCGGATGACACGTTCGGTTGGGGCGTTGTCTTTTCAGATCAGACGCTGGAGCATTTTCGAGCCGACGACGAGCCAACCTATCGCGCGATCACCGAGTCGTTCATCCACTGGGACGACATCGACGTGCACATCCGCGGATCGGTCGTGCGGTCCGGTGGTCACGGATTCAGCGGGATCTCTCGCAAAACACTGCTCTCGATCCTGCAGCAACGCGCCATCGCGTTAGGCGCCGACGTGCGGTTCCGCACGAATGTCACTGGCATGGATGATCTGGCGGCGACTGGGCTGGGCGACGCCGACGTCGTCGTGGCGGCGGACGGCGTCAACTCGGTATTCCGCGGCAAGGGCGCGGCGCAGTTCGAGCCGGAGCTCGAGCTGCGTCCTAATCGCTTCGTATGGCTCGGGACGCGTCGCCGATTCGACGCGTTCACGTTTGCGTTCGTTCGCAACGAGCACGGCGTGTTTCAGGCGCACGCGTATCGCTTCGACAATGATCTGGCAACGTTTGTCGTCGAGTGCGACCAGAATTCGTGGTGTCGTGCGGGCTTCGATCGACTGGACGCGGACGCGACCGTCGTCGCGTGCGAGCGCATGTTCAGCCACATTCTCCAGGGCGCCCGGCTGCTGCATAACGCGACGCACCAGCGCGCTGCACCGTGGCTGCGATTCTTACGCGTGAGCAATCGTCGCTGGCACGACGGTCGGCTCGTGCTCCTTGGCGACGCGGCGCATACGGCGCACTGGTCGATCGGCTCGGGGACCAAACTCGCCATGGAGGACGCGATTGTTTTGGCGCGCGAAGTCGCGCAGATCGCCGACAGTTCATCGAGCGATGAGCGAGGCGCGGCGCTGCAGCGCTATCAGGATGAGCGATCGACCGAAGTCCTGCGGCTGCAGAATGCGGCACGCAACTCGATGGAGTGGTTCGAGCACGTCGATCGCTATTGGTCGCTCGAGCCTGAGCAGTTCGCCTACTCGCTTCTCACACGCAGCCAGCGGGTGAGTCACGAGAACTTGCGGCTGCGAGACGCCGATTACTTGAGTGGCGTCGAAGAGTGGTTCGCGGATCGCAGCGGCATCGATGCTCGACCGGCGCCGCCTCCGCTGTTCACTCCGTATACGCTGCGCGGCCTCACGCTACGAAATCGTGTCGTGGTGTCGCCGATGGACATGTACAGCGCGGTGAACGGCGTCCCTAACGACTTCCACCTGGTGCACCTCGGAAGCCGAGCGTTAGGCGGCGCTGGTCTGGTCATGACGGAAATGACGTGCGTTTCACCAGAGGGGAGGATATCGCCCGGCTGCACGGGTATGTACGACGCCGCACACGAGACAGGGTGGACGCGCATCGTCGACTTCGTTCACGAATGGAGCCAGGCCAAGATCGCGCTGCAGCTCGGCCATTCCGGTCGTAAAGGGTCGACCAAGCTCGGGCTCGAGGGCACCGATATTCCGTTGGACAGCGGGAACTGGGAGCTCTACGCGCCGTCCGCAGTGCCGCATCGGCCCACGATGCAGACGCCGCGAGAGATGACGCGCGAAGACATGGCGAAGGTGCTGCGCGACTTCGTTTCGGCGACGGCTGCCGCCGGACGCGCGAACTTCGACATGCTCGAGCTGCATTGCGCGCACGGATATCTTCTGTCGAGCTTCATCACACCGCTGGCGAATCGCCGGAGCGACGAGTACGGCGGCTCACTCGAAAAGAGACTGCGCTTCCCGCTGGAAGTCTTTCGCGCAATGCGTGAAGCCTGGCCTAACGAGAAACCGATGTCAGTGCGCATCTCGGCAACCGATTGGGTGGAAGCCGGCGTGACAGGTGACGACGCCGTGGAGATCGCGCGCGCGTTCGTCGCGGCGGGAGCGGACATTATCCATGTGTCTACTGGTCAAACGTCGCCTGACGCGAAGCCCGTGTACGGACGCATGTGGCAGACACCGTTCAGCGATCGCATCCGCAACGAAGTCGGATGTCCCACGATCGCTGTCGGCAACATCACCGATGCCGATCAGGTGAACTCGATCATCGCGGCCGGACGCGCGGATCTCGTCGCGCTCGCACGGCCGCACCTCGCCGATCCGAACTGGACGCTGCACGCCGCGGCGCAACTCGGCTGGTCCGACCAGCCGTGGCCGTGGCAGTATGGGTCAGGCAAGGATCAACTGGAGAGGCTGATTGCGCGGGAGCGGGCACTTGATTCTGCCCGCCGAACCTAACGACACTTGAAAACAGGGAGCTTTGAGTGGCGAGTCTCGAGTTTCGAGTGCTGAGTGTTCAAATCAGTAACTACATGACATGCATTTACACGACGGAGCTTTCCGGAATTAGCCAGCTCGGCTCGAGACCCTGCACTCGCGACTCGCAATCCAAAGCTCCCTGTTTAGCCTTATGACAGATCTCACTCGTGTCTTGGCGCGGCCGTAGATGACTACTGCTCCCACGACCCCCGCCTCCGCGATAGCCCCTCGCCACTTCGCCTGGTCCTTCGAGCGCGGCGTCGCGACGATCACGCTCAATCGCCCTGAGCGAAAGAACCCGCTCACGTTCGAATCGTACGCCGAGCTGACTGACACGTTTCGCACGTTGCAGCGCGTGCCGGAGGTCAAGGTTGTCATCATCACAGGTGCCGGCGAAAACTTCTGCAGCGGCGGCGATGTTCACGAAATCATCGGCCCTCTGGTCACTGCCCAGGAAAGCGGCCGGCCGGACGAGCTGCTCGCCTTCACGAAGATGACTGGCGGTCTCGTGAAAGCGATGCGAGCCTGTCCACAGCCGATCGTTGCGGCGATCGACGGCGTCTGCGCTGGAGCTGGAGCGATCCTGGCGATGGCGAGCGACCTACGCATCGGCACCGATCGTAGCCGCGTCGCGTTTCTCTTTGTTAGGGTCGGCTTGAGCGGTGCGGATATGGGCGCGTGCGCCATTCTGCCACGCATCATCGGCTACGGCCGCGCGAGCGAATTACTGTACACGGGCCGCTTCATGACTGCAGATGAAGCGGAGCGCTGGGGCTTCTACAATAAGGTTGTGAACCCTGGCGATCTGCAGTCCGAGGCAACGACGCTCGCACGGGCACTCGCCGATGGTCCGACGTTCGCACACAGCGTCACGAAGTCGTGTCTCCATAACGAGTGGAACATGTCGATCGACGATGCGCTCGATCATGAGGCGCAGGCCCAAGCGCTGTGTATGGAGACAAAAGACTTCGCGCGCGCTTACAAGGCCTTCACGACCAAGGGTACACCCAAGTTCGAGGGGAACTGAGCGCGATGGCGACCGTCGATCGTTCATTTCTCAGCTGGCCATTTTTCGAAGAGCGTCATCGTGCGCTCGCGGAAGAAATTGACGGCGTGGGTCGCACGGAGGCCGCATCCTGGAACGAATTCGACGAGGATGATCAAGGCGCTGTCGACGCCACGTGCCGCCGCATCGTGCAACGGCTTGGACAGCTCGGCGTTCTCCGGCATGCCTGTGCCGGGACCGACGCAAAGGCGCCGCTTGACGTCCGCTCGTTATGCATCATACGCGAGACGCTCGCGCGACACGTTCCGCTCGGAGATTTCGCATTCGCGATGCAGGGCCTGGGTAGCGGTCCTATTTCGCTCTTCGGAAGCGCCGAGCAGCGCGCGCGATATCTCCCGCGCGTCTCGCAAGGAGCGGCCGTTGCGGCGTTCGCTTTGTCGGAGCCGGGCGCCGGGAGTGATGTTGCCGCCATGCAAACCGTGGCGCGTCGAGACGACGCGCACTATGTGCTCGACGGCGAGAAGACGTGGATTTCGAACGGAGGCATCGCCGATTTTTATGTTGTCTTTGCGCGGACGCCTGACGAGGGTGAGCGCGCATTTGGTGCCTTCATCGTCGAAGCTGGCACGTCCGGGTTGAGCGTGGCCGAGCGCATTCGTTCGGTGGCGGCGCATCCGTTGGCGCGCTTGCAGTTCAAGAAATGCCGCGTGGCCGAGTCGGCGCGCGTCGGTGAGGCGGGGAAAGGACTGCGAGTCGCGTTAGGTACTCTTGATGTCTTTCGCTCTACCGTCGGCGCCGCGGCGCTCGGGTTTGCGCGTCGCGCGCTTCAAGAAGCCGTGAATCACGCGCGCGCGCGCCGGCTTTTCGATCAGCCTCTTTCGGAGTTTCAACTCACGCAGGCGCGCCTGGCCGACATGACGCTGGATATCGATGCCAGCGCGCTCTTGGTCTATCGCGCCGCGTGGGTCCGCGACACTCTCGCCGATCGCGTGACGCGCGAGGCAGCGATGGCCAAGCTGTATGCCACCGAAGCCGCGCAGCGCACGATAGACGGCGCGGTTCAGCTGTTAGGCGCTTTGGGTGTGCGACACGGCGGCCCGGTGGAGCGGCTGTATCGCGAAATCCGTTCGCTGCGAATTTACGAAGGGACGAGCGAGGTGCAGCGGCTCGTCATCGCACGTGAGCTGCTGGCGGGTGGGGCGGAGCCGGCCAGTGCCTAACGACATGCGAACGGTCGCGTGGGCCCCCGGCGACGTGCGTACTGCGCATCGCGACACCTTCGGCCGCGAGTCGTTGCCACCGCGCGAACTATGGCCGCGACTCGATTTCACGGGCATTCCCGAGCTGCGCTATCCAAACCGAGTGAACTGCGCAGTGGAATTGTTGGACCGCGTCGTCGAGCGCGGCGATGGGGATCGCACCGTCATTCATTATCCCGGCGGTCGCTGGACGTATCGCGATCTGTTGACGACGGCGAACCGTATCGCGCACGTGCTCGTGGACGAGCTCGGGCTCGTGCCCGGCAATCGCGTGTTATTGCGTGGCCCCAACAATCCGATGATGGCTGCGTGCTGGTTCGCCGTGCTCAAGGCCGGCGGTGTCGTGGTGTGCACAATGCCGCTGCTGCGCACGCGTGAGCTCGTATTCACGGCAGACAAAGCACGCATAACGCTCGCGCTGACTGATACGCGTCTCGCGACTGAGTGCGAGGAGGCCTTCACGCGGCGTGGGGATGGATCTCCACGCGAAGGTGCGCGTGTCGTGCACTTCGGTGCCCCGGACGGCGCGCCTAACGCTGTGGGACAGTCACTCGAGCAGCTGATGCGTGACAAGCCCGCCGAGTTCACGAATGTTGACACGGCGGCTGACGACCTCGCGCTCATCGCCTTCACCTCGGGGACGACGGGTGAAGGCAAAGGCACGATGCACTTTCACCGCGACGTCCTCGCGATCTGCGACTGCTTCCCGCCATACGTTCTCAAGGCCACGCCGGAGGACGTGTTCATCGGTTCGCCGCCATTCGCTTTCACGTTCGGACTCGGCGGCCTGCTGCTCTTTCCGATGCGCGTCGGCGCAGCGACCGTTCTCCTCGAGCAGGGGACGCCGCCGAACCTGATCAAAGGGATTCAGGACTACGGCGCAACTGTGGTGTTCACCGCGCCGACTGCCTATCGAGCGATGTTAGGCATGTTGGCACAGCACGACGTCTCGAGCCTTAGACGCTGTGTTTCGGCGGGCGAAGCGCTTCCGCTAGCAACGTACGAAGCATGGCAGCAAGCGACGGGTCTCAACATCATCGACGGCATCGGCGCCACGGAGATGCTGCACATATTCATCAGCGCGAGCGACGAGGACATACGGCCTGGAGCGACTGGCAAGGTGGTGCCCGGCTACGAGGCACGCGTCGTGGATGCAGAGATGCGCGACGTCGCTGACGGGGAGATCGGACGACTCGCCGTGCGCGGGCCGACGGGATGCCGCTATCTGCATAACGAGGAACGACAACGCGCGTACGTCTCCGACGGATGGAATTTGACCGGCGATTCGTACAAGCGCGACGCGGACGGCTATTTCTGGTATCAGGCCCGCACCGACGATATGATCATCTCGTCAGGCTACAACATTTCAGGCCCCGAAGTCGAAAGCGTCTTGTTGGAGCATCCGGCTGTGCTCGAGTGCGGAGTCGTCGGCGTGCCTGACGTGGAACGCGGTCAGATCGTGAAGGCGTATGTGGTGCTCCGACCTGACGCGCGGCAGTGGGCGGCCAAGGACATGGTGAAGCTGCTGCAAGACTACGTGAAGGCGCAGATCGCGCCGTACAAGTATCCGCGCGCGATCGAATTCCTGGACGCGCTGCCGCGCACCGCGACAGGAAAGCTGCAGCGCTATCGTTTGCGCGAACGCGTGACATGAGCGATCCGACTGTCGGCGAGCTCCCCGAACCAGTCGCCGTCGACGGCTGGATGCGGCCGAGCGGCTACGCGGACGCGATGACAGGCCGCGGCCGCTTCATCGTGACGGCCGGGCAGATCGGCTGGGATCCGAGCACGCAGCAGTTCGCCAGCGACGATTTGGTCGCGCAGGTGCGGCAAACGCTGCGCAATGTCGTAACGGCCGTGCGCGCGGCTGGCGGCAAGCCGACGCACGTCGTTAGGCTCACCTGGTACATCACCGACCGTGACGCGTATGTGACACGGCGCAAGGAGATCGGCGCCGCGTACCGCGAGATCATGGGCAAGCACTATCCGGCGATGGCCGTGGTGATCGTCGCCGGGCTCGTCGAGGCCCGAGCGCGGGTCGAGATCGAGGCGACCGCGATCGTACCGTAGGCTGCCGCGACCAAGGGGTCAGGTCTTGCAATACGACATCTAATCATTGCGGCGCTACCGAATTCACGCTGCGTGAGTTGGGTATCGCCGCGTGCTTTAGATGTCGTATTGCAAGACCTGACCCCTTGCGAGTAAGTTGCGCGCCCCCCTTCGCCACCCGCAAACCAACTCGCTCTCGTGAATCAGCCTAACGAGTCATCCGTGGCGACCTTGTCTTCGGAGGAGTCCGCCGCGCCCGACAGCGAGCGGGTGAGCGCATGGTCAGTCGTGCGCGAGGCGATCCGCGGTTCGCGGCGCGACTATACGAAAGGCCCGATCAGCCGAGCGGTCATTTTCCTGGCGATCCCGATGGTGCTCGAGATGTCGATGGAGAGCATCTTCGTCGTCGTCGACATGTTTTTCGTGGGGCGCCTCGGGCCCTATGCTCAGGCCACGGTCGCGCTCACCGAATCGCTGATCACGATCGTGTACGCGATCGCGATCGGCTTGTCGATTGGGGTCACGGCGATGGTGGCTCGCCGAATCGGCGAGCGTGATCCGGCGGGAGCAGCCAAGGCCGCCGCTCAGGCGGTCTGGCTCGGGTTCGGTTTCGCTGCGGTGCTGGGCGCGTTAGGTGCCGTGCTTGCGCCGCGTTTGCTTGCGGCCATGGGTGCCGATGCCGACGTCTTGCAACGCGGGGTCGGCTACACGCGCGTGTTGTTAGGCGGCAACGCCTCCGTGATGCTGCTCTTTCTCATCAACGCGATCTTCCGCGGCGCCGGCGACGCGGCGATCGCGATGCGCGCGCTGTGGCTCGGCAATGCTTTCAACATCCTGCTCGGGCCGTGCTTCATCTTCGGGCTTGGCCCATTCCCCGAGCTCGGCGTGATGGGAGCCGCTGTCGCTACGACGACCGGGCGCGCGATCGGTGCGCTGTACGCCTTTAGCCGCTTGCTCAAGCCTGGCTCTCGCGTGCGGCTCGATCGCTCGCATGCGCGGCCCGATGCGGCTGTCATGTGGCGCCTCGTCCGCCTCTCGGCGTCTGGCACGTTGCAGATCTTCATCGGCGTCGCGAGCTGGATCGGCTTGATCCGGATTCTCTCGACATTCGGAAGTCAGGCACTGGCGGGATACGCCATCGGCCTGCGCGTAATTCTCTTCGCACTGCTGCCGTCGTGGGGGCTGAGCAACGCCGCGGCGACGATGGTCGGACAGTCGTTAGGTGCACGCGATCCGGAGCGCGCCGAGAAAGCCGTTTGGTTGGCCGCGTTCTATAACTTGTGTTTTCTGATCTCGATCGGGCTCATCTTCCTCGCATTGGCGCCGCAGATCGCGAGCCTCTTCTCGAAGGATCTCGAGGTGCAGCGCTACGCCGTGTCATGCCTCCGCATCGTGGCACTCGGCTTCCCGGCGTATGCCTACGGCATGGTGATCACGCAGTCGTTCAACGGCGCGGGCGATACCTGGACACCCACGGTCCTCAACCTGTTCATCTTCTGGTTGTGGGAGATCCCGTTAGGCTGGTTCCTCGCCAAGCCCGCTGGCTTCGGACCTTCTGGCATCTTCGTGTCGATTGCGGTCGCGTATGTGTCGCTCGCCGTGGTGAGTGCGCTTCTTTTCCGACGCGGGAAGTGGAAACGGACGGTTGTATAACAAGCGTGGACGGCGGCACGAGTAAAAACAAAAAGGGCGTTAAACAGGACGTCCCGTGCGAGCGTAAAGGTCGTCAACGACGTAAATGGTTCACGACGTTGACGCGTTGACGCCCGCGCATGGGCTCCGTTTAACGCAGTCGATTCTCAACTT
>DASYRX010000081.1:0-12104 GCA_036003845.1 Gemmatimonadaceae bacterium | reverse complement strand
TGGCACCCTGACGAACAAGTCGCTCGAGTTCTATCGCTCACGTTCGGCTGTGCAGTATGCCTCACGAGTGACGACGCCGCTGCTCATGCTCCACGGTGGCAACGACGAGCGTGTGCCGATCGGCCAGCCGATGGAGTATTTCCGCAACCTGAAGGATCGCGGCAAGACGGTGGAGCTGGTGTTCTATCCGCGCGAAGGCCACGGCTTGGGCGAGTACTACCATCAGATGGACAAGGTGCGGCGCGAGTACGCCTGGCTCAGCAAGTACGCGTTAGGCAACACACAAAAGGTTGTTCAGTAGGCAAAGATATAAACAGCTGTGAACCACAGAGAACGCAGAGAACACGGAGAAAACTTCAGCAATAAGTGCGTTTGTTATTGCTTTTGCAGTTCTCTGTGTTCTCCGTGGTAAAGTGGTTTGACGACGTATGGTGAAGACATACGGCCTGACTCACATTGCGCTGGCGGTACGCGACCCGCAGCGCTCACTCGAGTTCTACCAGGCGGTCTTGGGCGTCGTGTGCGTGTGGCGCAGCGACGACTTCGTTCAAGCGCAGACGCCGGGCAGCCGAGATGTGCTCGTGTTCGAGCGCGATCCCAAGAAAGCCGGCAAGAGCGGTGGCGTCGCGCACTTCGGCTTCCGCCTAACGAAGCCTTCCGACATCGACGCGGCCGCAAAAGCCGTCCGTGACGCAGGTGGCACAGTGACGGATCAGGGTGAATTCGTTCCCGGCGAGCCGTATCTCTTCGCGCGAGATCCAGACGGGTACGAATTCGAGATCTGGTACGAAATTCCGACAAAGCTCGACCCGCCGGTGCGCAAATCGCGAGCATCCAAGGCCCGCCGGGCTTAAAGGCTTCACCGCGGACGAACGCGGACACAGCCCGGACGTACGCCGAGGAACTACAGACTAATAATCTTGAAGTTCTCCGCGTTAGTCCGCGATCTTGTTCGCGTTGGTCCGCGGTGAGTCTGTTGATCCATCCTAAATGCCGAAGTCACCACTCGATCGCGTCCGGAAGATTTGTCTCGCGCTACCACAGGCGCATGAAGTGATCGCCTGGGGCGAGCCGACGTTTCGCTTGCGCAACAAACTCTTCGCGATGTACGCCAGCGGGCGAAATCATCACGGTGCAGGGCGGAACGCAATTTGGTGCAAGGCGACGCACATCGATCAGGAACTGCTGATTCGCGCCGACCCCAACCGATTCTTCAGCCCACCGTACGTCGGTCCTTCAGGCTGGGTCGGCATCTACCTGGACGGCGCGCCCGACTGGGACGCGGTCGCTGCGCAGTTAGGCGACGCGTACCGACTCATCGCGCCGAAGAAGTTGCTCGAGCAACCGAAAGATGCGCCAACACCGCGCAAACGCGGCAGGACCACGAAGGCGCGGCGCAAGAGCCCCACAGCGAAGAAGCGCTAGATGACCGTCCCACAAAGCCTAACGAAGCTCCGCCGGATCCCGATTGGGGCTGGCGCATCGCCATCTCGGCGCCGCCCAGTGGCGTCGACGTCGTGAGACGAACATCACGCCTAAGGGCGAGGAGAGCCTTGCCGTGGAGACGCATTACGAGGGGCGCCTAACGAGCGCTTGAGGCGTCGCAGGCTTCCGAAGAGCGCGAGGCCGGTCGTCGCCGCGACGGCCGCTGCCTTCTTGGGATGCAGCACCGCCTCCGTATAGAGGCTCCGCTGCATCGTTCGACCTGTCCAGTTCCGCCCGCGCTCGCCGCCGTCGTAATCGACCGGCTCGTACAGGTTGTCGCGCCGAGAATCGGCCAGCTCGAGATCCGTGCGCTGGGAATCGAATGTCGTCCGTTCCATGTACCGATCCGCCAGACGCGGCACGGTGTTCGTTAGGCTCAACACCTTGCCCATCCCGCCCACGATCACGTCCCGCCGCGGATGCTCGGCGCAGTCGAGGATGACGTGGGCCACTGCGTCAGGGGCGTACACCGGCGGCACTGGCTGCGGCTCGACGCCCATGTACGACCGGGCCTTCTCGAAAAGCGGTGTGTCGATCGAACCCGGTTTGACCAGCGTAACGGAGATCGGCAGACCGTCTTCCTCCAGCTCCATCCGCAGCGAGTCGGTAAACGCCTTCAGCGCGTGCTTCGCGGCGCAATAGTTCCCCTGCAGCGGAATCGCCCGATCGGCGAGCGCGCTCGCGACGTTGATCAGCGCACCTCCCTCTCTGGCGAGGAACGGAACTGCCGTTAGGCTCCCGTGCACCGAACCCCAGTAATTCACGTCGAACTGACGCCGCATGTCGCGCAGCGGCACGTGCGTGAGCCGTCCGTAGAGTGCCACCGCCGCGTTGTTGACCCACGTATCGATGCGGCCGAACTCGCGCACCGCCGCGTCGGCGATCGCATGCACCTGCGCGGGCTCGCTGACGTCAGCGACCTGATAGATGGCGCGCCCACCGCGCGCGACAATCGCAGCCACCGCGGACGCGAGATCGTGCTCGTTGCGGGCCGCGAGCACGACCTGTGCGCCGTGCTCGGCCGCAATCTCCGCCGTCACGAGTCCGATGCCGCTCGAGGCACCTGTGATCACGATGACTTGTTCAGCGATCGGTTTCAGCGTCTGCTGCATGACAGAATCCCTCAATGATGAAGCACTCGGTCTGCGAGTGCCGTAAATCGGTCGCGCCAGCCGACGCGCTGCGATTCGATCGGTGGCTGCATAACGAGATGAAGGGTACCGCGACGGTGCAGGATCTCGCTGTGCGAGGTCCCGTGCTTGTCGCGCCAAAAGCGCAAGCTCGCGGTCGCACCGGCGAGCTTGAGGTTGTGGATCACGATTTCCGGAAGCCAGCTCGGAAGCACCGGATCGACGACGAGCAGGGACAACGGCCCAATCGGCTGCAGTCCCGTTATAACATGGATGAGAAGCGCAATCCCGCTCGCATTCCACAATTGTGCGCCATTCGCGCGCGGATACGCGCCCGGCGTCGCATGCTCGATGCGGCTATACCCACCGACGGTCTCCGGAATCCGTGAATCCGGATACAGCGCGGCCAGATCGAAGAGTCCCTTCGCGATATCGAGTGCGCGCTCGTCGAATCCGAAGCGCCGCAAGCCAAACGCGATCGTCGCGTTCTCGACGGCCCACACGCTGCCGCGGTGATAGCTGAGCGGATCGTACACCCGATGGTTGCTCGACAGCGTACGGATCCCCCAACCACTGAACATGTCGGATGCGAAGAGACGACCAACGGTACGCGGCAGGTGCTCTTCATCGAGGATGCCGCACGCGAGACAATGGCCCGCATTCGATGCGGCAGATCTCAGCAACTGCTTCTCTCCGTCCATCGCGAGAGCCGGAAGTGACTCTTCCTCGAGCCACCAGTCGCGATTGAAGCGCTCCTTGAGCTCGCGCGCGGAGTCCCAGTGTGCGACGGCCTCGTCGCGTTCACCTAACGCCCAACTCAGGATGGCCATTATCTGCTGCGCGGCGAACCAATATCCCTGTAATTCGCACGTCGCGATCGGTCCGCGCGCCGGAGTTCCATCGCGGTGCACGATCGCGTCACCCGAGTCCTTCCAACCTTGGTGCGTCGGTCCGATTGCACTCTGCGTGGCGTACTCGAGATAGCCGTCGCCGTCGCGATCACCACGCTCGCGCGCCCAATCCATGATCCGCCGTGCGACGTCCCAGTGCTTGCGAATCCGATCCGACTCGCCGGTCCACGCGTAAAGCTGCGCGAGTGAGATGACGTACATGAGGGGACTCGCGAAGTCGCCGTAATATCTGCCAAACGGTGAGCCGCGCTTGGTGCTTGGACCGCGACGAACCTGCTGCACGATGCGACCAGGCTCTTCATCGTGCTGCGGATCGTCGACCATCCCCTGGAGGCGTCCCAATCGAGTCAGAGCGGCGTCGAGCGCAACGCTTCTGTCGAGCATCGCGGCTTGCCAACCGGCGGTCACGACGTCGCGTCCGAACAAGGCGGGATACAGCGGCACGCCTGCCTGCATCGCGAGCCACTCGTCAGGCGCTCCCTCCATCAGAGGAAAGGCGGCGAAGTCACTGACGTGCCGTTTCACGATGCGCTCCGCGAGCGCATTTCCGGGCGTGTCGATGCGCGCCAGTCCACGCTGCCAGTCGACGAGGGCGCGTTCACGCTCGCCCGCCTCAGCATCGCTCATACCTAACGAGTCATCCGGACGGATCGTCAGCGTCACTGGGCATGATGCCTGCGGCGCCAGCTCACATCGTTGTACTACAACGCCATGCTCGAGCCGCCACGTGCGCTCGCTGTCGACGACGACGTCAGTTGCGTATCCGGAATTGCCGTCTCGCGTGAGCCGTAACAAGCTCCCGCGCCGAACGGCATGTGCGCCGTTCCGAACATCCGGTTTTGGCGACGAGACATCGAGAGAATCGGCGAAGTCCGCGTCGAAGTGACAACGCAGCTCGAATTCGAGATTCTCCGTCCAGCGATTCGTAACAGTGGCGCGAATCTCGAGACGATTCAGTAAAACTGCATAACGCAGCTGAATCTCGAGCGAGCGATGCGGCAGGCCCGACTCATCGCGCGATCGCACGTCGCGAGCCTCTCCGGACCCCCCTCCACCAAACTCAACGAGCTCCGGATGGATGTAAGTGAACGCTAGGTGATTTGAATCCAGCTCCGCGCATTCGCACAACCACGGCGCCGCGCCGTTGATCGTGAACCGGAGAGCGCTGAGATGCCGCGCTTCGCGAAAGTAGTAGCCGGTGCTCGCGGCGTCTCCGATCCTTCCCGAATGCCTGGTGGCCACGAGCAGCGACGGCCCGCGCCAGGCACAGCACAGATCGGAGCCGAGGTGTGCGACTGCTAGTCGCGCGGGTTCAGGCAGCGGCGCCTTGTCGCTGTCGCCGTCGAGCGAGAGGCGCCTAACGAGGTCGGTACGTGCTGAGGCCGCCAATCTGCTTTCCACGGCCTCGAGTGTTGCAAAAACGTGGCCGTGGCCCATTCCAACTCGGCGCGATCCACCTTTATACGCCGGTCCCGCTGAAAGTTGGAACGGGACGTCTTCGTCCCTGGCGAGCTCGAGTTAGACCAGCGTCAAAGGGCAACAGCTGTTCGGATCGGGCGGACATGTCGGATAGAACGGATTCGATTCGTCGCTGCCAACGCAGTTCATGGGCCGTAGCCCACGACCTCCGAAGCGCTTTGTTGTTTGCAAAAGCAAAAGCGTTGTTGGCCCAGCGCACGTGCTGAGCTCAGCTCTGTTTACGCGCTCGCTTCGTTCGATCCGCTCGATTGGCGTCATCCGAACAGCAGTTGCCTCTTTCAAAACGTCAACGGCAAAAAGACGTTCGGAGCAAGCGGACCGACTGATAGAACTAGTAGGAACGCGTCTAGCCGACAGCGATGTCTCCTTCGATAGTCTCGCTCAGTCCGATCGCGTCTATCCGCAGCGTCGCCGTCGCCTTGAGTGACTGCTGTCCCGCGAGCCGGCCTTCTTCCAGCGCGGCCTGAACGGCGCGCTCGATCTCGCGCTGCGCCGTCACACCGAACGTCTTGAGAAACTTGCGCAAGCTCAGATTGAAGGCTTCTTCATTCATCGCCGTGCTCCGAAAATGTGCCTAACGCCGACGCCGCGGGCGCCGCGGGACCACACCGGATGCATCGTCCGGCCGTGGACGCCTATAGTTGACACCGTAACTGCCGAGGCGACTAAGGTACGATGGAAGTCGCGCCTTGAAGTCCCCTAAATTCTTTCGCTCGATGGGCGTCCACACGACCTCAGCCAGCGCGCCGAGTCGAGGGAACGCCATGAATTCTACCTGACGCGAGGTCGCCATGTACTCCGTCCAGTGCTGCGCCTGAGCGCCTAACACATGCCTCGCTTCTTCAGGCGACAGTTCCGTCGGCAACGGCTCGAACATGTACACTGAATCGAGAGGCAGGAACCCACCGATCGCCAGCGGCTCGCGCCGAATGTCTCTCGTCTGATAGTAGTCGAAATACGTGTAGTTCGTCGGAGCCATTACGACGTCGTGACCCTCCTTCGCGGCGGCGATTCCGCCGCGATATCCGCGCCACGACATCACCGCCGCACCCGGCGCGAGTCCGCCTTCGAGAATCTCGTCCCACCCAATGAGCCGACGGCCCTTGGACGTCAGGAACGCATCCATCTCGCGGATGAACCAGCTTTGCAACTGCGCTTCGCCGAACAGGCCCAGCTCGCGTATGCGCTGCTGAATGCGCGGACTCGTCGCCCAGAACGCTTTGTCGGCTTCGTCGCCGCCGACGTGAATGAACTCGCTTGGGAAAAGCTCCAATACTTCCTCGAGCACGTTCTGCATGAAGCGAACTGTCGAATCCTCGGCGTTGAGGATGTTTTTCGCGACGCCCCAACGCGTCCACACAGGAATCTGTTCGCCGGTGACGCCTAACTCCGGATAGGCCGCGATCGCTGCCTGCACGTGCCCAGGCATCTCGATCTCGGGAATGACAGTGATGAAACGCTCGGCAGCGTACTTCACAACGTCGCGCACCTGGACTTGCGTGTAGAAGCCACCGTGACGCTTGCGATCATAACGCCAGCGCGTGGAGTCGCCGCGCGGTCGCCCGATGATCGTCTGGCGACGCCACGCACCGACAGACGTTAGGCGCGGATAGCGTTTGATCTCGAGGCGCCACCCCTGATCCTCGGTGAGGTGCCAGTGGAACCTGTTGAGCTTATGCGCGGCCAGGAGATCGATGAACTTCTTGACGAACGTCACCGGCATGAAGTGGCGTCCGACATCGAGGTGCGCCCCACGCCACGAGAAGCGCGGGTAATCGAGGATCTCGACCGCCGGGACTGTCCACGCGACCCCGGACGCCGTCGATCGCGCGAAAGCCCTCGGCGGCAAAAGCTGGCGCAGCGTCTGCGTTCCGTAGAACACTCCGGCCAGCGCCGCCGCGCGGATCTGGATCGAGGCGGGCGTCACTTCGAGCTCATATCCCTCGGCGCCTAACAACTGGCGCAAGGCATCGTCGATGCTGAGCACGATGGTGCGAGCGTTGCGCGGCGCGCTGTCTCGTACCACGCGCAAACGGAATCCGAACGCCGGAGTCAGCATGCGCGACAGAAAGTGCCCCAGTGAATCCGTTTCTGCGGACACGACGATCGGCGTCCGACGAGTGATCGTGAAGCGGCCGCCGCCGGGGGTCACGTCGAGCTGCACTGGTCGCGGAACGACGCCAATGCGGCTCGCTTGCGACGGAATGACGCTCACGCGACTGGCCTGGGCGTGACTCGAGATACCGCAGCAGAGAACCAGCGCCGCGGCGGCGGCGAACCTAACGAGCATGGGCATGTCGGTTATTGGAAAAGCGTCACCTGACCGCCGGTGTGCCAGAACAGGATCTTGCGATCTCGTGCCAACCGGCCGTCGCGTACATACGCGATCAGTGCCGCCAGCGCTTTGGCCGTGTAGTAATGGTCGACGAAGACAGCCTCCGTGCGAGCGAGCAGTCGCTGCGCTTCCTGTGACGCCTCCGTCGGCGCGCCGTAACCGTCACCGACGAAGCTGTGATCCAGCTCGAAGCGCGATGCGGTACCCAACTCGCCGGGTGTGAGTCCGAGCAACTCCTCCGCACCAGCGATGATTGGAACGACCTTGTCGCGAATCTTCTCCTCCGGGTCGTCCGCGCTGACCCCAATCACGCGCGCGTTGAGACCAAAGATCGCGCAGCCAAGGAGGATGCCTGCCTGCGTGCCGCCAGAGGACGACGCATGCACGATGACGTCAGGGGTGACGCCCTGTCGCGCGAGTTCGCCGACGCCGCGCGCGATTCCTAACGCGCCAAGCGGCGTGGATGCTCCCAGCGGAATCTCGTACGGCTTGCCGCCGAGCGCGCGTACCTCTTCGGCGACGGCGCGCATCCCGAAAACTCGATCGTCACGCGTGGGGACATAGCGCACTTCGGCGCCTAACAAGTCATCGAGGAGTGCGTTGGCTGTGAGCCGCTCCGGCTTCTCCCCGTTAGCGACGATGATGCAGCGCACGCCGAGTCGCGTCGCCGCGGCCGCCGTCGCGCGCGCATGATTCGACTGCACACCGCCGCACGTGATGAGCGTATCGGCACCCGCAGCTTTCGCTGCAGCCGCCACGAGGCAGAGCTTGCGTACCTTGTTGCCGCCGAACCCGAACGCGATGGAGTCGTCGCGCTTCGCGGCGATGACGGCACCCTGTTGGCCGCGGATCGCCTCGCGCAGCCGCCACCATTCGTCAACCGGCGACGGATAGTGGCCTAACGGAACGAACGGAAGATCGATGAGCCGCTGGCGCGCGGCGTCGAGTGTCGAAGTGAGCATTCGCAACGGGTGTATGCAGCCTGGCGTGCGGCGAAGGGAAGTGGTATTACCGTGCGCCGCTGTCTGCAAGCACTCGCCCTCACTCAGCTCGATTCATGGCCCAGCCCGTGACTCCAGTGCCCGACGCTGTCGCCCCAGGTGGCTCGGTGCCTATCGAGGCGCGCAGCGGGCTGGATCCTTGGGCGATCAAAGAACTGCCGAAGCCGCCGAATCCACACGGACTTCAATGGCTGAGCGTCGTAGGGCCCGGCGTGATCGTCCTCGGCGCGGCCATCGGCAGCGGCGAGTTCTTGATTGGTCCCGCGTCCTTCGTTCGTTACGGACTGACGCTCTTGTGGATTACGTCGGTCGCCGCTGTGCTGCAGACGCTCTTCAACACGGAGCTGATGCGCTACACGATCGCGACCGGAGAGCCCGCGTTTACGGGATTCATGCGCACGAAGCCCGGCGCAAAGTTCTGGGCGTGGTTCTACGCGATCGCCTATCTGCTGAGCGTGGGTTGGCCCGCGTGGGCTGGTGCCGCGGCGGGCGCGTTCTTCTTCCTCTTCACGGGAAAGGTGGCGGGGAGCGGCGATGCGAACACGGTGTATTTGTTAGGCATCGCCGCGTTCTTCGTGTGCGTAGCCATCTTGCTCGTGGGAAAGCGCATCGAACGCACGCTCGAGCTGCTCAACTGGATTCTTGTCGGTACCATTCTCACGGCGATGACGGTTCTCGCGATTCTATTCGTCGCGCCGGAGACCTGGCTGCGCGGCGCCGCGGGTTTCATCGGCCTGGATCCCGCGAGCGGCCGTTTTCAGTTCATTCCACCCGGCGCCGATTTCTTCCTGATAGGCGCCCTCGCCGGCTTCAGTGGGGCAGGTGGCTTGATCAACGTGACGCTGTCGAACTGGGCGCGCGACAAGGGCTATGGCATGAGCGCGCACAGCGGGTACATCCCGGCCGCCATCGGCGGAGAGAAGCGCGAACTGGCGCACACGGGGTCGACGTTCGTGCCTAACGCTGAGTCGATGGCGCGCTGGAAAGGCTGGTGGCGCATCGTGCGCGCCGACCAATGGGGGATCTTCTTTGTCGGCGCGCTGCTCGGCATGGTGCTCCCCGCGATGCTGTACGTGACATTCGTTCCCGCCGGGTCGGAAATCCGTGGCTTTGGGATCGCGGCAGTGCTCGCGAACGCCATCGGGAGCCGCGGCGCTGCCGTAGCGGCCGTCGTCGTCGCGGTCATGGGTGCGTGGATCCTCTTCAAGACGCAGCTGGACATTCTCGACGGAACCGTGCGCGCCGTGACGGATCTCTTGTGGTGCGGGAGCGAGCGCCTGCGCGCGAGACAACATGGGGATGTGCGGCGAGTGTATTACGGAGTTCTGGCAGTGGCCGTTATCTGGGGTTTGCTCGCGCTGCGCTTGGCTCAGCCGATCTTCCTCCTGCAACTATCGGCGAACATCCACGGTGTGATGTTCGTCATCTGTGGCCTGCACCTGTTGTATATCAACACGCGGCTCCTCCCGCAGGCGCTGCGACCCTCGTTAGGCAAGCGCCTGGGACTCCTCGCGCTCGTGCTTTTCTATGGTGCCGTTGTCGTAATGTGGCTGCGAGGGCTCCTCACGTAAGGACACATGGGGCAGGACCTCCTGGACCACGACGAATGGGGCGATGAAGAGGAATGGCGCGGACCGCCCACGATTTTCATCCTTATCGAGGTGCGTGGCGCGGCCGGTGAACAGCTTGCAGAGATCCAACGCCGCTTCGATCCCAAACTCGCCGCTCGCTCGCGACCACATCTGACGCTCACCGGTTCGTCGGGCGTCGGCGCAGTCCCGGGATCGATACCCGTCGAGCTACTCGCGAAAGCGCTGGAGCCAGTTGCTGCCACCACGCGTCCGTTCGAAGCGAAGTTCGGTCCAGCCGAGCGTTTCATGCAGACCAACACCGTGGTTCTTCCTCTCGATCCCCACGGACCCGTCCGCGATCTGCACGACCGCGTGGCGCGTAGCGGCCTGCCGTTCGGGCCGGCGAAGTTCACGTTCACGCCACACGTAACGCTGAACTATTTCGCTACCCTAACGAAAGACGCAATGGAGCAACTGCTGCGCACGCGGATCGATGAGCCGCTCCGTGTGGATCATCTGCAGTGTTCGCTCGCTCGCGATCCCGAGCGGCCGATCGTCGTCTTCGAGCTGCCGCTGCTAGGGTCCTTCCACCCCGGCCGTTGAGCAGCGGCTGAATAAAGTGGACGGTGGAACGGCCCTAAATGCCTAACGCTTTCTTGATGGCGTTGTCGATGTTCTGATCGCCGCCGACACCGGTGTAGACGACGGTACCTTTGGCGTCGATGATGACGATGTAGCTCGTCGCTGGCACTTCGTAGGCATCGGTCGCGTAACCCTTCCTGTCCCACAGGACCTCGAGCGGAAGTTCGTGCTTCTCCGCGTACGCCTTCACGCGCTCCACGCTCTGGTTCACGCTCACGGCGACGCCGACGAGCTTGATCTTGCCGGCGTATTTCTTCGCCGCAGCGTGCATCGCCGGCTCGAGTGCCTTGCAGTTCGGGCACCATGTCGCCCAGAACTCGATGAGCACTGGCCCCTTGCCGATGTAGCTCTTGAGGTCAACGCTGGAGCCGTCGAGCTTCTCGAGCACCGCTCCCGGCGCCGCCGACCCGCGCTTGATCCCCACCTCGTCCTGCGCCGCCAGCGGCCGGCCAAGCAGCACCGTGCCTAACGCCAACACGGCCAAGCCAGTTCGCTTTGACCTCTGACCTCTGACCTCTGACCTCTGGTTTCTGACCTCAGACCTCATATAAGCAGTTGTCCCATTTTGATCAGATAGTATTCCGCCACACCCAGCATCACGAGTCCGAACACCTTCTTCACTCTGAGCATCCACACGCCAGCCCTCGGCAGGCGTGACACAGCTCCGGTCGATACACCGACGACGACAAGGAGCGCGCACATCCCCAACGAAAACGCGAACAGGTAAATGAACCCCAGAACAGCGCTTTTGGTTGCAGTGACCCAGGTCAGCACAGCGGCCATCACCGGCGCGCTGCAAGGGGCCGCTACCAAGCCAGACATCGCACCCATGATGAGCGCCCCAGAAAACCTTCCGCCTGTGCCAGCCGTCGTGGCGCGCTGCATGATCCAGTTCGGCAACCGAACCGGGAGCACGTCCAGCATGGCCAACCCCGCGATTACGAGAAGGTTCGCCATCGCAAAGTAGAGCCACGGGTTAGTGCTGACCGTCCCGAAGATCGTACCGGTCAGGCCAGCCAGAACGCCAAGCGTCGCATAGACCACGGCGAGGCCGAGGACGTAGGTCAGGCTCAGCGCCAGCGGGCGCCATCGAGAGGCCTCGGTATTCTGCCGCGCTCCACCGACGATCGCCGCGGTGATTGGGATCATCGGATAAATGCACGGCGTCAGGCTGGTTAATACGCCAGCGCCAAAGAGCACGGGGATGGCGAGCATGGGCCGGCCGGCCATAAGCGTCGAGACGTCCGAGACCTGCATGAGCATCAAGATACGCGAGCAATTGAGGGGAATAAGGCAAACAAGGAGCTTTGGGTTACGAGTTTCGGGTGCTGAGTGCTCAGGAAGAGTGGGGTGCATCATCAAGACTCTTCCCCGCACTCATCTCACACATGAACAGGGGTGACGAGCTAAGAATTGGCATCCCAGCCGTCCTCGAGACTCGGCACTCGACATTCGGGACCCAAGCTCCTTGTTTTTTCTTAGACTACTGCCGCGACATGCTCATCCGTCCTCTCATTCTCACCGCATTCATCCTCGCGACATCATCGCTG
>DASYRX010000080.1:0-3879 GCA_036003845.1 Gemmatimonadaceae bacterium | reverse complement strand
ATTTTGTTGTCGTATGTAGTGGCCGCGATGATGACCAGCCCGTTCCGCGTCACGATCGCGCCGCCGTAGTTATCACTCCCAGTGTTCGTTAGGCCCTGCGCGACGAGCTTAGGATACTCACCGAACGGAATCGACCATGCGATCGTCCCTTTGTTCAGATCGATCGCGTTGAGCGTCCCCCACGGCGTCGCGACAGCCGGGTACCCCTCGTGATCCAGAAAGATGTCGTAGCCATGGTTGCGGTACTTCAAGAAGAACGGATCCGTTGTCGCGGCCGAGGCGGGGACGTCCTTGCCGGTCAGTAGATAGTCAGCGAGGTCGTTGATCACAGCGTCACCGAGCAGCGTGCGGTAACCCGGCATGCGCCCCGTCCCCTCCCGAATCGTCTTCACGATCTGCTCGCGCGTTAGGCGCTGACCAACGCCATTGAGCGACGGAGCCGTCGGCGAATCGTTCACGCCGTGACACTCGGCGCAGCGGGCGCCAAAGACCGACTTGTTCTCGCGCGGTACCATGCGGATGATCCACGCCATCTCGTTCGAGTTGACGTAGAGCATCCCGGTCTCGGGATCGAACGCCGGCCCGCCCCATTCGCCACCGCCGTCGACGCCCGGAAAAATGATCGTCCCCGTTAGGCTCGGTGTCGAGAACGGATGCGGCGTCGGATTCTCGCGGAATATCTTTAGTGCCGCGGCGCGTGCCTCCGGCGTGCGGTTCGTTAGGCCGTCTTCGGTGAGCTGCTGCCGCGCGAAGGGTGGCGGCAACGTTGGGAAGCGCTGCGAGTCGGCGGCCACTTCGCCGTCCAGACTCGCCGGTGGCATCTTCTTCCATTCGCTCGGGAAGAGCTCCTTCCCCGTCTCACGCTCGAGCAGCCAGACGTGCCCCGTCTTTGTGATCTGCGCAACCGCATCGACTCGGCGGCCGTTGCGAGTGACCGTGACGAGCGTTGGCGCCGCAGGAAAATCGCGATCCCACACGTCATGCTTGAGACCCTGCAAGTGCCAGATGTACTTCCCGGTATTCGCGTCCAGCGCGACGATCGTGTTCGCGAAGAGGTTGTCGCCTAACCGGTTGGCGCCATAGAAATCGAAGGACGCCGAACCTGTCGCGAAGAAGACCATGCCGCGACGTTGATCTACGGTTACCCCTGACCACGCGTTCGCTCCTCCGGCATACGTCCACGCGTTAGGCGGCCACGTCTCGTAGCCGAACTCGCCCGGATGTGGAATCGTGTGAAAGCTCCAGCGCAGCGCGCCTGTCTTGACATCGTACGCCCTAATGTCACCAGGCGCCGACGGCAGCGCCTCGGGTACGGAAGTGCCGATGATGAGCACGTCGTTGTAAACAACACCCGGAGTGCTGGCACTGACTGAGAGTCCTTCAACGGGTCGACCTAAGCCAGCACGCAGATCCACCCATCCGCTATCGTTCCCCCACCCCGGCACTTGGCGACCGGTTTTGGCGTCGAGCGAGAAGAGTCGATAGCGATAATTGAAGTACACTCTCCCGTTATGCACCACGATGCCGCGATAGCGAATGCGCGGCCCCGAGAACTTCCCCCCAGTTGGATCGAAACTCCACAGCTCTTTCCCGGTCGCGGCATCGAGCGCAAAAGCGCGCTGTTTGGGCGACATCGCATACAGAACGCCGTTCAGGATGACGGGATTGGATTGCATCTCCGATCCTTGAAAAGCGTCCTTCGTGTCGTACGTCCACGCCACTTTGAGTTGTGCGACGTTGGCCGGTGAGATCTGGCTCAGCGTTGAGTAGTGCGTGTGATCGTGGTTCCCCTGATATACTGGCCAGTCCGCGTTGCGCTGCGAGGTCTGCGCTGGCGCGACAGAGGCCATGACTGGCACTGTGAGCAGTATGAAAACGAGACGACGCGGCATAGACACTCTGGTGCAAACGGGTTCGGAAGACGTGCGCCGAGCAATATGCGCGTCTATGATACGGGACGCAGCACATTGCTGGCGGTGGATCGCCAAACCGGAGTGTCTCGCAGGATGATCGCAGCCTTTTCACTTGCCTTACTCTCGTTGCGGATTGTAGCTCTGCCCGCGCCGCGCAGCTGTGCGCACCTTCCGGCGGTTACAGCCCCACAAGCGGCGAGCAACGACAATCGGCGGGTTGCAGGCTCGCTGCGCGATGGCGTCCTGTCGCTGCGTATCGTGGCGACCCTCGCGGCGTGGCACCCGGAGGGGAAGCAAGGGTGTGCGTTGCAGGTGCACGCATTCGCGGAGGAAGGAAAGCCGGCGCAGATACCAGGGCCGCTGATCCGCGTGCGGTCCGGCACAGAGGTACGTGTCGTTGTGCGAAACGCGTTAGGCAAGACGCTCTGGATGCGCGGCTTGCAGGAGCACAATGTGGCCGCGCTGGACTCGGTCGCCATAGCTCCCGGGGCCAGTTCTGAATTCCGCCTCCGGCCAAGCGCTCCCGGCGCGTGGTACTACTGGGGCGGCGACGCAAACGCCGCGGTGCCGAAGTCCGGCGTGGACGGCCAGCTGGTCGGCGCGCTCATCGTGGATTCGCCTAACGTGCGGCCCGCGGATCGCGTCTTTGTGATGACGCGCTGGACGCCCAATGGCCTACCTGGAAACGGAGGGTATCAGCTCAACGCGATGAACGGCCTGTCCTGGCCGCATACCGAGCGCCTAACGCAAACTGTGGGCGATTCCGTGCGCTGGCATGTGATCAACGCGGCCGACGACTTCCACATGATGCACTTGCACGGCTTCTACTTCCGGCTCGAGACGCACGGGAATGCGGCGCGCGATACCGTGACGCTTTCTCCGACGAAAACAACGGTCGTCACCAACGTGGTCCGGGCGGGCGAGTGGATCACGCTCACATGGTCCCCTGAACGTGCCGGAAACTGGCTTTTCCACTGCCACATCGTGGCGCACATGTCGCCGGACCAGCAACTAGGGCGTATGCCCGGCGCGGTGCCCACGACGGCAGCTGCCTCCAGCTCGCACGCTAATCACGCGCTGGAGTCGATGGCTGGTTTGATTCTCGGCGTGACCGTCCGGCCCAATGGTCGCGGGGCCGCTGTGGCGGATCCGCGCCCGCGACGCGCACTTCGGCTCTTCGCCAATGCGCGCGAGCATGTATTTGCTCAGCAGCCCGGTTTCGCATTTGTGCTTCAAGAGGGCGATGCTGCGCCCGCGCGCGACTCGATCCGCATTCCAGGCACGCCGCTGGTGCTCAAACGAGGCGAGCCGGTTGAGATCACGGTGTTCAATCGCCTGGCGCGACCGTTGGCGATTCATTGGCATGGCATCGAGTTGGAGAGCTACTTCGATGGAGTCGCTGGCTGGAGCGGGGCCGCCGCGCGCGTCGCTCCTGCAATAGCGCCTAACGACTCATTCGTCGTGCGCTTCACACCACCGCGCGCCGGGACGTTCATCTATCACGTGCATAACGAGCACGGCGAAGAACTGGCGTCCGGCCTCTATGGCGCGTTGATCGTGCTCGAGCCTGGAGTCACGTACGATTCTACGTCCGATCTCACGCTTGTCATCGGAACAGCCGGACCAGGTCTCTTGCGCCCATCCTTCGTCAACGGGAGCGCGACCCCCGACACACTCGAACTCGTTGCGGGGAAGACGTACCGGCTCCGGCTCATCGACATCAATGCGAACGATGCACACCGGACCGCGCTCGTTGGACCGGCGGGTCCCGTGCCGTGGCGGCTCGTTGCGCGAGACGACCGGGAATTGCCACCTAACGAAGCGGTCTCGCAGCAAGCCACAGCGTCGGCCGCCGGCGTGACGCGCGACCTGGAATTCAGCCTGCCCCGTGGCACGTATTCCATCACCGTCGCTCACCGAGCGGCTGGCAGTGCCACGGGACACGTCACCACCGTGCCCATCCGCG
>DASYRX010000079.1:0-33643 GCA_036003845.1 Gemmatimonadaceae bacterium | reverse complement strand
TTCTGCTCGAGGCCGGGCTCGCATTTCTGGGACTCGGCGTGCAGCCGCCTGATCCGAGTTGGGGGAACCTCATTGCCGGCGGACGCGATCTGATCGTCAACGCGCCGTGGGTCGCCGTCGCGCCGGGAATCGCGCTCATCGTGACTGTCACGTGTTGCACGCTGCTGGGTGACGCAATGCGCGACCGACTGGCGGGGGAGCGCTTGTTAGGCGAGCGCGCTTAACGTTAATCCGTGTAATCCGTATACGTCTTTGCTGCTGACGCATTTCACCGAGCTAGCGCAACTCGCCGCTCTCTTCCAAGCCAAAGAGAACAGTGTGGATGCCGTGTGGCGGCACGATGATCGGTATCCGATTTCCGCGCATGGGCAGAGGCGCGATCGGCGTTTCGTCGAGCCTGCTTACGTGCACCGAGCCGGGGGCCCGCGTAAGCACCCACGCACCGTGCACTTCGCCGTCGGTCATGTTCACGCAGCGGGCGACAACATAGTTGCCGTCGTCGCTCTCCTTGAGCGTGGAAAACGTTAGGCCCTCTCCTTCCAGGACCATTCCCTGAACCGGCTCCGGCAGCGCGACCAAGTCGCGGAAGGTGGCGCCGACCAAGGGTAGCAGGGCGTCCTCCGCAAGCGCGACGATGCGGGAGCGCATTGCGGCCGAGTCGCCGGCATGCCACGTAATCGCGAATTCCGCTTCGAAGGGACCGAGGCACTGCGCTCCCGGCGTCGCCATCGGCCAGCCGGCATGACCAGGGCGCTCTGGCAAATCGCTGCGTGAAAGCTCGGCGACGGCCCTAACGAGTGTGATTGCCATGGCTCCACTGCTTTGCACCTCATACTCGGCCAAACCGTCGCTGACGACAGTGCAGCCGCGCGCTCCGTCGAAAAGCGTGACGAAGCGATGTAGCGGGGCCGTCGGCGGCACGGCTTCGGCACGAGTATCCTTCGCTGGCACGCGCAGGGGCTTGCGTTCAACCAGAGCAAAGGCCGCATCCGCCAAGACGCTTCGCGGACGCAGTCCCGTCTGAAACACGATACGCAGCCGCTGGTCTGGCGCGCGATTGACGCCCGACACGCGGACCCTAACGAAATCTGCTGCCGCATCCAGCGACGTACGCGTCTCGATCTCGACGTTGCCCCTTTTCGTCCCGCTACGCGGAGCGACGCTCCAATTACTGTCGATCGCTCCGCGAAGCGGACCGCGTAGCGCGACGCGTGAACGCCGCAATACACCTCGCGCCTGCGACTTCGGGATCGGTGAATGCGTGTAAGTGTCACCGCGCTCAGCGACAGTCTCGAACTCGAATAACGGATGCATCGCTCGTTTAGAGTGCGCCCCCTGCCAGCGCACGCCCTTGGGGCCAATCGTCACCTTTCCCGCGTCGCTCTCGATACCACGCGCATCTCCTCGCACGACCACCGGCGGCAGCTGGCGAGCGCGCGTGGAGCCTAACGGCAGCGTGACGAGACCGTAGGCCGGGACTCCCGCGATCCACGCAAGCGCGCGTTGCCGCTCGACTTCGTGATTGATCGGATAGAAGCTCGGCGCCTCAATGCGTGCGTAGACGCGTTCGCGCGACAGGATCTGCGTCGGCACGTCAAGCGTAGCACGCCCCTCAATCTGCTTTCTGCGCCCGGCCGACCCCGGACCGACAGGCTCGCTGGCGACGTCGACATCTAGTTCGATCTGTGCGACTCCGGAGCGAGGCCGCGCCGCGCGATTCCGCACGACGACAGCGGGACTCCACAACGCCGACTGTTGCCGCGCCGCATTCGCGTCGTGGCCGATGAGCATTGCGGTGCAGGCATGACACAGCTCGTCGATCAACGCACCGGTCTCTTCCATGCGCATGTCGACGGCCGCGCTGACCGAATCCGATGAGCAGCCGCATAACGAATCGTGCGGATGGGACGATAGGAGCGTCTCCCAGGCGTTGTTGACGTGATGTCCTAGGGACGCCAAGCCACGTAAGCGAGCAATCGCGGCCCACGGCTCCACGTCTCGCACGAGATCACGCTCGAGACGCGCGTTGGCGCGCTTCTGATGCGCGCGCGTGGCGAGCGTGCCCGCCAGTGTCCAGGTGTAGCCGTACGAATCGCGCAGCTCGGCTTGTATCGTGGGAAGCGTGGCCTGCTGAGCGCGCGCCTCCAGCACGCGCGCGAATTGCGCGAGACCGCCGACCTGCACAGGAATGGGCGAGGCCGCGCGGACGAGGGCAGCGATAGCCTGCTGTTCGCCAGGCTGCGGCGCGTGATGATCGGCGCCGAGTGGAACCAGCCAGACACCTAACGCGGAGCGCGGCTCGAGCACTGCACGAAGGTGGGCCCATCGGCGGCTCGCCTGCTCGTCGTCGCCTGGCAAGTGCGAGCCGAATTCGTAGCCGTCAGGCGCCAGGTGGAAGAGCACTACTTCGTCGCCACTCGGCGCGCGCCACCGGGCGGCGTCGCCTGGCGGCCAGCGACTGCCGCCATAACCACGCCACAGGATCACGCTGCGATATCCGAACCCGGAGGCGAGCGCTGGTAGCGTCGCTGGATGTCCGAAGGAGTCCGGGCAGTAGAGCACCGGAGGCGCCGTCGCTCGAAAGCCGCGCAGCACTCGCCGTCCAGCCAAGAGGTTGCGCACCAGTGCCTCGCCGCTCGGGATGAGCTCGTCGGGCAACACGAACCATGGTCCGGCTTCGAGGTGCGTCGCGAGCGCCTTGGCGAGTTCCGCGGCGCGCTCTGGTCGCACCGCGACATAGTCGCGCAGCACGATCGCCTGGCCGTCGAGCAGGAACGGCGCGTTAGGCTGAGTCGTGAGGAGTCCGTCGATCAGATCGACGAGACGTTTCCGGAAGCGCGCAGCAGGATGGTACCACTCGCGATCCCAATGCGTGTGGCGCAGGACGAATACAGAAGGCTGAGCTGCCGGCGGCATTGCGCCGCCAGTGTAGACCCTGCATCCACGTTGTGCAATGCACGACCACGCTTGCTGGCGGGCATCGTGCACTCATTGCGAAGACGAGCGGACGCCGATTGATTGGGAACTTGGACCTTCGACAGGCGGTTTTTCGGACCGCGCACGTCGCACGAACCTTGGAGACACGTAATGCCGCACTCGCTTCCTGCCTTACCCTATGCATTCGATGCGCTCGAACCGCACATCGACACGCAGACGATGCAAATCCATCATGGCAAGCATCATCAGACCTATGTCACCAATCTGAACGCCGCGCTCGATAAGCACGCGACGCTGCATAACGAATCGCTCGACAGCCTGCTCGCCGGCTTGGCGAAGGTACCCGAGGAGATCCGTACCGCCGTACGAAACAACGGAGGCGGTCACTGGAACCACACGCAGTTCTGGACGTGGATGGCGCCTAACGCGGGCGGAGAGCCGACGGGGAAGCTCGCCAACGCGATTTCCAACTCGTTCGGCGACTTCGCCAAGTTTCAGGAGCAGTTCGCCGCGGCCGGCCTGGCGCGCTTCGGCTCCGGATGGGCGTGGCTCGTGCGCCAGGGCGGAAAGCTCGCGATCATCAGCACGCCGAACCAGGACAATCCATTGATGGATGGCGCGTCGCCTAACGACGTCATCCTGGGCGTCGACGTCTGGGAACACGCCTACTATCTCAAGTACCAGAACCGCCGCGCCGACTACCTCAAAGCCTGGTGGAACGTCGTCAACTGGAAGGCCGTCGCTGAACGCTTCTAACACTTGCAGGCTCAGCCACCTGCGTGACCGCGTCGCTACGTAGCCGGCCACACAGACGAAGGCTATCGCGGATGCGACGGAAAACGGCGGATTTAGGGCGTTCTCTTATCAAAAGCTCTCGAATTCGCCTTCTTCCGCAGCATCCGCGTCAAACTTCGTCCGTGATGATGGTTTGCTGCGTTAGGCAGGTCGGCTCGTGACCGAGACAATTGCAATCGTCACTGGCCACTCGCGCGGTCTGGGCGCAGCGATCGCCGCGGAGCTTCTCGCGCGTGGTACGCGAGTGCTCGGGCTTGCGCGCCACGAGAACTCTGAGCTCGCGCAGCGTCACGGCAGCGCGCTCACTCAGCTTACGCTCGACCTCGCGGACCTTCCTGCCCTCACGCGTTGGCTCGAGAGCGATGCGCTCGCACAATTTCTTCGTGACTCCGATCTGGCGCTTCTCGTCAACAATGCCGGCTTGCTGGAGCCACTCGCACCGCTGCAGAAGCAAGGGCCGGCCGACGTCGCGCGCGCGATCGCCGTAAATGTGGGGGCCGCGCTCGTGCTCTCGGCTGCATTCGTGGCCGCAACCAATGACGTGGCCGACCGGCGCATTCTGCACATCTCCAGCGGCGCGGGCCGTAAAGCGTATGCGGGATGGAGCGTCTATTGTGCGTCCAAAGCCGCGCTGGATAATCACGCGCGCGCCGTCGCGCTCGATCACACCGAGCGCTTGCGCATCAGCGCCGTGGCGCCAGGAGTCATTGACACGAACATGCAAGACGTGATCAGAGCGAGCAGCGTGGAAGACGTGCCCAACCAGCCACGCTTCGTGGACCTTTGGCGCGAAGGCAAACTGCAGAAGACTGACGACGTGGCGCGCGCCCTCGTTGACTTTGTGCTGTCGGATGGATTCGGCGCGGAGCCAGTATCCGACCTGCGCCAGGTGACAACCTAACTAGGGCCGTCCCACCTATCCCGTGGACCAGCCTGAGAAATCCCTTTTCGCGGCGTGAGGTGGAACGGCCCGAGCTAGCGCGCCGCCTCGCCCTCGAGGTAGGTGTACCCTTCGAGACCTGCGACGTACTCGGCAATGAACATGTTCGCTTCCTGACGCGAGATGTCGGCGCAGGCGCTCACCTTGCGGCGGAAAGTCGACAGCAACTCGTTAGGTGTGTACTGCACGTAGTTCAGGACTTCCGTCACGGTGTCGCCCTTCACGAGATCGGTGATCTCGTAGCTGCCATCGCGCAGGCGCACGTGCACGGCGTTGGTGTCGCCGAACAGGTTGTGGAGGTCGCCGAGGATTTCCTGATATGCGCCCGTCAGGAAAATGCCGAGGATGTACTCCTCGTCGTCGCGGTAGGCATGCAGCTCCATGCTCGTGCGACCATCCTCGTCGCCGACGAACTTGTCGATCTTGCCGTCGGAGTCGCACGTGATGTCCTGCAGCGTGCCGCGGCGCGTCGGTCTTTCGGTCAGGCGGTGCACGGGCATGATCGGGAAGAGCTGATCGATCGCCCAGTGATCAGGCAGCGACTGGAAAAGCGAGAAGTTGCAGAAGTAGCGGTCGACGAGCGTCGAATCGAGGTCCCTGATGATGTCAGCGTACGGCGCGGGGTTTTCAGCGACGATCTGAGACAGCCGGTTCATCGTCGCGAAATAGATCGACTCCGCTGTCGCCAGACCGCCGAGCGACAGGACGCCGCTGTTGAACAGGTCACGCGCGCGCTGTTTGTCGAACGATGCGTCGTGATAGATCTCGTTGATCTTGCGCTTGGGAAGTTTCTTCTTGCCTAACGTGTTGAAGTCTTCCATCATCTCGCGCAGCAGCGAGTGATCTTCCTTGGTCACCGCCGGTAGCTCGGGCTCGGCCTGCGACTCGACGTCGATCACCTTGAGCAGGAGAAGGGCGTGGTGCGCCGTGAGCGCGCGCCCGGACTCGCTGATCACGTGAGGCATCGGCAAGCCTTTCGCGCGGCACGTCTCGGCCAAGGTGTAGATCACGTCGTTGGCGTATTCCTGCAGCGTGTAATTGACGGACGCCTGCGACGTCGAGTTCGTGCCGTCGTAGTCGACGCCGAGCCCGCCGCCGACGTCGACGTGTGTAATGTCGACACCCATCGCGCGCAGCTCGCCGTAGAAGCGCGAGACTTCTGCTAGAGCCGTCTTGATGACGCGGATATCGGTGATCTGGCTGCCGAGGTGAAAGTGGATGAGCTTGAGAATATCGAGCCTGCCTAACACGGACAGTTTGTTGATCAGCCGCATCAGATCGACGGCGTTCATCCCGAACTTGGACTTCTCGCCGCCGGATTCCGCCCAGCGTCCGGAACCCTCGCTCGCCACTTTGATGCGCACACCGGCATTCGGCGTTACCTGCAGATCCTCCGCGGCTTGCAGAAGCACGTCGAGCTCGGACAGCTGCTCCAGCACGATGAACACGTTGTGGCCAAGCTTCTGACCCATGAGGGCGAGGCGCATGAACTCCTCGTCCTTGTAGCCATTGCACACGATCAGCTGCGCGGGCGACTCGGATAGCCCGAGGACGGCCTGCAGCTCGGGCTTGGAGCCGCACTCGAGACCGACGCCGTGCTCAGCCCCGAAGCGGATGATTTCTTCGACGACGTGGCGCTGCTGGTTGACCTTGATCGGATAGACAGTCGTGTAGCGACCCGTGTACTCGAACTCGCGCATCGCGTTGTCGAAGCGTTCGCTCAGTTGCCGGATGCGCGTCTTGAGGATATCTGAAAAGCGCAGCAAGACGGGAAGCGCGATGCCCTGCTCCTCCAGGTCGTGCGCAAGCTCGAGCAGATCGACGGTCAGCTCGGGGTGTTCCGGATCCGGACGCACGATAACGTGGCCGTCTTCGCTGACGTCGAAGAAGCTCGCGCCCCACCCTTCGATGTTGTAGAGCGCCTTCGCCTGCTCGACCGACCATTCTGCTGGCGAGCGTTCCACGGAGACCGGCGTCGTGAGCTGCGTTGTAGCCATGGGCGGAAAAATAAAGGATGCCGCGCTGACAACAAACTCCTGCAGAGTATGGGCTACGAAGAGCCGGGCTGTAGCCAAGTCGGCCCCGGCTGCCGTAATCCCTCGTTAGGCACCGAACGGCCACCGGCGCCGAGAATCCGATCGACGCGCAGCGGCGTAGTCCAGCAACGATCCTTTCCCTCCCGCCCTCGGCCCTCCCCCACCCTCCCTCCCCTTCGGCGCTTCTCGAAACAGATTCTCGACGTGCAACGATTCGTCTTCGTAACCGGCGGCACGGGCTACATCGGCTCGCGCGCCATCGCGGCATTGCTGGCCAAAGGGCACCGCGTGCGTGCGCTCGCGCGGCCTGGCTCCCAGCGAAAGCTGCCAGAGGGGTGTGAGGTTGCGTTAGGCAATGCCCTCGACGGCGCCACGTTCGCCGATCAGGTCACGCCAGCGGATACGTATTTGCAACTCGTCGGCGTCGCGCATCCTGGTCCCTCCAAGGCCGCGCAGTTCGAGAGCATCGACTTCGTTTCGGCGCGGGAGAGCGTGCGCGTAGCCGCGGCAGCACGGGTCCAGCACTTCATTTACTTGTCCGTGGCTCACCCAGTCGGCGTCATGCGCGCCTATCAGGACGTGCGCATCCGCGCTGAGGCGCTGATCCGCGAGGCCGGACTGCGCGCGACGATGCTGCGGCCATGGTATGTGTTAGGCCCCGGACATTGGTGGCCGATCGTGCTCTTACCCTATTACGGCGTCGCTGAGTTTGTGCCGCCGATGCGCGAATCGGCGCGGCGTGCGGGGCTGGTAACGATCAACCAGATGGTGCGCGCGATCGTCGTAGCCGTTGAATCAGGTCCGCCGGCAACGGAGTCGAGAGTGCTGGATGTCCCGGCCATTCGGCGCGCTTAACAGCCGCTACTACGCAGAGGCATTACTCAAGCCCACCATTCAAGAGCAAAAAAAACCACAGATCTACGCAGATTCTCGCGGATTTTTCGATTTAGAAGACGTCGCGACCCGCGCGTTACAGCGGAAATCTGTGGTTTCTTTGCAGTTGACGAACAACGACTTCGAGCCAAGCCCTAGCCTGGGTAAATGCGGTCGAGTTATGGCCTCTGCGATTCAGGAATGGGGGATGAGGTGGCAGTAGCCTTGGGAGCGATCTGATCGCGGCCTTTTTCCAGCGCCGGGATGCCGCGCACCATCCAATCCGGTGGCGGCGCGCCCTTGAGCTTCGTCGCGAAGAACTGCTGCATGCGCATGTCAATGTCTTTCTGATTCGCGCGCTTTCGCGGATTGTGGCCGTCGCCATTGTAATTGACCATGTAGACCTCCTTGCCTAACCTGCGGAGGCCGACGAACAACTCGATCCCCTGATACCACGGCACGGCGCCGTCGCCGTCGTTATGCATGAACAACACCGGCGTCGTCACGCGATCGAGATGGAAGAGCGGCGAATTCTCGATGAAACGCACCGGATACTCCCAGAGCGAGCCGCCGATGCGGCTCTGCGTCTTCTCGTACTGGAATGGTCGCGCGAGCCCGCTCTCCCAGCGGATCCCGCCGTACGCGCTCGTCATGTTCGCGACCGGAGCATTTGGCACGGCCGCGGCGAACATGTTCGTGGCCGTGATGAGATACGCCGACTGATAGCCGCCCCACGATTGACCGGCGATGCCGATCGCCTTCGGCTCGACAAAGCCACGGGCGAGGAGCGACTGCACGCCGGGCACGATCGCCTTGAGGGCACTGGGTCCCGGCCAGCCTGGCGTGTAGACGATGTCCGGGAAGAAGACGAGGTAGCCTAACGAGGTGTAGACCGACGGATTCACCACGTTGCGTCCCGTGGGCGCATGGTACTGGTGCAAGCCGTCCGACAATCTTTCATAGTAGTAGACGACCATCGGATACTTGCGCGAGGCGTCGAAGCCCTCGGGCTTGTAGAGCAACCCCTGCAACGGCACGCCGTCGCCGCTCACCCATTCCACGAGATCAACGGTTGGCCAGCTGTACTGTGATTGCTGCGGATTGGCGTCGCTGATGCGCGTGAGCTGATCGAAGGACGCACCGGTCCAAAGGTTTGGGAAGTCGGCGACTGTCGACCGCGTGATGAGGAGCTGCGCCGCCTTGCGCGCCTTCTGCGGATTGCCGTAACCGACATCGGCCATGACGATGCGCACGGGCGCCGCCGCCGCGCCGTCCAGCCTGTCGCGGTAGAAGCCGGCCGCCTTTGACTTCGTGTCGAACGCGCGCAGAATGAGCGGCTCGTTCGGCTCGAAGAAGCGCTGCTCGGGATCGAGATCTACCACTCGGAATTCGGTGTGCGTGCGCACGCCTAACGAATCGGTGACGACGCGCGGCGGCCGAACCCCTGCCGGATCCAGCTCCCACACGTCGAAATGCGCATACGCCAGCACGCTCTTGTCATCGCGTGTCCATCCGCCCAGCCCATAGGGCGCCGCCGTCGACGGCGAATCCCACTCTTCATCGTCGAATCGGACGCCGGCGAGCGCGCCCGTGAGATCCACGACTTTGCCCGTGCCGACGGAGTAGCTGTGCCAGCGGCCGTTATCGAACCACGTGACATACTTCGCACTCGGCGAGAGCGACGCGCCGAACGAAAGCTTCGTCGCGATACGTGTGCGTTTGCCTGACGCGACGTCGATCAGCACGACATCGGAGCCGCCGTCGCCCCACATCGCCTCGATCGCGTATGGCACGTTCGTCACCGCGACAGCTGTCTTCGCGTCCTCACTGAGCGTCACGTTGGGCATCGAATCGTTCGCGAGGCGCAGGGCCGACTTGGTCGCGACTGTGTAGACGCTCGTCCAGGAACGATTGCGATCGCGGGCGATCTCGCGCAGTTGCTGCGGTTGCAGTCGCGGGTCTTTCCAATGCCAGAGGTCGAAGACGGCTTTGTCGGCGAGCGAGTCGGCCGGGATCGTATCCATCGGGGCTGGCGCCACGCCGAAGACGATGGCCGAGCCCGTCCGCGAGAAGCTCACGCTACCACGGTCGCTCGGCGTCAGCCCATCGAGCGTCGCCGGAATGGCAACCGCGTTAGGCGCCTTGACAGTCGCGTAATACAGCGAAAAGCGCGCCTTGTCTTTGGGATACTCTCCCTTGTCGCTCACGAAGGCGAGCTGCGCGCCGGCACGATCGAACGCCAACTGCTTGTAGTTCGCTTCGCCGCTGAGCACGGGAGTGCGCTGCTCGCTGCCTAACGCGCGCAGGAAGACCCCTTCATTGGCCGGCGTGTGCGACGTCACGGCGTATGCCAGCCATTTGGCGCTGTCGTCCACGGCATAGCTCGACACGTCGGCAATGCGCGACTCCGCGCCGCTCTCCAGGTCGCGCACGACGAGGAGCGACCCGTACTCGCGTCGGGGCGCGCCACTGCGGCGCGTGGAATCGTTGCCTGCCGGCGCCGCGCCTGAATCGGGCTCCAATTGGTACACGACCCAGCGCGTCGACTCGCGCGGCAAGCGGAAGCCGCGGACGCGTTCGATCGTCGTGACATTGCCGTCGGACAGCCTAACGAGCTTGAGACGGCTCTTGGGCATGTCCGCCGGTCGCGCCTTGCGGCGCCGCGCGGCATCGAAGTCGGCCTGTGGCGCATAAGCGAGCACGGCCGCATAACGCGAATCGCCGCTGAAGACCGGCGGCGGCGCCACGAAGGGCGAATCGACGGTCACGCTGTTGATTGGGCGCCCCGTCCAACCGCGCGGAGTCCTGTATTCCGCGTTGCCGCTCGTGGCCCGCACCACGAGCTCCCCGTCACCGACGACCGGAGCCAGCGTATACGCCGTCCAGCGTCCATCCGGCGACAGCGTCGCTCCAGAGATCGTGCGCCAGGAGTCGTAGGTGTCCGGCGTCAACTGTTTTTTTGCGGTTTGCGCCGACGCCGCCGCTGCAGTGGCGGCGAGCAGCACGACGGCTGGAAAGAGGGCGAAGCGAGTCATTAGGGCCACCTTGGCAACGCCGCAGTCGGCGGCGGAAAGATCGAACCACGAGTTACGCATGACGCAAGCGAATTGCTCGCGTTGGCAGCGCTGGGGCATAATTACGCCGTGTACTTACAGCGATTTTATCATGAGGGGCTCGCTCAGGCGAGCTACATGGTCGCCTGCCAGGAAACCGGTGAAGCGCTGGTTGTAGACCCCAATCGCAACCTCGACGTCTACATCGGCGCCGCTGCGGCGCACGGCTTCCGGATCACGCACGTCACCGAGACGCACATCCACGCCGATTTCGTGTCCGGCTCGCGCGAGCTGGCTCGCCGAGTGCACGCTCGGCTGCTGCTTTCGCGGGAGGGCGGCAAGGACTGGCAGTACGGCTTTGCACAGGAGAGCGGCACGACGACGCTGCTGCGTCACGACGACGTGGTGAGAATCGGTCGAGTGGAAGTCCGCGCGCTGCACACTCCCGGACACACACCGGAACACCTAACGTTCGTCGTCACGGACACTCTCGTCTCGAAGCACCCGATGGGCGCCTTCACGGGTGACTTCCTTTTCGTCGGCGACGTTGGCCGCCCCGACCTGTTGGAGCGCTCCGCCGGAGTTGCCGGAACGATGCGCGACAACGCCCGCCAGCTATATGCCTCGCTCCAAGAGTTTGTGGCCATGTACCCGGATCACCTGCAAATCTGGCCCGGCCACGGCGCCGGTTCGGCCTGCGGTAAAGCGTTAGGCGCCGTTCCGTCTTCCACGCTTGGCTACGAAAAGCTCTCGAACTGGGCGTTGCAGGTGCGCGATGCGGAAGCTTTCGCCAACGAGGTGCTCGATAGCCAGTCGGAGCCACCGCCCTATTTCGCGACGATGAAACGTGTCAATCGCGACGGGCCGCCGGATCATAGCATCGCGCAGCCGGTAACGCGTCAGGCAGCAGAACGTTTGTCGGAGCTGCTCGCCGGCGGTGCGTCCGTCATCGACTTGCGACCGACGACGCTCTTCGCGCGGGGCGGCGTGCCGGGAACGATCAATCTCCCACTCAACAATTCGTTCGTCGCGCGCGCCGGATGGCTCGTTCCTTACGATCGTGACGTGTTTTTGCTCGCTGGCGAGGATGGCGAGATGGTCGCGCAGTCCGCCGTGCGAGAGCTCAAACTGATCGGCATCGATCGCGTGCGCGGCTGGTTCGGCGCCGACGCGTTACAAGACGGCGCGGCCGGGCAGACGATCCCACAGCTTTCCGCGAATGACGTGGCGACACGCGTGCGGAGTGGCAGCGCCATCATTGTGGACGTGCGCGACGCGAACGAGTGGTCGCAGGGACACATTCCCGGTGCGGTACACGTCCCGCTCGGGGAGTTGGCGCGGCGCGCGGCGGAGCTGGCGGACGGTCGCCGTCAGCTCGTGCTGCACTGCGCGACTGGCGGGCGATCGGGAATCGGCACGAGCGTGTTGTTGGCGCACGGCGTGCCTAACGTGGCCAACATGGAAGGGGGCTACAGCGCATGGCAAGCAGCCGGCCTCCCAGTGACAAAGGCAGACACGTAACACATGCGCCGCATCGTTGGATACTTCCTGCGCGGCCTGGTCTTCATCGCGCCGGTCGCCGTGACGGTGTACATCCTCGTCGTGATCTTCCAGACGATCGACGGCTGGCTTGGACTCAGCATCCCTGGGCTCGGCTTTGTCCTCACGCTCGCGCTCATCACGCTCGTCGGTTTCATCGGCTCGACGTTTCTGGCGCGCTCGCTGATGGGAGTCTTCGATCGGATTCTGGAGCGTCTGCCATTCGTGCGTTTCCTGTACTCGTCGACGAAGGATCTGGTCAATGCATTCGTCGGTGAAAAGCGCCGGTTCGATCAGCCCGTCGCCGTGCGCATCCTTCCCGGCGGAGAAGCGCGCGCGTTAGGCTTCGTGACACAAAAGTCGCTCGCCAAACTGGGGCTGGAGGATTTCGTCGGCGTCTACTTCCCGCAATCGTACAACTTCGCGGGGAGTTTGCTCCTCGTACCGGGGAAAGACGTCGAGCGCATCAAGGCCAGCAGCTCCGATGTGATGGCCTTCATCGTCTCTGGCGGCGTAACGGACGTTCCCGAGCTGCACGATAAAACACCACCCGCGAACGAGGTCGTGCGATCCAAATGAAAGTGCGCCTAGCCTGCCTCGCGATCTGCCTAACGCTTGGTGCAGACCTTGCCGCTCAAGTGCCCACGTCCTACGTCCTGCGTCCGGCGCGCGTCTGGGACGGTGTGAGCGATCGCGCGCGCGAGGGCGTGATCCTCGTCGTGACGGGAGAGCGCATCGTGGCCATCGGTGCGGCGGGAGACGTCCAGGTCCCGCGCGACGCGCAGACGATCGATTTGCCGGGCACCACGCTCCTGCCCGGTCTCATCGACGCGCATTCGCACGTCCTGCTCCATCCGTACAACGAAACGTCGTGGGACGATCAGGTCCTGCACGAGTCGCAGGCGCTGCGGGTGGCGCGCGCGACTAATCATCTGCGCGCGACGCTGCTTGCTGGCTTTACGACACTGCGCGACTTAGGGACCGAAGGCGCCGGGTACGCAGACGTCGGTCTCAAGCAGGCGATCGAGCAGCAGATCATTCCCGGACCGCGGCTCATTGTCACGACGCGCGCGATCGTCGCTCGCGGCAGTTACGGGCCGAAGGGCTTCGCCGTGGACTGGGACGTTCCCCAGGGTGCGGAGGAAGCCGACGGCGTCGAAAGCCTAACGCGGATCGTGCGCGACCAGATCGGCCACGGCGCCGACTGGATCAAGGTCTACGCCGACTATCGCTGGGGGCCGCGCGGCGAGACCCGGCCGACCTTCTCGCAGGACGAGCTCAAGACAATCGTCGAGACGGCGCGCTCCAGCGGCCGCCCGGTCGTCGCACATGCGTCGTCCGCCGAGGCGATGCGTCGAGCGACGATGGCTGGCGTGGAAACGATCGAACACGGCGATAACGGAACTACCGAGGTATTCAGACTCATGGCCGAAAAGGGCGTCGCACTGTGTCCAACGGTGGCCGCGGGCGACGCCGTCTCGCAGTATCGCGGCTGGAAGAAGGGCGCTGAACCCGAACCGCCGCGGCTCAAGGAGAAGCGTGCGAGCGTCATGGCCGCTGTTGCCGCGGGCGTCACGATCTGCAACGGCAGTGACGTCGGCGTCTTCGCGCACGGCGACAACGCGCGCGAGCTCGAGATTCTCGTGGACTACGGCCTAACGCCGCTCGCGGCGCTCAAGGCGGCGACGTCCGTGACGGCGAAGGTATTGCACATGGAGAATCAGATCGGGGCGCTGCGTCCCGGACTGCTGGCGGATATCGTCGCCGTCGACGGCGACCCGTTGGCAAGCATCGCCGCGCTGCGCCGAGTGAAGCTGGTCATGAAGGGCGGCTCGCTCGTTAGGCAACCCTGAAGCGGCGCCCCGAAGCGTCAGGGCGCCGCTCGACAACTGCTCACATCCAGGGTTCGTCTGCCGTTGGACCGTAGATCGACGGCACCTTGCCCTCGGCCATGCGCAAATAAACCGACAATTGGCCGCGATGGTGGATCTGGTCGCACAAGTTCATCCACATGAACTGGATCTTCGGCACGTCGCCAATTGTCTTGGGTGCGACGAAGAACTTCACCGTTTCGAAGAGCTGGTCGTCGCGTAGGCCGGCGATGATGTCGGCAACCCGCTTGTGACCCTGCTCGAACGCGTCGATGATCGCCTCGAGACTCGGCGGCGTCTCGGGGAAGGCCGGCGGCTGCGACCAGTCGAAGCCGGCTGTCAGCGCCCTCTCGACGAACGCCATCTCCAGAACAAATGTGAACGCAAGATCACGCGCCGACTTGCTCTTGGGATGCGGTTGCAACTCGCTCTTGTCGGCAGGATACGCGCGGAGCACGCGCATCGTCGTCGCGTGCTCCTGCTCGAAGGCGGCGAGGAACTGCTCTTTCGGACTGATGACTGCCGGCATTTGGGCGGGAGTCGGACTAGCTGTCGTGGCCATGGTGTCCTCCTGAGTGCACCGATTGGGCGTTCGAAATTAGGAGCGGCATTGCAAAGCGAAAGATCGTCGGCCGAGGAATTTCGTTCCTGTGACGGACGATCCGCCAAATGCGCTCAATCCGTTTAGGTTTTGTACTGGAAATGACGACGAGTCGTTCTTGAGAGCGCCTAACGAAACAACCTCGCGTCGCCGCGGGCCGCGTGGCGACGTGATGCTCATGGTCGGCACAACCAAGGGTGCGTTCTTGTTGTGGTCCACCGCGGACCGCAAACGCTGGCGCGTCGACGGGCCGCATTTCCCCGGTGAGTCTGTGTACGCGATGGCATTCGACTCGCGCGCCAAGCGTCAGCGATTATTCGCCTCGACTAACACCTGGCAGCACGGCAGCGTCGTCAGGTCGAGCGACGACTTCGCGCGAAACTGGACGGCGGCCGACCGGAAGAACGTCGTCTTTCCGGAGGATTCGGGTCTCAAACTCAAACAGATCTGGCAGATTGCGCCGGCGACGAGCAGCCAACCCGATGTGCTTTACCTCGGCGTCGAGCCGGCCTGCCTGTTCGAGTCGCGTGACGCGGGCGAAACATGGTCAGCCGTCGACGGCCTCGTTAGGCATGCGCATCGCCCGAGCTGGGTTCCGGGCGGCGGCGGGCTCTGTCTGCACACGATCGTGCTCGATCCCGCCGAACCGCGCCGCATCCTCGTCGGGATTTCGACAGGTGGCGTCTATCGCAGCGAGGACGCCGGCGTCACGTGGAATCCCAGCAACAATGGATTGAGCGCGGAGTTCATGCCGGACAACAAGTTTCCCGAGTTCGGGCAGTGCGTGCACAAGTTCGTGGCGCATCCGGCACAACGTGGCCGACTCTACCTCCAAAACCACTGGGGCGTCTACCGTAGCGACAATTGGGGGCAGCAATGGGTCGATATCGGCGAGGCACTGCCATCTGACTTCGGTTTCGCCCTCGCTGTGCACCCACGCGACGCTGCAACGGCGTACGTCATCCCGATGCAGTCGGATGAGTTCCATTGTGCGGCCGAAGGCAAGCTTCGCGTCTTCCGCACGAGCAATGGGGGAACGAGCTGGGAACCGCGCACGCGCGGCCTTCCACAGCGTCAGGCGTATGAGACCGTTGTGCGCGATGCTTTCTCGACGGACTCGTTAGGGAACTACGGCCTCTACTTTGGGACCCGAAACGGCAAGCTCTTCGCGTCCCTGGACGAAGGAGAGAGCTGGCGCTCACTCGCCGACAGCTTCCCGCCGATTACGTGCGTCAGGGCAGCCGTTATCGGTGATGCTGCCGCGGCGACGGAGTAGCTCCGCCAGCTCTGCCGCTCAAGACCGCTCCGATGGCCGCCAGGCGTGTTGACGCTGGATCAGCGCCTGGCGAGCATTCGACATGACAGTGCAGCGACTGAACCGGTTGCGAATTGTATCGGCATGCAGCCTCCTTGGAGCTCTTGTGCTTGGCGCCTGCGAGAGCGCGCCGCCGCAGGCTGCTCCAACCGTCGGGGCAATCGACACGCTGCCGTCGCCCGCCGGCCCACGTAGCGGCGAGCCTAACATTTCCGCCGGTCCTGATGGCCGCGTGTGGATGTCCTGGCTCGAGGCAGCGGACGACTCGCTCACGTCGCTCAAGGTTGCCGCCTTCAACGGCACTGGATGGTCGGCGCCCGTTACCATCGTGTCGCGACGCGATCTGATGGTGAACTGGGCAGACTTCCCGTCTGTTTTCGCTACGTCCACAGGCAGGCTCGTCGCGCACTGGCTGCAGCGGAGCGATACGGGCAAATACGCGTACGAAGTGCGCGTGGCGCAGTCGACGGACGAAGGCGCAACGTGGACCCAGCCGGTGATCTTGCACCGCGACAGGGGCCGCGCCGAGCACGGATTCGTCTCGCTTTTCGCCGCTCGCGGCGATTCAGTCGGAGCCGTGTGGCTCGACGGCCGCAAATTCGCCATGGCCGCGCAGCCACACGAAATGCAACTCGCGACAACTTCCATCGCACCGTCCGGCTCGTTCGGCCCCGAGTCCATCATCGACGAGCGCGTCTGCGATTGCTGCCAGACAGACGTCGCCGTTACCCCGCGCGGACCCGTCGTCGTATATCGCGATCGCAGCGACGCCGAGATCCGCGACATCTACGCCATGCGCCGAGATGGAGCGACGTGGACAACACCGGTGGTCGTGCATAACGACAACTGGAAGATTCCGGGTTGTCCCGTGAACGGCCCCGCGATCGCGGCGCGTGGAGACACAGTCGCTGTGGCCTGGTTCACTGCGGCCGAGGACACGGCGCGAGTGAAGCTCGCGTACTCGACAGACGCCGGCACCACTTTCAGCGCGCCGCTCCGCATCGACGGCGGGCTGCCGATCGGACGCGTCGACGTGCAGCTCGGCGACAGCGCGCGAGCGATCGTGGCCTGGCTGGAGCGAACGGACTCGGCGTCTGCGGAGCTGAGACTCCGGGCCGTCATGCCTAACGGGGCTCTTTCGGCGCCTGTCACGCTCGCGCGGACGTCGGGCGCGCGCGGCAGCGGATTCCCGCGCATGACACTGCAGCGCTACAACAACGAGCAGGCGCTGATCGCGGCGTGGACGATCACCGGGGACAGCTCACGGGTGCACGTCGCGCGCGCGAGGCTGCGTTAGGCATGTCTCGCAAACCGGGGTTTGTCGACACACGCTGTCACGCGCGCGCTCGGGCCGCGTTGGCGCTCATCCTGACGGCCGCATGCGGTGGTCGCGATCGGCCCGGACAGATCGAGGTCGGCCTTCCGGCGCCGGCGTACAGCGCTCGCACGTTAGGCGGCCAGCCTGCTTCCCTCGCTGACCTCAAGGGTCGCGTCGTGCTCCTGAACGGCTGGGCTACGTGGTGCATCCCCTGTCAGAGGGAAGTCCCGGCCCTCGAGAAGCTGTACACGACGCACCACGGCGAAGGGCTCGAGATCATCGGCGTGAACGTCGACGTTGGTGGCGCGGAGAACCGCGTGCGCGAGTTCATGAGCACTTACAACATGACGTATCCTGTCTGGCGCGATCCGGATGACATCTTTTCCGGCGTCTTCCGCGCATATGGCTTGCCCGCGTCGTACTTGATCGGCCGCGACGGCATTCTGCGTTGGCACCAGGTCGGCGAAGTCGATCCGGAGTCTCCGAGCTTCAAGACAGCGCTTTCGGCGGCTCTCGCCGAGCCGGCGCCGTAGGACGTGCGACGCGTAGCCATCGTCGTCTTCGACGACGTCGAGGTACTCGATTTCTGTGGTCCGTTTGAGGTCTTCGCGGTTTGCGGACGGCGATCGGGGGACGCGCCTTTCGAAGTCCATACGGTTGCTGAAACATCACGGCCGGTGCTCGCGCGGCACCGCCTGAGCGTGAACCCGACCTACACATTCAGCAGCCACATGCCGCGCGCCGATATCGTGCTCGTTCCCGGCGGCTTTGGCACTCGGCGCGAGATGAATAATCCGGCGATGCTCGAATGGGTGAAGCGCGCGAATCGCGACGCTGAACTCTTGCTCAGCGTCTGCACTGGTTCGCTGATACTCGGCGCAGCAGGGTTGCTGGACGGCGTGGAAGCGACGACGCACTTCGGCGCGTACGACGAGTTACGGAAGGCAGCGCCTGGTTGTCGCGTGCGCACTGACATGCGATACGTCGACACCGGTCGCCTGATCACATCGGCGGGCGTGAGCGCCGGCATCGACATGGCGTTGCATGTCGTAGCGCGACTGCACGGTGATGAGGTTGCACTGGAAACGGCGCGCTACATGGAATACGAAGGCCACTTCGAGCTCGCCGATCGCGCGTCGGCGCGATAGCAGAAAGCGGCACCGCCACTGCGCGATGCCGCCCTGCCATGGATACCGCGGTTCTGCCTAACGTGGAACGACGAGCGGCGTCTCTTCGCGGACGTCCAATCCAAACGACTGCAACCAGCGCTGCCACTCAGGGCCGTTGTCGGAGCGGCGGTAGACTCCGCGCGTGTCGCGGCGGGTGTCGAAGTTGTCGCAACGTCCGTCGCGATTCCTGTCCCAGCACCAACTCGCCTGATTACTGCGGCGGAAGAAGTCGTCGCAGCGGCGGTCGTTACGATGCCGGCGACACCATTCCTCTCGACGCGCCTGCCGACGACGATACCACTCTTCGTCCTGGCCGCGACGACGGCCCGGGCGAGCATCGCGCCGTCGGTCATCGTCGTTCCACGGATCGTCATCGTTCCAGCGGCGATCATCGTTGCGGCGCCAGTCGTCGTTCCGGCGCTCGTCGTCTCGGCGGCGTGCATTCTCGATCGCCTCGCGCCGCCGTGCTTCGTCGTCGCGACCGCGCTGCGCCATCGCCGGCTGTGAAACCGAGCTAAGCGCACTCGCGAACACCGCGACCAAAAACGGATAGACTACTTTCATCGATCCTCCACTCCAGTTGGTTGCCCAATGCCGGGCGACGAGCTTCGTCAATGCAGCGAGAGTGCCAGGCTGATGCCGCACCACAAGCCGTTGTCGCGATTGGGCTTGCGCGCGTGCTGCGGCGAGCGAGACTGGAGATTGTCCTGAGTCGGAGGGGCGCATGTCGCCCGTTCCGGACAGTCCCAAGGCAAACCGCGCCGCGCCCTCAACGACGGGCGCAGCGCGCACGGGATTGGTTGCAGTCTGCTACTTCTTGGGCTCCGTTGGGCTACCACCGCCGCCAGCTGGTATTGGCTGATAGCAATGGAACGTCACCGATCCGGCGCCCGGGACACCAGCAGTAACGGTTGCACATAACTGAGTACCTGTCGGACAACCGGTCGGCTTGCAGAGCGTTGAATCCGCCCAGCTGTGCGTTGGATTTGCGATGAGCGCGAGCGCGGCTACGAGAAACGTCGCGGCAACTCCGCTGATTTTCAGGATGCGAGACATGGATCCTCCTTGCGAGGGGATTGGTGTGGGATCCGTGCGTGCTGCGCGATGAACGCGTGTTGCGGCCGAAACAGCGTTAGGCGGGCCGCTCCCTATTTGCGCCACTCGTAGAAGACGATCGCCGGCGCCGGGTCGAGCTCGAGCGCCACGAGCGCATTGCCCATGATGCGCAGCGCCACCGGCTGGCGCGGAAGTTTGGCGCTGTCGACGTATCGACGCGCGCGCAGGTCGAACCGATCGACGATCTTGCCGCGGTCGCGCGTTGTACCGCCGAACAACACGAGGGCCATTGTGTCGTTCACCGCGACGTATCGGCTCCCAACGTGCGCCTTTGGATCGATGCGCTGAACGGTCGCTTTCTGTGGGATCTCGATTGTGTACGAGCGCAACTCCGCGAATGGGATGTGCTCCGGGCCTTCGAGATCGGCGACGAGCTTTCCGTCAGGATCGATGACGAGCAGGCGGCTGGACCAAACGAAGCCGACGATCGCTCCCCCGTTAGGCAGCGGTGCCACGTGCGGTTCGCGCACGAGGATGTGGTGTTTGGCGATGTCGGCGGGAGTCGGGTCGCTGTCCTGTGCTCCGGGTTTACCGTCGGCCGTTACAGGTACGAGGATGTGCGGACGAGCCAGAGGCGCGCCCCACCAGCCCGCTCGGCGCGGCACGATGCGGTGGAGCGGCTCCGCGATCGTGCGCAAGTCCACGACGCGGCCGCCTGGGTCCACGATGGTGATGCGCGAAACATCGGAGTCGAGGACGTGGAGGTCGCCGTTGGGCGCGACTTGCAGATCGACCGGATTGGAAAACTCGCTCGGACCCTTCCCTGCTCTCCCGGCGCGCCACACTGCGCGGCCGCGGCCGGCGCGCGTGAAGGCGATTAGCTCCTGCGTTCCACCATCGTATACGTAGACGTCGTCGCCGCGCGCGGCCAGCAAGCGTGGGTTCGTGAGAACATGTCCACCGTCGTCGGAGATGCGTGCGGTCTCGATCCATGCGCCTTTTGCGAAGACACGACTCTTGGGTCGACCAGATGCCGGTTGCTGAGCGGTGCTCGCGCGCCCGATAACAAACAGATGAGCGAGCAGCACAGCAGCGCAGAAAGAGCGAGTCATGTCAATGAGTCTGTGGAAGTGACTGGCTGTGTGATGAAAAACCCAACGACTTGGGGGAGCCACGAGCTCAACGATTTGATCGATTCGCCCCACGCAGCGTGTCGCAGCTGACCGCGCTTCATCACAGCGACAAATGGCTGTCTAAAGATCGGAGGAAGGCGGCCCGGATCGAATTGCGACGCCAATTGAAGCGATACCGCCGACGAAAACGAGAAATCCGCGCGCACTCGCTGCAGGACGGAGTCGTGTGGCGCGACGGCGAGAAGCAGCACCGTGACCCGCACACCAGGGACAGCCGCGAGCGCATTGAGCGCGGCCGCATCGCTTGCGCCGAGCGAGCAGTTGACGGGATTCAACACCGCGAGGACGCCCGTGGGCGCGCCTAACGCGTCTGTGAAAACACCATCGGCACTGTTGGCGGCTGGTGACCTTGAGTCAGCACGGAGCCGCGCCGCAGCTGCAAGCCCCATGAACACTGCCAGCGCGACGGCCGCCGCCCACGCGACGCCATTTTGCGCGCGGCTGCGTCGACCGATTGCTCGAGAGCGCGGAATCACTGCTCGGTGATCCCGTCTTGGTTGCACGTGAAGCCCGCACCTTTGGCGCAGAGCTGTCCGCCATAGTTGCAGCCGAGCTGGCGGCAGAAGCAGATCTCCCACGGACCGCAGCTCGCGCTGGTTGTAGATGCGCGCGCCCGTGGCGACAGTAGAGCCACTGCGCCCACGCCCAGCGCGAGGGCAGCGAGTAGTAATCGCAAACGTTTCAATGAGATCTCCCTGTGCGTGTTGTCATGCGGCGAGCAATGTGTTTGCGCGTGATTGTCATGAACAGCGACAGTGCGCGACATCCGCATGGAAGGATGCGACACACGGCTCGCTGCGTTCGTTAGGCGCCGCCGCGCTGAATGCGCAGGACGAGATCGCTGAGGCTCGCGCGACAGAGCGCCAAATGCGCCAATGCAGCGATCGACGGCAGAGCGGCGCGACGCAGCGCCGCGCGCAGGGATCGCGCGTCGACCCAACCGCACGCCTGACCCAGCTCACGTGCCGTCGGACGGCGTGGGCCACGAAGCAGCGTTTGGGCAGTGAGGAGTCGGGCCGCGATGAGTAGGTCCTTCGGTTGCACCGGACAGCCGGCCGCGTGATACTGCCTAACAAGCTGCCGAGTGCTCACGCCCGTGTTATGCGCCAGGCGCTTCACGCTCCACGAACGCGGCGCGGCGAGTGCTTCACGCAGCGTCCCTTGCGTGCGCGCGGGAAGTCGCTGGAGCCATGTCTCCACTTCACTACCCAAGTCGACGGGAGGTCCGGGGAGCGACTCGCCGACCATGCCGCGGCCGATGGTGCCTAACTCAGCGAGATGGCTCGCGTCGATCAGCAGGAAGGAGTCATTTGTCACGCTCCGGGCTGCATCGGCGCCGTCAGTCGCGAATACCATGGCACCGTGCCGCAGCGTCACGCGCTGAGCGAGCAACTGTGCGACCGCCGCGCGGTGCCCATCACTGACGAGGGCGACAATCCTCGGAAACCCCACAAACAGCTCTCTAGCAGCCAAGGCCCAGCATCCGGGCATGTTAGAGCCGGTCGTCAGCGCGCCGTCACACCTCGAGCGATCGTTGTGCACGGGGCTTGCCTAGCCTAACGGCTCCTCACGGGCGCCTTCCGGCGCCCATCACACGCACGGCATTCGCGGCCGAACCTCCTTGACCGCACCCGCACCGTCTTCAACTTAGATTTTCTCGCCTTCTATCCTGCGCCATCCGGTTTTCGGGCGCCTGCCAGCCGTCTATCACCAGCTGTGAGCCTTAACAAAGTCTGCCCGCAGTGCGGCGCCATTTACGGCGCTGAATCGCGCTTCTGCTCGGTGGATGGTGCGACGCTGGTGTTGGAGCAGCCTGCTGACGACCTGGTCGGCACTATCGTGGCGGATCGATACCACATCCTCGAACGCATCGGCGCCGGGGGCATGGGTGAGGTCTTCCTCGCCGAGCACGTGCGCATGAAACGCAAGAGCGCACTCAAGGTCATGCGCGAGGCGCTTACGAGCGACCCGGTCGCTGTCAGTCGCTTCCATCGTGAGGCCGAAAACGCGAGCCAGATCTCGCATCCGAACGTCGCCGCGGTCTACGACTTCGGCGAGACGGCGAACGGGCTGGTTTACATCGCGATGGAGTACATCCCTGGCGAACCGCTGTCAGTCGTCCTGGAAGAAGAGGGAGCGCTCAACGCAGCTCGCGTCGGAGACATTATCGCTCAGGCAGCGGACGCGCTGAGCGCCGCGCATGGACTCGGCATTCTCCACCGAGATCTCAAGCCCGACAATATCATGTTGACGTCGACGCGTTGGGGGACCGACCTCGTCAAGCTCGTCGACTTCGGCATATCACGCGCGATGGCCTCAGCCACACAGCAGTTCACGTCGACTGGGATCATCGTCGGGACGCCGGACTACATGAGCCCCGAGCAGTTCACGGGCGACAATCTGGACAGCCGCAGCGATCAATATGCGCTCGCGCTCATCGCATACTATTCGCTGACGGGGACGTTCCCTTTCCCGCCTGGCAGCTCGAAAGAAGCGCTGCTGACGCGCCTAACGACACAGCCGCGCAAGCTGGCGGACGCAAGGCCCGACGTCGAGTGGCCAGCTTCACTGCAAGCGACGCTGGATCGCGCGCTCGCGCTCAACGTCTCGGAGCGATACGACGAGGTGCACGAGTTCGGCCGCGACGTCGAGGCCGCGGTCGCAGAGATGCCCGGCACGCCAACAATGGAGCATTATCGCGAGGCGTTGAGGAATCGCTTCACGACGCCTTCGCGCTCCCCGTCGGTGACACCGCCGCGTCCTATCCACTCGCTAGAGCTGACGCCGCCCACAGCCATGCCGAGCGTCGATGGCGTCATCGAAAAGCCGAGCGACAGCGCGCCGACGCAAGCGGTAATGACGGAACCAGAGGTCGATCCGACCACAGAAGCGCCAGTGCGGCGGCCATCGCGCGCCGGCCGCCTAACGGCAGTCGTGGCGGGACTTGGTATCGCTGCGCTGGTTGTGTGGAAACTCGCTGGTGCGGGCAATGACGCCGGCCCATCGGCACCGCCGCCCGCCGAAGCAACCGCAAGCGGAGAAGTTCCGCAGCTCCAGGCCCCCACACCATCGACAGCAGAACCTGTTGCCCTGCAGCCCGTCGTGCTGCTCGACTCCGCCGCGGCCCTTGCGCGCAGCGGCGTGTTCACTGTGTACGGCGCGGGACAGCAGGGAGCGGGATTTCTCGTCGACTCGCTAGGCATCCTGCTCACGGCGCGGGAGCTCGCCGAAGGGGCCAGTGAGCCGACGATCCAGCTCGACGCGGACCGTCGAGTTCGCGGCAGAGTGATGGCAGTGGATTCGAGCCGAGGGATCGCAGCGCTGCGAATTCCATGGAGTCTCTGCAAGCGCTGTAGCGTGCTCCCACTGCCCGCTGACTCTGTTGCACAGCTAGCGGTCGGCGACTCACTTGCTGTCCCGACCTCGGTCACCCGGGGCACGGCATCCGTCGACACAAAGGGAGCCGTCACGCAAAACGACCGGCGGGGCGTGCAAGCCAACCTGCGTGTGGCCGCTACCGGATCGCCCGTGGTAACCGGACGCGGCGTCGTGGGCCTGGCTTTGCGTCGGCCGCGCGGAGCCGCGACGGTGGTGACGGCAGACGCGCTGAACGCGCTCCGGAATTCGGCCCGCAGGCGCAGCCGCGAGGTCGTGCCTAACGATAGCCTCGTGCCGTCTTGGCCGGTGAGACCCGTCCCGACTCGGGAGATCAACGCCGCGCTCACGCGCAGCGAAGCCGATCTGCAGCCGCTGCAGGTGTCCCAGGACGGGCTGACGGTTCTGCTGATGACGCCACAGATAATGGCGTGGCGCAGCGATCAGGTCAGGCAAAACTTGGCCGCGCAGCAGGTCATGGCGATCAGCGACACGCAACCGCGGCGCCGCATCGATCCGATTCAGAATTGGATTGCATGGACCGATTACGTGAGCGAGCGACGTGCGGTCGTCGTGCTGCACGTGACGCCCGATTTGGCGGCGTACAACAGGCAACGCCCGCAGGGCGTCGTCGATCTCAAAGGCGGCGATGTCCTGAGCGTGCGTCTCTATCGCGACAATGTTCTCGTCACACCTATCGAGACTACGCGCATCCCAGCGATGGTGAATCCGGAAGCGTATCGCGCACAGAACAGGCACGTGTACAACGCCGGAATCGGCGTCTACACGCCGCGGGACTTCGCACCGAAGCCTGACGCCAGCTGGCCCGAGATACGACTCGAAATCGCCGACGCGCGGCCGAACCGCACGGTCAAGATCATTCTGCCGGTGGCCGCGCTGCAGGCTGTGCAGCGCGACCTTTCGTCATACCAGCGTTAGGCTACCAACCCGGAGCGAACGCGAACCCCCAGTGAGCCCCTTTGTCGGGCCGTTGGAAGGGATATGCGTAGTACGCCTCGAGCACCCCGTAGCCGAAGAGGTTGATGCGGCTCGATATCCCGGTGCTGAATACCGGAACGCGAGCCCTCGTGCGCCGAGCAAAGCTGAAGTCGGTCGACACACCCTTTTGCATCGCGACGCCGGCATCGAAGAACGGCGTGACTTCAATGGGCAGGAAGCCCCACGGGATGATGCCGAACTCCTGCGTTCCAAAAAGCGGAATCCGCAATTCGACATTAGCGATGCCGATCTTGGAACCAATGAGACGATCGAACTCGGGACATTCGTTCGTATTGCCAGTGTCGGTGCATTCGGAGACGTCGAAGTTTTCGAACGAGTAGCCGCGGATCAGCGTCTCCTGCCCCAGGAATAGCGGCGTTAGGCGCCCGGACTCCGCGTCCTTGCCGAAGCGACCGTAATACAGCCCACGCATGGCGAACGTGATCGGCCGCTTGAAGAAGTAGCGTCGATAGTCGGCGAGGAACGTTTGCAGATTGAGGCCGCCGAAGATCGGCGCGTATTCGAAGCGATAGCGTCCGCCCGCCGCCGGCGACGTGAAGCCGAAGTACGAGTAGTCCCCGACGAACGCGAGCGAACCCTGGCCATAACTGAGACCAGGCGGTGCATCGAGCCCCTGGCGGCGCTCGAGCACCTGACCCGTCGCTAGAGCGAACGATTCGAAGGATTCGGCGTCGAAATTCACGAACGTGTACGAGCCGCCGAGTTCGAGGCGGCGCGTCTGCGAAATCGGATACTGAAGCGTTAGGGCTGGTCTGTCGATGAATGTGCGCTGCAGAGTCTGCCGGAAGACGCGCGCCGGCACCGTGAGACCACCCGCTAGGGTAACATTCGTGTCTCTGATGTCGGCGAACCCCGTGACATAGGGGACGTGGGAAGCGCCTAACAACCATTGCAAGCGGTGCCCTGCGTCCAAGTAGAACACCTCACCACCGATATCTTTGACTTGCCCCTGGGCCGACACGGAGGCGCCGAGCGTCTTGTCTCCCAACATGTCGCCGAAGTATGCGGCGACGGCTCCCGCGAGGCCGGCTCCCCCGAACGTCCCGGTGCTCACGCCGACGCCGACGAAAGGCGCGCCGAGATAGTCGAGCGAGAGCGAGCTGCGATACGGCTTCACCGGATACGTCGTACTGGCTGACGGCAGTCCCGTCGTCGCGTCGTTGAGGGCCAGCTCGACAGCACTCGTGCCTAACGCGGTCGCCGGCGGCAGCACGCCAGCGGCCGCAATGCCGCCTTCAATTGGACCAACCGGCGTCCCCTGAGTCGCGGGAGCATCCAGTCCGACGATGTCATAGCCCGCGTCGTTGAACACGGAGAAGAGCATCCGGCCGTTGCCTCGCGCGACAGTCAACGCCGGCGAGAGCCTCGTAATGCCGCTCACGCCCGTCGCAATCCGCGTCACCTGGCGCATGTCTCCGCCGGTGAGCGACATGCGATAGACGTCGCTGAATCCATCCCGGTCCGCCACGAAAAACAACTCGGTGCCGTTGGGTGAAAACTGCGGATTGATATGCCGCGTGTTGTCGAACCCGGGGATGACCTCCGCGCGCCGCGTCGCGACGTCCATCAGTGCGATGCGCATTGGACCGAACTTGAGCGCCGTGAAGTCCGTCTCGGGACCACGGTCCGTCGCGAACGCCAGCTGTTTTCCGTCCGGCGACCAGGCCGGCTGAAGCTCGGCGTATCGATCGCTCGTTAGGCGCGTCACGGCCTGTGTTTGGAGATTCAACAGGTACAGATCCGCCTGCCCGCCCTGCATGCCCGAAAATGCGATGCTGCTCCCGTCCGGGCTCCACGCGGGATCGACGATCGAGGTCACGCCGCGCGGCTTGATGCGGCGTTCGATGCCGCCGGATCCAATATCGAAGATCGCCAGCTCGTTGTCGCCGTCCGCGAAGACGACGAAGGCGAGCTTGCGACCGTCCGGCGACCACGATCCTGACGACTGGATGAAGCTCAACGCGTCGAAGTGGCTGTCTACGTTAGGCCCCGTGAGCTGCTTGGTGATCTCGCCGGTTCGCGAATCCGCGATGAAGAGATCGATCGTGAACACCTCGCGCCGAGCGAGGAAGGCCACGCGTGACCCGTCGGGGCTCAACGCCGGCGAGACGTTCATATCGCCGCTCTTGCGATCCTGCCCCAGTACGATTTGCCCCGCTTCGCCTGACTTCGCGCGGCCTTGCATCAAGGGCAGATATGTCGCCCGGATGGCGGCGAGCCACTCCTTGGACAGGTCATCCTGGGAAACGCCGAGATGCTGCTTGAGCGCGGCGTTCCAACCCTTCTGCAGCGAGGTGCGATACACCTGACCGACGGCAGCATCACCCCACTTACCACCGATATATGCCCACAGCGCTTGTCCGTAGCGATACGGAAAGTAGCGCGGATCGCGCGTGAGTTGATTGATTGTCGGCAGATCGTTGCGCAGCGCCGCGTCGCGCAGCCACATCGCCGTATTGGGATCGAAGCGGCCTAACGAGAGATACTCCGCCATTCCTTCGATCAACCAGAGCGGCAGTGCCTCGATTCCCGGGCCTCGTGCGCGACCGCCCTGGCCGGCACTGTGTGCCGCGATGTCGTATTGAAAGGCGTGCACGAGCTCGTGGCCAAGCACATGATCGTTGTCCGCATATACGCCGGTAAAGGGCAGGATCACGCGATCGCGCAGACCTTCCGTGACGCCACCGGTTCCCTGGCTGATGAAGCCGCCGATGACATTCGTTTGCTGGAAGTCGGGGTGATCCGCGTAGAAGATGACCGGCTTCTTCGACGCCGTGTAATTCAGGACACGCGAGTGTCGCGTCCACCACCGCTCGGCCATGCGCGCGGCGTCCATGGTGACAACCGATTCGGCCGGATAGTAGAAGATGTCGAAGTGCGGAGTCTCGAGGATGCGAAAGTCGAACGACTCGTAACGCACTTTGTTGCGACCGAAGTACTGCGCCTGGAGTGATGACGCAAAGGTCACAACGCACAACGCCGCGACGACCGCGGCTGCATAACGCGAGATGCCCGTCTTCATTTTCCCCCCGAAAGTCAGCGCCTACCCGCCGCATCGTGCGCGACACGGCTGGGGCCGCCGGTTGATACACACGACTTCGCGAATTGTCGCGCTAGAAGCGTGCCGGGCCCCACTGACTCGTTGAGACAACGCGCGCTACATCGCCACCTTACTCGTCGGTCGCTTCACCACGACGCCGTCTATCCCTTTGGCCTTGAGTAGCGCGTTAAAGCGCTCCACGTCGGCGAGCACGCGCCTAACGATCTCAGCGTATGGCGCGTACTCCGCTTCGACCTCGGCGAAGCGATCCGTCATGCCCTTGGTGAGCGGCGGTTCGCTGCCGTCGATCGCTCCCTGCAGGTATAAGTACTGGTCGCTCAAACCGTTCCGGAAATTGATCACGTCCTGGAACGTCTTGATCTTGGCCTGCACGAGTCGCGTGTCGACGCTGTCCACTCTCCCGTTGATCGATGTCGCAAGGTCTTTGACGTCCTGCACATCCTGTCGATCGCCAATCTTCCCGAGCACGCTGGCCACCTGTTCCTTCACGCTACGCATGTCGCTGACGTTTGTGTGGAGCTCAGTTACACGCTCCCATGCCTGACGAGCAAGACGAACCTGCGCCGCGACTTGCTGCTCGCTATAGCGCTCGCGCGGATCGGGTAGCACGCGGAATGACTGTGTTGCGGTTGCGCCGAAAGCCGTTAGGCGCGCGCTGAACGCGCCCGGCGCCACGCGATAACCCTGTGCGCTCCCTGGTTGCAGGAGTCCCGTCACGCGCGCCGGGGCTTCCGACCGGAGATCCCAGGCAAACGCGTTCATGCCTTTCTTCGCGGGAAGCGGACGCGAGGGTGGCGCACCCGGGCCAGCAGGCTGAGCCGGTGCGGGCCGAGACGAATAGGTCCTGATGACCGCGCCGCTCGCGTCCAAAATGTCCAACTTCACTTCTTGCGTTGAGTCCGCTGCCTGCGGCAGCACATAACGGATGAGGGCGCCACTCGGCTTGTTCCGCCCGCCCGCGCCTGCCGGAACCGGTGGATTCCCCCATTCCAGTCGATAGGCGTCGCTCGGTTTGTACAGATACGGCGCGGTTGTCGTCACGTTAGGCGACAGCTCGCGCAGCGGAGCGATGTCGTCGAGAATCCAGAACGCGCGACCCTCGGTCGAAATGGCGACGTCGCCATCCTTGCGAATGTGGATGTCGGTGACCGGGACGCGCGGAAGACTGAGCTGCAACGACTGCCAGCGCGCGCCGTCGTCGAACGACGCGTAGACGCCGGTCTCCGTACCCGCGAGCAGCAGCCCACGCCGCACTGGATCTTCGCGCACGACTCGGACCGGTTCCGAGTCTCGCAGTCCACTCGTTACGCGTGTCCACGTTTTGCCATAATCTGTCGTTTTGTATGCGTAAGGCGCGTCATCGCCGAGCTTGTAACGCGCGAGCGCGAAATACGCAGCTCCGCGAGCGTGCGGCGACGCATCGATTGTCGCGATGAGTCCTTCGACCGGTAGACCCGCCGGCGTGACGTTGGCCCACGTTTGGCCGCCATCGCGCGTGACCTGGACCAGGCCATCGTCCGTTCCGACCCATATCACGCCGCGCTCCACCGGCGATTCACTCAACGCGTAGATCGTCCCGTACACCTCGCCGCCGGCTCCCTCATTCGTTAGGGGAGCACCGCCGAGTCCTTGTTTGGCGCGATCGTTATGCGTCAGGTCAGGCGACACAGGGGACCACGTGAACCCACGATCCGTCGACACAAAGAGACGGTTTCCCGCGTGATACAGCGTCTTCGGGTCGTGCGGGCTCGCGATGATCGGCGCGTTCCAGTTGAAGCGATACTTTTGTAGATCGCTCGGCTCGGCCAGACCTAGCGCGGGCCAGACCTGGATGTTGCGCGTCTTTCCCGTCTCGGCGTCGTGCTCCTCGATGATGCCTTGGTAACAGCCGCCGTATGTGTAACGCGGATTGTCAGGATCGAACGCCAGGAACGCGCTCTCACAGCCTGCGCGAATGTCCCAGCTCTTCCAGTCGAGAACGAAACCTGACGGATCCCAACCGATCTGTCCGACGGAGCTGTTGTCCTGTTGGCCGCTGTAGACGCGATACGGGAACGTGTTGTCTGTGTTGACGCGGTAGAATTGCGCCGTCGGCTGATTCTGCTGCGTGCTCCAGGAACGGCCGCCGTTGAAGGAGATGTTCGCTCCGCCGTCGTTGCCGTTGATGAGATTCTGCGGATTGTTCGGGTTGATCCACAGCGCGTGATTGTCGCCGTGCGGATCCGTGAGGGTCGTGAACGTGCGACCGCCATCGATGCTCTTGAGAATCGGTGCGTTCATCACGTACACGACGTCGGGATTCTTGGGATCTGCCGTGACAACGATGTAATACCACGGACGCGCCCGGATCTCGCGCGAGTCGTTGACTCGACGGAACGTCTTCCCGGCGTCTTCAGATCGATACAAGCCGCCTTCCGGTTCTGCCTCGACGAGCGCCCAGACTCGATCGGGATTGGCTGGCGACACGGCGACGCTGGTCTTCCCCATGATGCCTTTGGGCAGACCTTCCGTTAGGCGCATCCACGTTTCACCGCCATCGACCGATTTCCAGATGCCGCTCCCCGGCCCGCCGCTCTTCACCTGCCACGGCAGCCGTTGATGCTCCCACGTCGCGGCGTACAGAATGCGCGGATTGGTGGCGTCGAGCGCCAGCTCGCTCACTCCCGCGTTAGGCCCCAACGTGAGCGTCTTCTTCCAGGTCCTGCCGCCATCGCTCGTCTTGTAAACGCCACGGTCTTCGCTCGCGACCCAGCGCGTGCCCTGGGCGCCGACCCACGCGATGTCCGGGTTCTTTGGGTGAACGAGAATGCGCGAAATCGTGCGCGTCTTCTCGAGGCCCACGTGCGTCCACGTGCGGCCGGCGTCGGTCGACTTGTAGACGCCATCGCCCTGTGACGAGGCCACGCCGCGCACGGGGGCTTCACCCATTCCCACGTAGATGACGTTCGGATCGTCGGGGGCAACAGCGATCGATCCGACAGACCCGGTCTTGAAGAAACTGTCGCTGATGTTGCGCCACGTAATGCCGGCATCGTCGGTCTTCCAGACGCCGCCACCCGTGGCGCCCATGTAATACGTCAGAGGCTCGTTAGGCACGCCGCTTACGGTGGTTACGCGACCGCCGCGAGTAGGCCCGATGTTTCGCCACTCCAGCGCGTGAAACAGCGTCGAGTCGTACTGCGCGGCCGGTTGCGCGGTGACTTTTTCAGCGACCGGATTACGCGGTCGTGCCTGCGACTGCGCTGCGTTAGCAGCGAGCACCGTCAGGAAAGCAACAAGACTTGAGTATCGCGACACAGTTTGGCTCCAAGGGACGTTCGTGTTTGAAAAGATCAAGAGCAACTGCAGTTCGGATCGAGCGAACGAGGGGGGAGGTAGCGAATAACAGCTATTTAGAAAACCCAAAAGTAAGTTTTCCCTTGCAGTGAACTTTGCACGTCGAGTCGTAACGCATCATCTCAAGGAACAATCCGCCCATCCGCGTATTCCGAACGGCTCTTGACGAACGTGGTTCCTGCGAGCTGCTACTGGACTGGCGCGAAACCAAGGCCCGCCGCACCGCCCATCGTTAGGGCCAACAGCAGCGTGAGCTTGGTCCCAAGTATCGCGCTCGGCCAGTGCGCCCATTCGCGCAGCGTATGCTGATCGCCGCCGTACGAGCGTCCGATTGCTATCGAGGGAATGCCGCGTATCACGGCGGCGTTGGAGTCCGTCGATCCGGTCGCGAGAGCGTCGCGGCCGCCCGTCTGCACACCTAACCACGCCTGAATGTCGATGGCGGTTTGCACGAGCGGATGCGCGCGGCGATCGCGCAGCATCTCCTCAGTGCCGCCGGCTCGCTCGTGGTTCACAACTTCCTTGGCGAACGTCAGCTTCTGATCCTCCGCTGCCTGACGAGCGCGCTTATCAATTTCGCTGTCCAGCGAATCGAGAAGCGTCGGGTTTACTGAACGAAGATCCACGGAGAACCAAACCTCTTCCGGAATGCCATTGAAGATCGATCCGCCGTGAATCTGTCCGACGTTGTACACAGCGCCACCCTGCCCTGTCGGTATCGTTATCTCATAGATGCGCTGGATCGCTGCCGCTGCTGCTCGCGCGGGGTGCGGCTTTCCCGCCGAGGTATTCGTGTGCGATCCCTGGCCGCGATAGAAGTATTTCGTCCAGTAGATGCCTAACGCACCGTAGTTGATCGGCCCGAGCCCCCCGTCCATGGCGACAACAAGACCGGGCTTCGGATTGTGCTCCAGCCAGTACGTCATTCCGCGCAGGCCCAGCTCCTCCTGCGTGGTCCCGATGAAGATGAGATCTCCGCGCGTCTCGACTTTCGCGGCATTGAGCGCACGGATGACAGCAAGCATGTTCGCGACGCTCGCCGAATTGTCGAAGATGCCGGGCGCGTGAAGGGTGTCGCCGTTGCGGCGAACGCGCAGATCGGTCCCAAGCGGATGCACGATGTCGATGTGCGCCGCGAACACGACGGATGGTCCGCCCCCTCGGCCTTTCCGGACGCCGATCACATTGCCGATCGAATCCACCGCCACCGCCAGCCCTTCCTGCTCCATCGCGCGGCGAACGTACTGTCCGCGCTCCTGCTCGTGCTCGCTCTTACCCTGGATCTCAGCGATGCGGATCCACTCGTCGACCTGACGCGGAAAGTTCTGCTCCAGCCACGTGAGCATCCGCGCGACCTGCTGCTGCTTTGGGACATCTGCGCTCCAGATCGTGCGGGTTGGCTGCGCTGCGGCGAGCGACGGGAGCAAGATTAGGACGGACAGAAGGCGCATGGGCGAAGACAGACTTAGGGAGTTGGCTAACGAGCTTCGAAACGGATAGAACCGGGCAGGCGTAAGAATCGCCACGTTGACCACATCACGGGAGCCTTCGATGAAGCTCGCTCACCTGGTCTGTCTCACTTCGGTCATCACCATTGGGGTCACAGGCTGCAACAAGCCGCGCGCGGCCGAAAACCGCCAAGTGGAGCGAACCCCAATCGAACGGAACGACCAGATCGCGATCACAACGCGCGATGGGAACGTCGTGCTCGCGCTCACCAAGTCAAATACTGTCGCGATGCGGCTTTCCGACTCGCTGCGGCAGCACGTCGACGCCAAGATCGCGAAGGATTTCGGCAAGGACAGCGCCGAAAGCGCGCTTGGCCGCTGGGTGCAGCGCACGACGGCGACGTTGGTCTCGAAGGGGATGGGCATGGAGTTCTCCGTCCCAGTTAAAGACATCGAGGACGCTCGCTACGAAGATGGGGAGATCCGCTTCGAATATCGAAAGGATCGGAAGCTCAAGTTCCACTCGTTCAAGAACGACGGCCGATCACCGATGACGGGGTTCGCTCCTGAAGATGCCGAGCGCTTTGTAGAGGCCGTCCGACAGGCGATTCACGCCAGAAAGACCTAGCGTCAGTCGAACTAAGGTCGCGGCGCGGGCTCGTATAGCTCGGGATGCCGCGGCGCGACACCCGCGAACCGACCGGCAA
>DASYRX010000078.1:0-23806 GCA_036003845.1 Gemmatimonadaceae bacterium | reverse complement strand
GCGACGCCGCGAAGCTGATGGGCGAGCGATTACGCGTCGCGATCGAAGAGAACGCGTGGGATGCTCGGCCGATCACGGTCAGCGTCGGCGCCGCGGCTTGGCTCGATGGCGCGAGTGCCGAGTCGCTCATCGATCAAGCAGATCGCGCGCTGTATCGCTCCAAGCAGGCCGGGCGAAATATCGTAACGCTCGCTGACGCGGCCTAGCTGAAAGCCGCTGTCAGCTATCGGCTGCCGGCTGACTGCTGTCTGCTGCTCTCAGCTTTTGCTCTTCTGGAGTTCGCGCGCCACGCGTTCCACCTGCGCCATGACTCTCAGTAGGTTGCCACTCCAGAGCTTCGCGATCTGCTCCTCGGTATAGCCCCGCCTAACAAGCTCCACAGTCACGTTGAGCGTCTCGCTGGCGTTGCTCCAGCCTTCGACTCCGCCGCCGCCGTCGAAATCGGAGGAGATGCCGACGTGGTTGATGCCGATGAGCTTTACGGCGTAGTCGATGTGATCCACGAAGTTTGAAACCGTCGCACGCGGGGGCGCCGGGAATTTGCTGTCGATTTCCTGCATGCGCGCCTGATAGGCCTCGCGACGGTCTTGCGGCAGCGCCGCGATCGCAGCACCGCCACCGCCTCCACCACCACCTGGCGCAGCCGGCGGCAGGCCGAACTCAGCACGCAGTTTCGTAATGGCCTCCTGCCGCTCCGGCGAAACAGGTGGGCACTTCACATAGCTCGAGAAGGCCACAATCTGAATGACTCCGCCGTTCTTCTTGAGCGCCTGGAGCTGCTCGTCGTCCATGTTGCGCGAGTGATTACAGAGCGCGCGCACGGCCGAATGCGATGCGATGATCGGCGCCTTGGACAACGCGACGGTCTGCATCATCGACTCCTTGGATGGATGCGACACGTCGACCATGATCCCCACGCGATTCAGCTCGGCGATTACTTGCTTTCCTAACGGGCTCAGTCCATTCCATTTCCAGACGCCATCGCGTTCGCCTGTGTTGGAGTCCGAGAGCTGTGAGTGTCCGTTGTGCGCCAGCGACAAATAGCGGCCGCCGAGGTCGTAGAACTTCTTTACGTTGGCGACGTCTTCGCCTAACGGGTACCCGTTCTCGATCCCGATGAGCGCTACTTTCTTCCCCGAGGCCGCGATGCGGCGCACGTCGGCGGCCGTATACGCGATTGCCACGCGGTTCGGCGCGATCTGCTCCGCGAGGCGATGAATGGCCTCGAATTTGGCCATCGCCGACGCCATCGCGCGCTCATAGCCTGCGGGCGTGAAGTCATTGGCCTGGCCGACAAAGACGATGAGAAAGACGGCGTCGAGGCCGCCCTCTTCCATCTTCACGAGATCGACCTGCGTGCGCAGCCGCTGCGTGTAATTCGTGTCCGCAGTGAAGTTGGACGGATTGATGTCGACGTGTGTGTCGAGTGCAATCACGCGGTCGTGGATGGCGCGCGCCTTGGCGAGAATTGCGGCATCAGGCTGTACCTGAGCGGTGATTTGGACGGCGAGGAGGAGAGAAGACAGCATCTGAGGCGGGGTAAGACTCGCTGCTCGGGCGCGAGTCGGTTTGGGCAGCTAGCCTACGCCTTTGCTACGATCCCCGCTAGAAGCTGACAGATCACGGCTCCGACGAGCGCCATGGACACGCCCCAGATCATCAGCTGCTTGAAGAGGCTCCTGGCTGTCGCATGATCCGAAACCGCAGCCACACAGAGCGCGCCTAACGTGGAGAGCGGGGCCACGTCGACAAGCGACGAGCCGACATTGATGCTGAGGGCCACGGCGAGCGGATCGCCGCCGCCGACTTTTGTCACAAGATCGCTCACCGTCGGAAGAAACGCCGGAAGCACCACGCCGGACGTGCTGCTGTACGTCGAGATGAGCCCAGTGACAAAGGCGATCACGCCGTTCAGCGTTTTCGGAGATGCCAGCCGTGCCAGCAGCGAGGTGAAGAGGTCCATCCCGCCGGTTTTCTCGAGCAGCGCGATGAGCACAGACACGCCGCACACCATCAGGATGACGCCGATCGGCACGAGCTTGAAGGCGGCGCGCTCATCCGCCAAGCGCAGGACGATGAGCAGGCTCGCCGCAGCGAACGCCGCGAGACCGATGTTGAGCTTGAATCCGACGACGGCCACGATCCAGGCGAGCAGTATCACGCTTGTTAGGCGCTGCTGGTTCGTGAGGGGCTCGGCCGAGGGCAGTTCGCCCTGTGGCGCGGGCGCCGTCTCCGGTGCACTCATGCGCCTGACGAAGAAGAGATACGCCGCACCCGCGACGAGCACATGGGCGAACAGGCTCCAGAGCCACACCTTCATTTCATGTCCGCCAACCCCAGCCTCGGCCATCTTCGCGTTGGCGATGACGCCGACAGCGCTCACTGGCGAGAGGTTCCCCGAGTTGGCGCCCATGGCGACCATCACAGCGATGAGAAAGGGTGAGAGCCCGGCGCGCAGCCCGATCACCATCGCCATCGGCACGACGAGGGCGACAGAGGCGATCGCACCGGGTCCGGCACTGGCGATCACTGCGGCGATGAGGAAGAATACCAGGGGGAGGGCATAGCGATTTCCGCCGGTTCGCCTAACGGCGCGATGCGCCAATGATGCCAACGTGCCATTCGCTTCGGCCAGCGAGAACAGTAGTGTCACGCCGGCCAGCGTGAGAAAGAGCGAGGACGGAAATCCGCTGATGACATCCTCGGCACGCAACCCGGCGGCGAAGACGCCGATCACCCAGGCGAGCGCGATCGCCAGCAGACCGACGTTGATCTGCGTTGTGATCGAGAGGACGATCGCGACGAGCAGCGCGATCAGCGAAAGGACGGCTGTGTTCACGCCTGAGGCGCAGGCAGGAGATGCCGCTGCACCTTGCCTAACGCATTACGCGGCAGCGCCTCGACGCGGATGAACGCGCGCGGTCGCTTGAATGAGGCGAGCTGTCGTTCGCATATGGCGGCGAGCTCCGCGTCGTCGATCGTCCCTTCGCTCACGACATAGGCCACCGGCACTTCGCCGCGCGCGGCGTCGGCGACGCCGACCACCGCGGCTTCACGCACACCGGGACACTCGAGCAATACTTCCTCGATCTCTCGTGGATAGATGTTGAAGCCGCCGGAGATGATGAGATCACCACTGCGTCCGCGCAGCGTGTAATAACCGTCCGGCGACCGTTCCGCGAGGTCGCCGGTCCGGAACCAGCCATCGACGAAGGCGGCGCGCGTCGCTTCCGGATTGCGCCAGTACTCGCGGAAAACGTTAGGCCCGCGGACCTGCAGCTGACCGACCTCCCCGTCGGTCACGCGTGTCCCATCCGAGTCCACGATGCGCACTTCGACGCCGGGGAAGGGAACGCCGACGCTGCCGGCTCGGCGCTCGCCGTCGTAAGGATTGCCGATGTTCATGAGCGTTTCGCTCATGCCGTAGCGTTCGAGGATCGTGTGCCCGAAGCGCTCGCGGAACTCCTCGAGCACACGTGCCGGGAGCGGCGCCGATCCGGAGACGAATAGTCGCATCCCTCGGCCGACGTCGGCGCAGACGTTAGGTGGCCACTCCAGCATGCGGAAATACATGGTTGGCACGCCGAAGAAGAGCGTCGGTCGCCACTCGCTGAACCATTCGATGGCTCGAGCGGAGTCGAAGCGCTCCACGAGACGCATGCGGCAGCCGGAAAGGAGCCAGGAGCAGAGGCCGTTGCCGAGTCCGTGCACGTGGAACAGCGGCAGCGCGGCGAGATAGCGATCGCCGGCTGAGATTCGCCAGCTGGTGACGATGTTCTGAGCGTTGACAGCAAAATTTGCGTGTGAGAGGACGGCGCCCTTGGCACGCCCTGTCGTGCCCGACGTGTATACGATCCCCGCCGGCCAGTCCGGCGCTCGCCTAACGAGCGCTCCAAGCGGTGTCTGCGCCGCCGCCGCGGCGCTCAGCTCATTAGCGGCCCAACGGGTAACGTACGGCGGGATGTGCGCGGCGAGGTCGTCTGTCGTGATCACGGCGCACGGCTCGGCGTCGCCGAGGATGTGCGTGAGCTCGCGCTCGCGATACAGCACATTTACGGGTACGACGATGGCGCCGAGTTTGAGCGTCGCGAGAAAGGCATCGATGAACGCGACGCCGTTAGGCATGAACAGGACCACACGGTCACCGGCCGTGACTCCTCGCGCCTCGAGCTCGGCGGCGAGGCGGTTCGAGCGCTCATCCAGGTCGCCGAATGTGAGCGTCTGGAGACGACCGTCGATTTCAGTGTCCAGTGCTGGTTCTCGTGCCCGCCCTTTGAGACTTTGGGCGAAAAGGCCAGGCAGGAACATGCCGCTCAGCGGCAGGGGACGCGCCACGCGCGCACCGCCGCTCGCGGCGGCGCGATGGCTCCGCTCGCGACGAGAGCGACTGCACGTCCGGTCACCGTGTCAGCGAACGCGCGCGGCCGACGGACGAATGTGATCTCGACGCCGACGGGCCACCACGAAGGAAAGAGCAGCAGCGTGGTGTCGTTAGGCGTCGCGTCAGAGGCCCACTCTCGTCCACCCGGTGCCTTGAGCAGCGCCGAGTCGAGTGGCGCGGTGCTGTGGCCGGCGGTTGCGAGGTCCAGCGCGGGTTTCCATGTGCCGAACGAAAAGCCGAAGCACTGCGCCTCATCTGCCCGCACGTTCTGCGCACCGATAGCTGCCGGCGCTAGTAGCGTGACGACAAAATGACACCTAAACACAAACTGTCGGGAATTCTTTTGCACCGCAGAGAACGCAGAGAACGCAGAGGAATAGAATGAAAGACATTGACCGCGTTACCGGTCAAGTACTGGACTCGGCAATGAAGGTTCACTCTATGCTCGGGCCAGGACTGCTCGAAAGCGCGTATCGCCTCTGTCTCGCGCATGAGCTTCGAAAGCGCGGCTTTTCGGTGCAGCTAGAAGTGCCGCTGTCGATCGTTTATGACAGCGTTACAATCGACGCCGGTTATCGCCTGGATATGCTTGTTGACGGCCAAGTGCTGCTAGAGCTGAAGGCGATTACCAAAGTAATCCCAATTCACGAAGCACAGCTGTTGTCATACTTGAAGCTTGGCAACTACCGCGTCGGAATGCTGATCAACTTTCATGTGAGGCAGCTCAAAAACGGTATCACACGCCTCGTAAACCGACTCTAATTGCCCTCACTTGCAGTCCTCTGCGTTCTCTGCGTTCTCTGCGGTTAAGGCTCTTTAGGTGGAGTGAGGAGCAAACGAGCCTGCTCGAGAAGCGCATTCGCGGCGGCATCGGCGGCGCTCTTTGTGAAGTTGCTCGTGTTGTACGCTGCGATGATCGCATTGCGCGTCTGTGGATTGATGTAGAGAAACGCACGAAATCCCGCCTGACTCCCCGTGTGCCCAACAACCGTCGTCTCGCCACGCGGATGAACGAAGAACGACAGGCCCATGCCGTCGCCTTTCTTCCCCTCCTCGCCACCATACGGAACAACGGCGTGCCACATCTCCTCCAGGCTCGAGCGCTTGAGCACCACGTTATACAGCCGAGCGCGCGCGGAGTCGCCTAACGAAGCATTCGTGAGAAAGGCCGCATACGTCGCGAGGTCCGCCAGCGGCGCGTTCCAGCCGCCGTTCGGGATCGTGATCCCCGGATCGAAATCGCGCCCATTCGCCCGGACACGCACGTGGCCCGTTGAATCGTCCGTCACGTAATAGTTGTTGGAGCGATTGCGCTCCAGGTGGTACGGCGTGCCGCCGAAATAACTGCGCGTCAAGCCCAACGGCGTCAGGATGTTCTTTTGCACATAATGCGACCAGGGATCCCCGCTCAGCTGCTCGATGATCCTCGCCAGGTAAATGAACGCCGGATTGCTGTACCCGAAGCGAGATCCCGGCGCGAAGTGAATCTTCATGTACGGCATCATCGCCACGAGCTGGTCCCATCGCGTCGGCTCGAATGGCTCCCAATCCGCACCCGTATCCCACGGCCATGTCGGATTCTGAAAGCCCGCGCTGTGCGACATGAGCATGCGGATCGTGATCCCGTCCATCGACCCGAATGGGTTGTGCACCTGGCGCAGCTCGGGAAGGTAATTGGTGACGTGATCGTCCAACGTTAGGCGGCCCCGGTCGCGCAACTGCATGATGCTGATGGCCGTCAGGGTCTTCGTGATCGATCCCCAGTGGAAAATCGTGTTGCTGTCGACGCGCTCGCCGCGCTCGCGATCCGCCATTCCGTGATTGTGCCACGCCACGACGCGCCCATCGTGCATGAAGAGCGTACTCGCGCCGACGACCGAGTCCGTCTGACAGTACGCATCGAACGCACGCACGAACGTCTCCCACGCAGCCGCGCCAGGACGAGCCGCCGGCGCCTGCTGTCGCTGGCTCAGGGCGACGTTCGGGTGAGCGATGCACGCGAGTATGAGCACAAACGCCTGGACACGTCGGGCCATGATGGTCACCTAACGATTCTCGAGTAGAGTAACTGCAATCGCCGCGGCTTCGTCTGCCGACGGCACCACGCGAATCTTGGCGCCCTGCAGGGCCAAGAAGAAGCGCACGGCCGTTTCGCTCGGTGCAACGAGTACTACAGGGCGCTGGTTCTTGATCGCCAATGCCACCTCGGACGCAGTCCCTGGACCCTCGATGCCACAGGCGAATACGACGTCGCTCGACAGGACGTTCACGTTGTTACGCCCATGGCCGAGATCTGTGCGGATCGCCACGTCGACGAAGGAAGACGGCGTCTCATCCGCCGTCGGCAGAACGCCGATCGTTAGGCTGCCACGCACGCGCTTCGCACCACGCATCGCCGCTTCCATCACGCCGAATGGCCGGCCGCCAGTCAGCACGATCCAGCCTTGCTGGGCGAGTAATTCACCCAGGCGCTCGGCATCCCGTTCATGGACGGGCGCGGCGTCGGCCGCTCCCATGATCCCGCCAACCGGGCGCCTGCCCATGCCCAGCCGATCCGTCGCATCGCTCACGCGCCAAACTTGCTCGCTCAGGCGCCTGGGCGCTACAGAGGTTCACTCTGGCGCCGCTGGCGCGGCCCGGGCATGTTATGCGACTACCTCTCTCCGCCTAACGGGACACCGCTGGAGCGCCCCCGATGCACAAGAAGCTCACCGCCGCTTTCATCCTGACGGCCCTCGTCGGCACATTGGCCACGGCCCAGCGCCCGATCAAAGTCTTCATCTCGGTCGACATGGAGGGGATCACAGGCGTCGTCAGTCCAGAACAGCTCGGTCCAGAAGGCTTCGAGTATCAACGCTTCCGCGAGTTCATGACAGCTGAGGCGCTTGCAGCGATCGAAGGCGCGCGTGAGGCTGGCGCGACACAGTTCGTCGTCGCCGACTCACACGGCAACATGCAAAACCTGCTCATCGATCGCTTCCCGACCGATGTAACGATCATTCGCGGGGGAAACCGCCCGCTATCGATGATGCACGGCATCGATTCGACATTCTCCGCAGCGATGTTCATCGGCTATCACTCGGCCACGACAAACACGCAGGGCGTTCGCGCGCACACGATGTCCAGCGCGACCTTCGCCGGCGTTTATCTCAACGGTCGCCCAATCGCCGAGTCGGGTATGAATGCGGCCCTCGCTGGATCCGTTGGAGTTCCCGTTGTGCTAGTGAGTGGTGACGAGTCGGCGGTCGGCGAACTGCGAACGCTGGTTGGTGACGTCGAAGGCGCCGTCGTTAAGCAAAGCATCGGCTTCCACTCAGCGGCCACGCTTACACCGGCCGCGGGGCAAGCGCTGATCAAGGAACGCGCGCGTGCCGCGATCAGTCGCCTGCGCGATTTCAAGCCGCACCGCGTAAATGGTCCGTATACCCTCGACATCGTTTATAAGAATTACCTGCCAGCCGAAGTCATGGCCTTGCTTCCAGGGATCGAGCGCCGCGACGCGCACACGATTCGATACTCGGCGCAGAGTCTGCGCGACATATCCCGCTTCCTCGTTTTTTCAACGAGCTACCGGTCCGACTTGACGCCATAGGACCGTTCCAACGTGAGCAAAACGGTCTTTCATATGTGTGTTTCTCGCGTGTTGGAACGGCCCACAGGCAACACACTCGCCTAACGGGAGACGTGTATGAGCACGATATCTTCGCTCGTTCGGTTCGCACTCCTCTCATCCAGCGTCGCCCTGCCGATCGCCGCGCAGCAGCGCGCGCGGCCCGCGGCGGTGCCCGCACAGCCCCCCGTCGCGTCCGATCTGCTGCGCACGCAACGCTACCGGCACATCGGTCCCGTAGGGAATCGCGTCACGTCCGTTGTGAGCATCCCTGGCGAAGCGAACACGTACTACGTCGGCGCAGCGTCGGGCGGGATCTGGAAGACGACTGACGGCGGGACCAACTGGTCCGCGATCTTCGACGGCTTCCCCGTACAGTCCATCGGTGCGCTGGCCATCGCGCCGTCGGATCCGAACGTGATATGGGCCGGCACCGGCGAAGCGTTCATCCGCTCGCATATCTCGTTAGGCGACGGCATCTACAAATCGACCGATGCCGGCGCCAACTGGACCAAGGTCGGGCTCGACAGCACCGGCCGCATCGGCCGAGTGATCATTCACCCGCAGAACAGCGACGTCGTGTACGTCTGCGCGCTGGGGCACGCCTACGGACCGCAACCAGACCGCGGCGTCTTCCGCACGATGGACGGCGGTCGCCGCTGGGAGAAGGTCCTCTTCGTCAATGACTCGACCGGATGCGGCGACCTCGCGATCGATCCGAACAATCCGCGCATTCTCTTCGCCGGCATGTGGCAGATCGAGATTCACACCTGGGGGCGCGAGAGTGGCGGAAGCGGGAGTGGACTGTTCGTCACGCGCGACGGTGGAACCACCTGGACGCGCCTAACGGGTCGTGGATTGCCGACCAAGCCGGTAGGGAAAATCGCGCTTGCGATAGCGCGCTCGAATTCAAATCGCGTCTACGCGCTCATCGAGACCGGCGACGGCTATCCCTGGCGCGGCGAGGAAACTGAACGTGGCAAACTCTGGCGTTCCGACGACGGTGGCCAGAACTGGCGCCTCGTTTCCTACGATCGCAACCTCGGCGGACGCACGCACTACTACTTCCGCTTTGCCGTTTCGCCGTCGAACGATCTCGAGACCTATTTCCTGACGGCCGGCTACGCGGTGTCGACCGACGGCGGTGAGAATGCGGCGATGCAGGGCGGCGGCTCGTCGCCGGGCGGCGACAACCATGATATGTGGATCGACCCGACGAACGCGAACCGCATGGCCGTCGCGAACGACGGCGGGGTCTCGATCAGCGTAAATCGTGGGCGCACATGGGAACGGTTCCAACTCCCAATAGCGCAGATGTATCACGTCGAGGTCGACAACGCGATTCCGTACAACGTGATGGGGAATCGTCAGGACGGTCCGTCAACGCGAGGTCCGAGCAACAGCAAATACGGCGGCGGCGGTGGCGGAGGCGCTGGCGGAATTCCGCGCGGCGATTGGCACTCCGTGGGCGGAGGCGAAAGCGGCTGGGCGACGCCGGATCCGCAGGATCCCAACATCGTCTGGTCCAGCGCGTCGGGCTCGGGCAGCGTTGGCGGAATCGTCGTTAGGTACGACGAGCGCACGCGCCAGCTGCGCAACGTCGAGATCTGGCCCTTCGCGGTCAACGGCACGCCCGCGGCCGACGTGAAATACCGCTTCGTGTGGACGTTCCCGCTGCACATCTCGCCGCACGACCGCAACAAGATCTACGCCGGCTCGCAGCACGTGCATCAAACCACAGATGCGGGTCACAGCTGGCAGGTCATCAGTCCGGACCTAACGACGAACGATAAGACGCGTCAGGGATTCTCCGGCGGATTGACCGGTGACAACATCGGCGTCGAGTATTTCAGCGTCCTCTTCGCGATCCGTGAGTCGCGGCTCAAGTCCGGTCTTATCTGGACCGGAAGCAACGACGGCAAGGTGCACGTGACGCAGGATGCTGGGAAAACCTGGACCGATGTCACGGCCAACATTCCCGGCCTTCCACCGTTAGGCACGATCTCGAACATCGAGCCCTCGCGCTACGACGTGAACACGGCCTATCTCACCATGGACGGGCACCAGGTCAACGAGCGTCGCACGTGGGTATACAAGACGACGGACCTCGGCAAGACGTGGAAGAAGATTACCAATGGCGTCCCGCAAGGTCCGCTCAGCTACGCCCACGTCGTCATCGAGGATCCCGTTAGGCGCGGTCTGCTGTACCTGGGCACGGAGAACGCCCTGTACGTGTCCTTCGATGACGGCGACAACTGGCAGCCGTTGCAGAGCAACCTGCCGGCGGCGCCAGTCTACTGGCTGACCGTGCAGGAGCACTTCAATGATCTCGTCGTGTCCACATACGGACGCGGCTTCTGGATCATGGACGATATCACGCCGCTGCAGCAGCTCACGCCGGAGGTTGCAGCGAAGAACGTGCACCTGTTCACACCGAGGCCGGCGTATCGCTTCCAGTTCAATCAGACGCCGATGGCGTTCGGCCACGACATGACGGCAGGACAGAATCCGGCGTATGGCGCGTCGATCAACTATTGGCTCAAGAGTCCGCCGACTGGCAGCGTCACCCTGACAATCATGGACGCGAACGGCCGCGCGGTGCGGACGCTGAACGGGTCACGCAACGCGGGCCTGAATCGCGTGATGTGGGACCTCCGCGGTGAATCGACTCGGCAGGTGCGTCTGCGCACGAGTCCCATGTACGCGCCGGAGATAACCGTGGGTCCGGAAGGGTGGCGTCCGGCACCCAACGCGGGGCAGGTCTCCGTTCTGCTGGCGCCGGGGACGTATACGGTGCGCCTAACGGTTGGCGGCGAGACTCAAACGCAGCAGCTCGTCGTACGCAAGGACCCCAACTCCGGCGGCAGCGAGGACGAGATTCGCGAGCAGGTAGCAGCGCTCAACGAGATCCGCGACAACGTCAACGACGTCGCCGACATGATCAACGACATCGAGTTGATCCGCGGCCAGCTCGTGCAGCTGCGCCGCACGCTGGAAGGCGACGCAGCGACGTCCGACGTGCGCACGGCGGCCGATTCGCTGGAAAAAAAGTTCGTAGCCGTCGAGGAGAACCTCATCCAGCTGCGCGTGACGGGGCGCGGGCAGGATGGTGTGAGATTTCCACAGAAGCTCTCGCAGCAGATTCCGTATCTGTTCAATGGGATCTCGGCTGGTGACTTCAAGCCAACGAGCCAACAGGGTGAAGTGAAGGCGATCTTTCTGGAGCAAACGAAGCAGCACCGGGCACGTTTGGATGCGTTGTTGCGCGATGATCTCGAAGCCTTCAACCGGCGCCTGAATCAGCGCGGCCTGCAGGGGATCATCCGGCGACCGACGGCCATTAGCTAGCCACGGCAGCACGGAATGAATGAAGGCCTTGCCCGCCTAACGAGCGCACTGGAGTCGCGCTATCGAGTCGAGCGCGAGCTCGGCGTGGGTGGCATGGCGACGGTCTATCTCGCGCACGACGTTAGGCACGATCGCCAGGTCGCGCTCAAGGTGCTCCGTGCGGACCTGGCCGCGACGCTCGGACCGGACCGCTTTCTGCGCGAAGTGCGCATCACGGCATCGCTCAACCACCCGCACATCCTTCCGTTGCTCGACTCCGGCGAGGTCGACGGCCTGCTGTTCTACGTGATGCCCTACGCCGAGGCCGGAACTCTGCGCGATCGCCTGCAGCGCGAAACGCAGCTGAGTGTGGAGTCCGCGCTCGAAATCACCAAGCAAGTGGCGAGCGCACTCACCCATGCGCATGCCCGCGGCGTGCTCCACCGCGACATCAAGCCGGAGAACATCCTGTTCCAGAGCGGACACGCAGTCGTCGCGGACTTTGGAATCGCCCGCGCCATCTCAGCGGCGGGAGGAGAAAACCTGACGGCGACGGGGCTCGCTCTCGGAACGCCGGCGTACATGAGTCCCGAACAGGCAAGCGGAGCACGTGAGCTCGACGAGCGCAGCGATCTCTATAGCCTGGCTTGCGTCGCGTACGAGATGCTTGTCGGAGAGAGACCGTTCACGGGCCCTACCGTGCAGGCCGTTCTCGCGCGACGCCTGACCGAATCAGCGCGACCAATCAGCGCCACTCGCGCGTCGGTGTCGCCTGTCGTCGACCGAGCGATCTTGAAAGCGCTGGCTCCTGTGCCGGCTGATCGTTTTGCTTCGGTCGAAGAGTTTGCATCGGCGATAGCGCAACCAGCGGAAGTCAGACGGCTCGCCGCTTTGCGCTACGTTAGGCCCCGGCACTTGCTCATGGCAGCGGTGCTCGCTGCTCTCATCGTCGGGCTATGGGCGCGGCCGCGTTTCTGGGGCACCGGCGCGCCGGTCTCGGGCACGCCGCGCATCGCCGTACTGCCATTCGAGAACCTCGGCGCGGACGACGACGAGCCGTTTGCGGCGGGAATCACGGATGAAATCACGAGTCGGCTAGCGGAAATCAGCGGATTGCGCGTCGTCTCGCGCACGAGCGCGAAACGCTTCGCGAAACGGGACATGAGCGTCGCCGAGTTAGGCAAGGCGCTCGACACCGACTACATCCTCGAGGGGACGGTACGCACGGAACGCGCGTTAGGCCGACCGGCGAGCGCTCGCGTCTCGCCGCAGTTGGTGCGCGTGTCGGATGACGTTCAGATATGGCAGCAGCGCTTTGACGCCTCGCTCACGCCCGGCGCCATATTCGGCATTCAGGCTGACATCGCCGAACGAGTCGCCGCCGAATTGCGTGTGAGTCTCGCGCAGCCCGAGCGAGCCAGGATCGCCAAGATTGCCACGAACGACAGCGCCGCGTACCGACTCTATCAGCTGGGGCGCTTTCACTGGGACAAGCGCGACAAGGAGAGCCTTCTCCGCGCGATACGATACTTTGGCGAGGCCGTCGCTCGCGACTCACTCTTCGTAGACGCATACACGGGACTCGCTGCCGCGTCACTCGCGCACGGTCTTCTGTTTACACCCGACTCGGCGTCCGACGTGACCCGCACGGCGCGGGACGCCGCTCGTCGTGCCGTGACGCTCGATGCGTCGTCGGCAGCGGCGCAGGCAGGGTTTGGTTTCGCACTGATGGTCGCCGAATGGAATTGGGCTGGCGCCGACTCCGCGCTCAGGCGCGCGATCGCCATCGATCCCGATTACGGGCCAGCGCGATACTGGTACACGCAATTGCTCTGGCTGCAGGAGAAATTCGGCCAAGCGCTCGAACAAGCGCAGCGGGCCGTGGCAGTCGATCCGCTCTCAACAGTTGCTTATCTCGCGTACGCCAAGAGCTTGCGTTTTGTCGGCCGGCGCGACGAATCGATCGCGGCTCTCAAGCGATCAGTCGAGTTGCAGGCGACGATGTATTTGTCGCACCTGGAGCTCGCCGAGGCATATGCACAAATGGGCCGTGACCAGGAAGCCGCCCAGGCAGTGCGCGGTTACCTAACGAGTGCGTTCCCCGGCCGCGCGATTGACGACTCCCTGGTGCGGGTCATGGTCAGGGTCTCAGGGGGACGCGCGGCGGCTTCGCAGATCGGGCATGTGCTGGACCCGATCGGTATGCGCCCACTACAATCTCAGGCCGCCAGCTGGTTCGCCTTCTCGGGGCATCGCGACAGCGCCTTCGCGCGTCTGCGACGAGTTGTGCAGCTGCACAGCCTGGATCTATTCAGCCTCATTCCGATTGTGGAGCCATTTCTGCGGGATGACAGCCGTTGGGTGCCGTTCCTCCAAAGCGTGAATCTCGTGAGGCGTTAGGCGCACATGTCTGTCCTCATCGAGGCGGCGGTCGACTCCGCTGTCGCGGCTGAGCGTGCGGTCCTCGAAGGAGCCGGTCGCCTGGAGGTCTGCTCGCAGCTTGAAGTCGGCGGCCTAACGCCGTCGCTGGAGCTGCTGCGACAAAGCCTCTCACTTGGCGTGCCGGTTGTCGCGATGTCCCGGCTACGAGCTGGTGATTTCGTCTATGATCGTCCCGAGCTCGAGCAGCTCATGGCCGACGCCGCGGTGATGCGCGAGGCCGGAGCGCACGGCATTGTCTGTGGGATGCTCACGCGCGATCACACAATCGACGATGGAGCGGTGACGAGAATGGCTCAGATCTGCTCCGGCGTCGATAGCGTCTTTCATCGCGCGTTCGACGACACGCCTGACGCGCGCGAGGCGCTCGAAACGCTCATCGAGCGCGGCGTGACACGCGTGCTGACATCAGGGCATGCCGTAACGGCTGCAGAAGGCGTTGCCAGCCTTGCCACGCTTGCCGAAGAAGCCGCCGGACGCATCCAGATTCTGCCAGGTGGCGGCATCCGCGCGCACAATGTCGTCGACATCGTTAGGCGAACTGGAGTGACGCAGGTGCACGCTCGTGGCACGGAGGCCGGCGTCATCGCAAGCATCAAACTGGCGCTGGGAGCGGTGTGAATCCGAAGGAGATTGGACAAGACTATGACCGATCGCGCCTTGGTGGAGCGCGCAGGCCGACAAGTCGTCGGCAGAAAAGAGAGGGCGGCAATCGAATGGTACGCGGGAAGTTCACGCGACTGCTATCGTCACGCACACCTTCCACCCCTCCTATGAAGCCGCGCGCACCAAAATCATTCAAAGACCTTTGGGTCTGGCAGCAGGGCATGGCTCTGGCCCTCGCCACCTACAAGTTGACGGAGCAAGCGGCGCCGACTGACAAATCGGGCGTTGTCATCCTTCTTCGGCGCTCGGCGATCGCAATCCCAGTCAGCGTTGCGCGCGGCCACGGAATCGGGCGACCCGGCGCGTTCGTTCGCGCGCTATTGCGCGCCTACGGCGCCACTCAGGAAATCGATACGCAGCTCCACATCGCCGTTGAGTTTGGAATTGTTGCACCGGGCGCCGCTGACAGAGTTCGCCTGACCAACGACGAGATCGGCCAAACCCTGCTCAACATGCTCACGTCGTTCCCGCTCGCGCAGGGTTTCGACGTGGGCTAGCGCGCATTCAGTCGCGCGAGCTGTCGGTCGTGGAGTCGGCTCAACGTCAGCTGCGCAGTGAGCGCGCCGATGAACGCCAGGAACATGTCCCACTGCGTGTCCCACACGTCGCCCTGCGTGCCAAGAAAATCCGTTGCGGCCTCGCCGCCTAACAACGCAGACCACCACTCGATGAACTCATAGCACGCGCTAAAAGCCAGGCAAATCGCGACGACGATCACGAAGAGCCACTTTCCAGGTCGCAGTGGCGATGTGCGCAGCAGGAGCTCGCGCGCCAGAATCGCCGGCACAAAGCCCTGCGCGAAGTGTCCCAGGCGATCGTAATGGTTGCGCGCGAAGCCAAACGCTTCCTGCACCCAAAAACCGAGCGGCACGCGCGCGTACGTGTAATGTCCGCCAACCGCGAGAATAATCGCGTGCAGCGCCAGCAGCGTGTACAAGAGCGGCGTTAGGGGAAACCTCTTGTACGTAAGTATCAGAATCGGCGCGCCGATCAGGATCGGAAACACTTCCAGCCACCACGTCGTGCGGTCGAAGGGGCCGATCCCCGACCAAATCAGCACGAGCGCGGCGACGGCCAGGAGTACCAGCGGATAGCGCGATTTCATCACGCGCGGCAGTATTGCTCACTCCGAGGCTCCCCGCAAGTCTTGCCTAACGCTACGACTCTGCCTCTTGAGCTTTTCCGCGGTGGAGAAACCAGCTCACAAGAAACAGGCCTCCGAGAACCAGGAGCGTGCCGCTAATCACGATGTAGGTGACGGGATCCATTCGTCCGCCTGTCGCGAGCAGATATCCCACGCCGAGCGCGAGATAGAGAAGCCCGCCAAGCAACTCCCTGTGCCAGGCGATCAATAGCACACCGAGCAGAAACGCAGCCGGGATCAAATGGATCGCGAACGCTCCGGCCGTCGTCAAGAAATCTGCGCCGGCACTCAACACGTCGAGCGCAAAGAGCGCGATAAAGAGCGCGTAAACGGCGCCAAGGACGCGCGGGACCGTCGGCCATGCACTGCGCGTTATTGCAGACATAAAGCTCCCAGTGATGCCTGGCTCCACGTTCACGTCTCGCCGCGTCCAGGTCACCCGGCAAATCCCGCACATTTCGTACGGTCTCTGCTTACGTGCCTCGGGGCTCTCGGAGCCCCTCAGCGCGGGTTCGGCGCAGTAAGGGACGGCGGGCCGTAAGTCGCCGTTGCGACTGGCGAAACGAGTAGGCCTACGCACATCGTATTACCGCCTACAGCCGGGCCGATTTGTGATTCGCCCGCTGTCACCCGACCCGAGGTCGCCGACCATGTTTGGCAAGTTCTTTCGCGCCATCGCCGCGCAGTTCAACAAGCTCGCCAACTTCTTCTTTGAATCCGATCCGATCGCCGTTATGCAGCTCGAAGTCGATCAGGCGACGGACAGGCTCAAGGAAGGGCGCAAAGGCCTCGAGATCTATCGCGGGCTCGTGGAAACGGTCGCTCGGCAGGTAGCGAGTGGCAAAGCCAACGCCGCGCAGCTCGAGGCGCAGATCAAGGCGCATCTCAAGGCCGGCAATCGCGACATGGCCGGCCAGCTCGCGGTTCAGCTTCAAAAGACGCAAACCGAGCTGGCCGCCAATCAGCAGCAGCTCGAGATGCACGAGACGGCGTATCAGAACAACTTGGTCAAGATCCAGAAGGCGAATAAAGACATCATCAAGGTTCGCGAGAAGATCCAGAAGTATCACGCCGAGCTCAAAATGAGCGCGGCAGAAGCTGAGATCGCGAAGCTGTCCGAGTCGTTCGAGATGAATGTGACAACCAATTTCGGCGAGATCGAAAACGTCATTCAGCGGCAGATCGACACGAACCGCGGGAAGGCGCGCGTCGCCGTCGACATGTCGTCCAAAGGCATCGAACAGATCAAAGCCGAAGAAGCCGCCGAGAAAGCGATGGCCGAGGATCTACTCTCGAAGTACGAGGTGCAGCTCGGGCTCAAGTCGCCGGAGACCGCGCCGATGGCGGAAACCGCCAAGAACTTGGGGCCCGCGTTGGACAAAACCTAAAGAACAAAACATGGAGCTTTGGGTGTCGAGTCTCGGGTGCCGAGTCTCGAGGACGAGATGATCACCGCCAGACAGGCGGCGAAGAGAGAGAAACGGACAGCCCGTTTGTGCTCGAGACTCGGCACTCGACACTCGTGACCCAAAGCTCCTTGTTTTCCAGTTAACCGAGTCCAGCCTAACGACTAAGAGCACAGACATGAGCAACGGTAAACCTCGCCCAGCATTCTACCTCGTTATGCTCGTCATCATCGCCGGCCTTCTATACTTCGGCGTCAGACGCTTCGGGGGTGGGAGGTTTGGAGGTGGTGATTCCACGAATGTCGGCGCGTCCGATCTTGACTCGCTGCGCGGCGGCATGGAAGCGCCTGACGACAAGAGCCTAACGACAGTCAAAGAGTACAACTACGTCCCCGGTTCCAAGCTGCCCGAAGTGAAAGGCACGTCGGCCTACGAACCGATGAAGGACAATACCGTCCGCATGGCGCTCAACGTCTGGGCCGGCTGGGCACCAGTCATCTTGGCCAACAACGGCTTCGCCGCTCAAAAACAATGGAAGGCGCCGGGCGGCAAGACATTCAAGCTCGAGCTCGTGCTCATCGACGACCCAATCGCGATGCGCGACGCCTACGCGTCAGGCAAAGTGCACATCGGCTGGGCGACGCTCGACATGGTACCGCTGTTCGTCGAGCAGCTGCGCAAAGACTCGCGCACGATGCCGCGCGTCTATCAGCAGATCGACTGGTCCAATGGCGGCGACGGAATCGTTTGTCGCGAGGGCGTCAAGTCGGTCGGCGATCTGCGCGGCAAGACAGTCGTGCTCGCACAGAACTCGCCGTCGCACTTTTTCTTGTTGAACACATTGATCGCGGGTGGCGTGCAGCCGAGTGAAGTGGACGCGAAGTTCACGCAGGACGCCTTCCAAGCCGCTGCCGCGTTCAACGCCGATCGCAAGATCTCCTGCGCGGTGAGTTGGGCGCCGGACATCTACAACCTGGCCGAAGCGCGCGGCAATCGCATGCTCGTGAACACACAGACGGCGAACAAGCTCATCGCCGACGTCTGGTTCGCGCGCGCCGACTTCGCTAAGGACAACGCCGCCATCGTCGAAGGCCTCGTGCGAGGCATCTTCGAGGCGATGGAAGCGCTCAAGTCGCAGGATGCGAAGGCGCAAGTCTCCAAACTAATGGCGACGGGCTACTCGATCCCTGAGACCGACGCGCTCTCGATGTTAGGCGACGCGCACGCGACGAACTACGCGGAGAATCGCGAGTTTTTCTTGAATCAGAACAACCCGACAAACTTCGAGCGCACCTGGAACACGGCGTACTTCCTCTATCGCAGGATCGGCAGCGTCTCCGGCAATCCAGTGCCGTTTGATCAGGTGATGGACTTCTCCGTCATCCAGAAACTGGGCAGCGAGCCGTTCTACGCGAACCAGAAGAACGAGTATCAGGTTCAGTTCGTGCCGACGTCCGCAACTGCCGTGCAGGCCGAGAGCAATGAGATTCTAACGAAGACGATCGTCATCCAGTTCTATCCGAACTCCGACGACATCGAAAAAATGGTCGTGAAGACGGAAGGCGGGAAAAACGATCAGGTTCTCTACGACCCGAACGTCCCCGCCGTGCTCGAAGAAGCTGGAAAACTCTCGGGACAGTTCGGCGCCGCGCGAATCGTCCTCGAAGGGCACACAGACGCTTCCATGAAGAACACAGGAAGCGTGACATCGGCAGACGTGCAGGAGCTGTCGCTCCGTCGCGCGAACGCCGTGAAGCAGGCGCTCATCCGCAAGTTCCCGTCGCTGCAGCCTAACCAATTCACGACGGTCGGGAAGGGGTGGGACCGGCCAGCCGATCCTAACGATCCGCTGAATCACGCGAAGAATCGTCGCGTGGAGATCAAGGTCTATCCGCTGGAGGCCAAGTAGCCGCGATGGAAACAGCGGCCGCTGCGGCGCCGGCGGCCGCCGCGCAGTCCGAAGTGGCGCAGCCGTCGCTTGTGCGGCGGCTCTTCACGCTGCGAACGCCGCCGCCGCCGGCCCTGAAGAAACTCATCGGGGCAGTAGGCCTCCTCCTCGTGCTGGGGCTCTGGTGGATCCTGACACTCGGCGCGACTGCCGAGACGCGCTTCGTCTCACCCGTCATTCTTCCCAGCCCGCTCGAGGTTTTGCGCAGCATCCCCGCCTTGTTCGGTGAACGGGCGCTGCTGCAGAGCGCGGCGGCCACGCTGCAGCGCGTGATCACGGGCTTTGGCCTCGCCATCATCATCGGAGTCCCGTTAGGCATTCTTGCCGGCGCGTATCGCATCTTCGACGCGCTCACGGGCCCGATCTCCGTCTTTCTGCGCAACATCCCAATCGCGGTGCTGATCCCCCTCACGATCCTCTGGTTCGGCATCGATGAGACGCAGAAGACCATGTTCATCTTCATCGCCACGATGCCGTTCGTCTTCTTCGACAGCGCACGAGCGATTGCGTCGGTGCACGATCGCTATGTGGAGACGGCGCAGACGTTAGGCGCCGCCCCGCGGCAAATCATCACCAAGGTGCTCATTCCGTTGGCGATGCCGGACATCTTTGGCAGCCTGCGAAATCTCTTCGGGCTCGCCTTCGGCTACATCATGCTCGCCGAGCTCGTAAACGCGCGGCACGGACTCGGCTATCTCTTGATGACGAGCCAGCGTCGGGGCCTCACTGAGCACATCTTCGCGATCCTCATCGTGATCGGCCTCATGGCCTACGGGATCGATCGCCTGCTGTACTTCTTCCAGCGCGGCCTCTTTCCATATCGGGCAGCGACTGAATGACGAAGGAAAAGCCAGCCTCAGGACACACAACCGAGGAACGCGCCGTTCCCACGGCGACTCCTGCGCCTAACGCGCCAACCACGGCGCCTCTACCCCCTAACCCCCAACCCCTAACCCCTAACCCCTTCGTCGTAACCTTCGACAAGGTGACCAAGACCTTCGACAACGGCTACACTGCCATCCGGAACGTCACGTTCAACGTGCAGGATCTGCCCGATCGCATGGAGTTCGTCACGATCCTGGGTCCCTCGGGCTGCGGCAAGTCGACTGTACTTCGCCTCATCGCGGCGCTCGCGCCGCACCATCCGGCGACGAGCGGCACTGTGCTCGTCTACGGTAAACCGGTACTGGCTCCGGGCGCGGATCGCGGCATGGTCTTCCAGGACTACACCTCGTTCGACAATCGTACGGTCGAAGAAAACGTCGCCTTCGGACTCGAATGTCGCGGAGTGCCGCCTGACGAGCGCCGCAAGAGGGCTCGCGAGTGGATCACGAAGGTCGGCCTCAACGTCGACAGCGACTCGTCGAAGTACCCGCATCAACTGTCCGGCGGCATGCGCCAACGCGTCGCCATCGCGCGGACGCTCATCCTCCAGCCACGCATCATCCTGATGGACGAGCCGTTCGGCGCGCTGGACCCCGCGACGCGCGTCCGGATGCAGGATCTCCTGATCAAACTGTCGACCGAGGCGCAGGCGACTGTCTTCTTCGTGACCCACTCAATTGAAGAAGCGGTCTTCCTCGGCGACCGCGTCCTTGTATTTTCGCCAGCTCCCGGCACGATCATCCGCGACTTCGAAGTGCCGCTTCCCGACTTCTCGGCCAAGGAAATGCTGCGTAATCCACAGTTCGCCGAGATCGTGAATGAATTGCGCGACCAGATGGAGGCTCTCGAGACGGCAGCGCGCGCGGCTGGGGCGCCTGCTACCTAACGATGCCAGAAGAGAAGGAACCCAGAGGCTTTCGCCGCTATCTCCGCGCGGCCTTTTTGCAGCCCTGGAACCTCCTGCTGTTCTTCGGGTCGATCGGCATGGCCGTGGTCACCGGGACGCAGGATCTCGCGCCGTTCATCATGGCGGCAGAGATGACATATCTCGCCGGACTCGCTTCCATGCCGCGCTTCCGCACGGCGATAGACGCAAAAATCAATGCGAAGGAGCGAGCCGAGACGGAGAAGATGACGCCCGCGGCCGAGGTCGCGCTTCAACGCATGGTCGCGGGCCTCCCCAACGCGGGTCTCCGAAGATTCTTGTCGCTACGCCAGCGCTGCTACGAAATGCGCGACATAGCGGCTGGCATCCGCGGACATTCCCAGTCGGACGTCGGTGACGTCTCGGCGGAGGCGATGCGCAATAGCTCGTTGGATCGCCTGTTGTTCCTCTTTCTCAAGCTGCTCGTCTCGCAGGCCGCGCTGGAGCGTTTTCTCAACACAACGAGCGAGCGCGAGCTGGAGTTGCGCTTGCAGGACGTGCAGGCTCGGCGCGCGCAAGCGCAGACGGCCGGCGACGAGCGCATCGTTAGGTCACTGCAGGACAGCGAAGCCGACGCGACGCTTCGCCTGGAGAACTATCGCAACAGCTTGAAGGATGCTGAATTCGTAAACGTGGAGCTCGATCGTATCGAGACGAAGATTCGAACGCTCGTCGAGATGGCCGTCGGCAGACAAGATCCGGACACTCTGAGTGTTCAGGTCACAGCCGCGGCAGACAGCATGAAGCAGACTGAAGATGCGGTGAGAAACCTGCAGCACCTAACTGGACTGGAAAGCGCGCTCGAGGAAACACCTCCGATCCTCGGCGCCGACATGGGCAGGGTGCTTTCGCGAGACTCGCAATGACGGCGACGCCTACGCCACTCCCAGATGCGATCGACAGGCGCCGTCCGAGTCGCGCGCAATTGCCGGCGTGGTATCCGCCCTGGGCGATGCAGCTCGCCGATCGCTACTTCAGCGGGTCGAACTCCGTATTCGTGCTGTACGGGAATACGTTCGACCTCGTCCCGTTATGCGACCCTGATGAACAGGAGCGTGGGCGCTACGGCGGCATCGCCGAGTTTCTCGCCGAGCAGATGTTCGGTCGCTGGGATCTGGTACTGCACTACGATCTGGGACGCGGACTGCGTGTATTCGCCGGGTCGAACGAGAAGCGCCTGCGCGACATGGTGGCATTGGCGAGCAAGCGCATCGGTGATCTCAGCACGCTCAAGAATGATCCGTCCGTCGTGTTAGGTCTGCTCGATCTCTTCGTGCGCGAGAACATCATGGCCACGCCGGAGAAGCAGTTGCGCGCGGCGTTCATCATCAACCACGCGTCGTATCTGTTTCCGGCGGGCGAACCTGGCCGCACGAGCTTCGCCGCGTCGGGCATGCTGGTCACGCTGCTCAACTGGGCCACAAGCGCGCATGTAAAACGCCTCGAGATGGCCTGTGTGCTCATCGACGAGCGGCGCGCGGACGTCAACGATCGCCTAACGGGCAACCCACACGTCTCGGCGATCGAGGTTCCGCTCCCCGGCGAAAAGGAACGCCTTACTTTTGTGAAGGATGTTTCTGTCGGCCGTGATTGGGCGAAGATCTCCGATTACACGCCCGAGCAGATCGCGCCGCTGAGCGCAGGCATGTCGCTCAACGACCTCGCGACGCTGATGCAATCAGCGAGTGAGGGCGACGAAGGGACGCAGCGGCTCGACGCGGCGCTCTTCAAGTCGCTGAAAAAGCGGTTGATCGAGCGCCAATGCTACGGCTTGCTCGAATTCGTCGAGCCAAAATGGAAGCTCGATACGGTGATCGGCCACGAAGCGGCGAAACAACGTCTGCGCGACGACGCGGCATTGATCGACCGCGGCGCGCTCGACAGCGTCCCCATGGGCTACTTGTTATGCGGACCGGTCGGCACGGGCAAGACGTTCATGGCGATGTGCGCGGCGGGTGAGATCGGCATTCCCTGCGTCGTACTCAAGAACTTCAGGTCGAAGTACGTTGGGGAAACCGAGGGGAATCTCGAGCGCGTGCTCTCCGTGCTGCGTGCGATGGGCCCCGTCATGGTCATCGTCGACGAGGCTGATGCCGCGTTAGGCGATCGCGACACCGAAGGAGACTCGGGCACGTCCAGCCGCGTCTTCGGCATGATCGCGAATCAGATGGGCGACACGCGTTATCGCGGCCGCATCCTATGGATGCTCCTGACGGCACGCCCCGATCTCCTCCCTATCGACATCAAACGGCAGGGAAGGGCAGAAGTGCACATCCCGCTCTTCTATCCGACTGAAGCGGCCGAGTTGACGGAGATGTTCGTGGTCCTCGCGAAGAAGCTTGGCACCACGATTGCCCCGGCCGACGTACCGCACATTTCAGAAGAACAGCGCGGCGCGCTCTCGGGCGCTGACATCGAGGGAATCGTCGGCCGCGCCCTGCGCAAATCGCTCATCGCGGGATCGAAAACCGTGACTCGCGAGGCACTCGCCGAGGTTCTGCAGGGCTTCATGCCTTCCACGCAGGGACTCGAGAAGGAGCTGCAAGAGATCGCGGCGATCATCGAGTGCACGGACCGCGAATTTCTCCCGCCCGCGATGTACGCCCGCATCGAAAAAGCCGGTGGCCGCGCGGCGCTGCAGGAGCGCCTAACGGCAATCAAGCAAATAGTCGCTGCACTCTGAGAATCGCAAGATCGTCAAAGGCTTAGAACGCTGAAACAACAAAAACGCGCTGAAAAAACACATCAAAAACTGAAAAGACCGCGTAGGTAGCGGGGAGCCGCGCAGAGAGGAGCGACCCGCGCGTTTTTGCACTTTCCGCGGTTAGAAACGCTGTTGGACCCCGTCGAATCCTGAGGCGCGTGCGGTCCGTAGGCGGTGCTCTAAGCCACGACGAGTCTCCAGTGACCGTGCTACAGGATCTTCGCTACGCCGCGCGTTCCCTCGCGCGAAATCCGGGCTTCACCGCGATCGGTGTCCTCACTCTCGCGCTTGGCATTGGCCTGAACAGCGCCGTCTTCTCGGCTGCCGAGGCCCTGCTGCTCCGCCCACTTCCCGGCGTCCGCAATTCGGAA
>DASYRX010000077.1:0-13462 GCA_036003845.1 Gemmatimonadaceae bacterium | reverse complement strand
GGCGCGTCAGGCACGTTGCTCACGCTGCTCATGAGCAAGGCGATGAACCGCTCGTTAGGGAATGTGCTCTTTAGCGGCTTCGGAGCCGTCAAGGCGACAGCCGGCGCGGCCTCGAATGGAACGGCCCTCGTCGCGCGCGAGGCGAGCGTGGACGACACGGCCATCGCGCTCGCGTATGCGCGCCGCGTCATCATGATTCCCGGCTACGGGCTCGCGGTGGCGCAGGCGCAGCACGAGCTGCAGGCGCTGGCGAGTGAGCTTGGACGTCGCGGGGTGGACGTTCGTTATGCAATCCATCCCGTAGCTGGACGAATGCCCGGCCACATGAACGTCCTCCTTGCCGAAGCCAACGTGCCGTACGATCAGCTGGTCGACATGGAGCAGGTGAACGGCACCTTCGAATCCACCGACGTCGCGCTCGTCGTCGGCGCGAACGACGTCGTGAATCCGGCGGCGCGTGAGGATCCGTCGTCTCCGATTTATGGTATGCCGATTCTCGACGCGGACAAAGCCAAGCAGGTGGTCGTGCTCAAACGCGGAATGAGCGCGGGCTTCGCAGGCATAGACAACGCCCTGTTTTATCGGCCCAATACTCGGATGTTGTTCGGCGATGCACGGAAATCACTGTCGCGTCTCGTCGAGGCGCTGAAATCGGTGTAACGCACCGCAACTCATTTCTCCTATGGCGAACACTTTCTGGACGCGACTCCGCCGCATCTCGCTCACGCAATGGATCCTGATCGCCATGGTCGTCGGCGTCATCATTGGCGTTTTGTGGCCGGAGACCGCGGTCAAGCTGCGGCCATTCTCCACAGTTTTCCTGCGCATGATCAAGTCGGTCATCGCGCCGCTCATCTTCTCGGTGCTGGTGATCGGCATCGCGGGGCACGGCGACGACTTGAAGCGAGTTGGTCGATTGGCGCTCAGATCCATCATCTACTTCGAGATCATCACCACAATTGCGCTCTTTATCGGCCTCGCCGCTGTCAACCTAACGAAGCCCGGCGTTGGCATTCAGCTCAGTGGCACCGCGCAAACCGGGCAGGAGCTGGCGAGCCGTCAGAGCACGTTCATGGGCGTCATCGAGCACTTGATCCCTGAGAGCATCATTCAGGCAGCGGCGACCAACGAAGTTTTGCAGATCGTCTTCTGGGCGGTTCTTTTCGCCTCGGCGCTCACGCAGGTGAAAGGAAAGCCGAAAGAGGTGATGCTCGGCACGCTAGAGAGTATCGCCGAGGTGATGTTCAAATTCATTGGCATCGTGATGAATTACGCGCCGATCGGTATCGCGGCAGCGATCGCCGTGACGGTTGGCGCCAGCGGTCTCGGTGTGCTCGTGAATCTCGGCAAGTTGATCCTAACGCTGTATGCCGCGCTCGTTGTCTTCGGTCTGCTCGTGCTTTTCCCTGTCGCGAAGATTGTTCGTTTGCCGGTGAAGCGTTTCCTCGCGACGATCAAGGAGCCGGCGCTGATCGCGTTCTCGACGACTTCGTCCGAGGCGGCGCTTCCACTGGCGATGCAGAAGATGGAAGCGTTCGGCGTGCCGCGCCGCATCGTCGCCTTCGTCATGCCGACGGGCTACTCGTTCAACCTCGACGGCACGACGCTTTACCTGTCACTCGCTTCTGTTTTCGCCGCGCAGGCCGCGGGGATCGACCTCACGCTGGGACAGCAGTTGCTCATGATGCTGACGCTTATGCTCACGAGCAAAGGGGTTGCCGCTGTGCCGCGCGCCTCTCTCGTGATTCTCTCCGGAACGCTCGCGTCATTTGGCCTTCCGCTGGAAGCAGTCGCCGTCATCCTTGGCGTCGATGCGTTGATGGACATGGCGCGCACCACCGTGAATCTCGTGGGCAACTGCCTAGCGACCGTCGTTATGGCGCGATGGGAAGGGGAGTTCGATGACGCGAAGGCGCAGCAGGCTCCGGAGGCGAAAGCTGCCTAACGAGCGGAGGCAAGACGCTAGCCACCGTCTCTGACTCGCTCCGCACTACCCTCGCCGATCGCTACCGCATCGACGCGAGCTCGGCGCGGGAGGCATGGCCACCGTCTACCTCGCGCACGATCTAAAACACGACCGCAATGTAGCGCTCAAGGTGCTGAGGCCCGAGCTCGCGGCTGCTCTTGGTACTGAACGCTTCCTGCACGAGATCAGAGTCACAGCGAAGCTGTAGCAGCCGCACATCCTCCCACTCTTCGACTCGGGCGAGGCCGGCGGGTTCCCCTACTACGTGATGCCGTACGTCGAGGCGAGTCTCTGCGCGATCGCATCACTCGTGACGGCAAGCTATCGGTCAACGAGGCGCTCAAGATGGTCGGCGACGTGGCGGCGGCGCTCACCGTGGCGCATGGCCACGGAATCATTCATCGCGACATCAAACCCGAGAACATCCTGGTTCGAGACGGTGAAGGACTCGTCGCCGACTTCGGGATCGCGCTCGCCGTCTCGCTGGTGGGCCGTGATCGCCTGACCGTGACGGGTCTCTCGTTAGGGACACCCGCGTATATGAGTCCCGAACAGATCGGTGGCGAGCAGAACATCGATAGGACGTTGGGGCCAGTACAGCGCGACGATGGGTCTAGACGTTAGGCGCGTAGGGAGCGCATGAGATCACCTGAACAGGCTCGGATCCAGACCGACGCGGCGTAGCAGCGCCGCGAAGCGCGGGCTGTGCCTAACGGGATCGTACATCGGCTCCAGTAGGGAGAAGTTACTCGGCCACATCTCACGCGCATCGAGCGCGCGCTCGAGTGCCGCAAGTGCGCGAGTCGAGTCGTGGAGACCGAGCAGCGCCATCGCGAGCGTCGTTTCAGCGCCCCAAGGACGCGGGCGCATCGCCTCGATAGTGCGAACGAGCCGACTCGCTGGCGTCGAATCGCCAGTTGTGGCGCGCAGGTAGGCGATGATACCCGGCCAAACGAACGGCAGCGATGCGCTGATACGATCCGCGAGTGCGCGGGCCTCTTCTCGTCGCCCGGTTGCAATGAGGGCGTTCGCGGCGTTGGAGAGCGTCACGGGGTTCGCGGAGTCGAGGTCGACGGCGCGTCTAGCTTCGGTCAGCGCTGCTTCGAAGTTCCCAGTGAAACGCAGGGCATTGGCGACCCACCCAGCGATCACTGACGAGTAAGGATCGAGCTCTTTGGCGCGCTCGACCTCGGCGAGCGCTTCGCGCGGTCGCGCCACGTAGATCAGGAACCTCGAGTAATGGAAGTGCGCGGCGGGATCGTTAGGGTCTACCACGATCGCGCGGCGGTGCTCTTCTTCGGCGCGCTGCCACCGGAACGCATGCTGGTACGCGAGAGCCATCGACGTGTGCGCTTCGGCCAGCGTGCTGTCGAGCGCGAGTGCGCGTTTCGCGGCCGCCATCACCTGGTCGAACACGCTGTCCGGTGATACGCCCGCGAAGTACGGGAACAACTCGAGGGCGGCGCTCAAACCCGAGTACGCCCGCGCAAATGCGCTGTCCTTCTCTATTGCCTGGCGAAAGTTTTCAGCCGCGCGAGCGATTCCTGCCCCGCGGCGGCGCAAGTTGTGCTGACCACGCAGATAGAGATCGAAAGCTTCCAGGTTGGACGTACCACGAGCGACGTTAGGCGCTGACGACCCCGTGGCGGATGGAGCCAACTGCAGTTGCAGTGCGCTCACGATCGCGCCCGCCATCTCGTCCTGGAGCGCGAAGACGTCGGTCGCCTGCTTCTGGTACTGCTCGCTCCAGAGGATCGAGCCGTCGCTCGTCCGAGTGAGCTGCACGTTGAGGCGCATCTGGTCGCGTGATCGGCGCACGGTGCCGGCGAGCAGCGCGTCGACGGCGAGCGTTCGGCCAACTTCCTTCGGATCGACCTCGCGGCCGCCGGAGCGGAACGCCAAGCTGCGCGCAACGACACGGAGCCCACGCACCTTAGAGAGGGCAGTGGCCAGCTCTTCGGCCATGCCGTCGGCGAAGTAGGCGTCGGCTGTATCTCCGCTGGCGTTGGCGAACGGAAGAACCACGATCGACCGCGGCACGTCTGCGGTTCCGCTGACCGCATCAGCGCGGCGTCGCTGGATCACTAAAAACGCAATAGCCGCCACGAGAAGAATCGCGAGCGCCGGCACGACGCGTCGAATAGTGCGTCCCGAGACGGCGCGCACGCCCGTGAGCGGTGCATCCGATCGGGAGATAACCGCGTCGAGCGCGTGCACGATATCGCGCGCAGACTGCGGCCGATCAGCTGGATTTTTCCGCAGACACTGCATAACGAGCGCGGCCAGCGCCGGCGGACAATCCGGGCACTTGGACTGCAGCTCAGGAGGCTGCTCGGCGAGATGCGCGGCTAGGATCTGATGCATCGCGCGCGTGCCGAACGGGGGATCGCCCGCCAATAGTTCAAAGGCGAGACATCCGAACGAATAGATGTCGGCGCGCGCGTCGATTGTCGGGTCGCCGCTGGCCTGCTCCGGCGCCATGTACGCTGGGGTGCCTAACGTGGTGCCGACGCCGGTGAGCGTGGCACCTCCGCCTTCGCTGCGCGCTGCCGTGATCGCCTTCGCGATACCGAAGTCGGTGACGACGGCGACCTCGCCCGCGAGCAGCACATTGTCCGGCTTGATGTCGCGGTGGACGACGCCGTGCTCGTGCGCGTACGCCAGTGCGCGCGCGACGTCGCGCAGCATGCCGATGGCGTCGGCGCGGCTGGGCAGACCCTGCGTCCCGAGCCGCGCGCGCAGCGACTCGCCTTCCACGAACGGCATCGTGTAGTAGGGGAGGCCGTCGGCTTCGCCGGCCGTGAGCAGCGGCACGATGCTCGGGTGTGAAAGCTGTGCGGCGAGCATGATCTCGCGCTCGAAGCGATCGGCAGAAACGCCGGCCGCGAGCTCCGGCGTCAGTACTTTCACGACGACCTTGCGTTTGAGGCGCGATTCGCTGGCGAGGAAGACGCGCGACATCCCCCCTCCGAGCTCCCGCTCCAACGTATAGGCGCTGCCTAACGACTCCTGGAGGCGCGATCGCAGGTCGTTCGTCACCGGTGCGGTGCCGCGGACGCCGCGTGGGCCTCGGCGGGGATTCTCACCTGGAACTCCGTGCGGCCAGGCATCGACTCGACGGACACCTCGCCTTCATGGCGTTGCAGGAGACGCCTAACGATGTCGAGGCCAAGCCCGGCGCCTTTTCCCACCCCTTTCGTCGTAAAGAAGGGATCGAAGATGCGCCCTTGGATCTCCGGCGGGATACCGGGTCCATCGTCGATGATGCGAACTGTCACCCAGTTGAGCTCAGGCGCGCCCGACACGACGATGTGCCCTCCAACCGGAACGGCATCGATCGCATTATCGATCAGATTCATCCACACCTGATTGAGCTCGGCGCCGACCGCATGTGCGGCCGGAAGATCGTCTGGCAGGTCCAGCGAAACATCCACTGACTTCGCGCGCACCTTCGCCCCGAGCATCGTGAGCGTATCTGAAATCCCGCTGCGAACGTCGATAGGCTCCGCTGTCGGCGCGCGATCCATGTAGGAAAAGCCTTTCACGGCAGCTACGAGATCATAGATACGCGATGCGGCTGTCTCGATGTCGCTGGAGATACTGCGTGTGAGACACCCGGCGGCGAGCCACCGAATCGCCGCGTCCAGAGCATCGCCGCTCACGTTCGCAGCGAGTGTATCGAGCGCGCCGATCGTGACGTTGGTTTCAACGAGCGGACCCGCGCAGGATTCATCGACATCGTGGTTAGCGAGCCAGTCTGCGATTGCATCCTCGCGATCTGCTCTCGCAACGGCCGACAACGATTCCGGGGATTGCGCCCCGCCGCACACAGTGCGGATCGCGTCAATCGATGCCATCTGCGCGTCCGTTAGGCGCGCCGCCGCAAGCTTTCGGGCCGCCTCTTCCGACGAGCCGAGGCTTTCGGCGAGTGTCTTGGCGCTGCGCACCACGGCCGACGCGGGATTGTTCAGCTCGTGCGCGAGCCCGGACGCGAGCTTTCCCAACGAGATGAGCTTCTCGTCGCGCAGGTCGCTGGATGTGAATTGGCGCGCGCGATCGATCATGGCATGGACCAGCGTGGCGGTGATGACCGGGCACTCGCTTATCATCTCCGGGAACAGCTCCTTCTCTATCGTCAGCGACTCCATCGGCTCCTCGACTACAACATCGTTAGGCGGTGACGCGCCACGAGAATAGGGCATCACGCTGCCGACGTCGCCGGCGCGCCATTCCATGATCTTGTGCGATCCCGCGCCACGATCCGTACGAAGGACGTAGCGACCCGACAACACCACCTGAAGCCGCTTTGCCTGCTCACCTTTGGCCGTAATCACATCGCCCACAGCGTACCTGCGGAACGTGCCGTGAGCGACGAGCCAAGCGTGCTCCGTAGCTGGCGCGCTGCCGAGCGATCGGTGCTGCGCCAGGCGAGCCATAAGATCCTGTTCTCCCATCGCTCGAACATGATTGGTGAACGCGCGACCGTCCACCGCTTGGGTAGCCGTCGATCAGCAGTTTGCGTCAGATTCAGGGCATGCGGACATTACTCCTCGGCTTGGGACTGGCGTGCACAGCTTCTGTTGGAGTTAATGCACAGCCTGCGGGAGACCTCGACCTGAGCCTGCAACGCCTCGTCTCGCAATACACTGGCCTGTACACTCGAGACTCGCTGCCCCGTTGGCGTGAATTGTTTCTCCCGACTTTTACGTCGGCGTCGATCGCTGCCGACAGCACCGTAACTCTGCGTCGATTGGAAGAGTTCTACTCCGCGCAAGAGCGCGCCTTCAGCGCCGCCAGGAGGATGGGTGAGCGGTTGGAGAATGTGCGTTTCGAGCGGCGTGGTCGATTGGCCACTGTTTGGGCAGACTTCGTTTACTGGTACGACGATAGTGAGCGCCGGGGCCATCTGGTCTTAACGGCGATTTGTGAGCGCAACGTCTGGCGCTTCGCATCGCTCATGTTTTCATACTATGACTAACCAGCGCAAGCCGTCGCCACTCGTCGCCGGCTTGGCTTTCTTGAGCACCTAACGACTAATCGCGTCGAGGAACCATGGGCACCGTTCGCAATGCACTGATCAGCGTCGCTGTCATTCCAACCATTCTGCTCGCGCAGGCCGGATCCGGTGCCGCTGCGCTCCCACGAGTAGGTCCTCCTCGAGGGACCGTCGTCGTCGTAGGCGGCGGCTCGATGGGACCAGAGATCTACAAGGCGTTCATCGACGGGGCCGGGGGGCCGGACGCGCTGATCTTGATGGTGCCTAACGCGGGCGGCGCGGACACGTATCCGCAAGACCGTCCCTCGCTGCGCGGCTGGAGAACAGCGGGCGCGAGGAACATTCACACGCTATTCACGAAGGACAGGAACGTTGCCAACTCCGACTCGTTCGTCGCGATTATCAAGAAGGCGGGAGGCGTCTGGTTCGACGGCGGCAGACAGTACCGCCTCGTCGACGCGTACGCCGGAACGAAGACGGAGGCCGCTTTCCATGAAGTGCTTGCCCGCGGCGGCGTCGTTGGCGGATCGTCCGCCGGCGCAACGATCCTTGGCGAGTTCCTCGTTCGCGGCGCGCCGTCGAACAACAACTTGATCATGCACTACCCAGGTTACGAAAAGGCGTTTTCGTTCTTGCGCAACGTGGGGATCGATCAACACGTCGTCGCACGCGAACGTCTCGCAGATTTCGCCGATTCGCTCAGTCCCAAATTCCCGAATTTGCTGGGAATATCCGAGGACGAAGGGACTGCATGGGTCGTGCGCGGCGATACAGGCACCATCGTCGGGCGCAGTAAGGCATTCGTCTATGGCGGCGGCGATCCGGCAGACCAAGGAAAGCCATTTCTCACGCTGTTCGCCGGCGACGTGTACGACCTCGGTGCTCGGCGCGTCATACGCAGAGCCTCCGACGCTTCGCCCGTGCCCGCAACATTGATCACGTCGCTCTTCGCGAAGTACGAGGACGCGGCGTTAGGCGGGGCTACGGTGCTCGTGGCGCAGGATGGCAAGGTGCTTGTCGATCGTTCATTCGGGATCCCGCCGCAGGCCAAGTACATGCCCACGACGACGGTGCCGCAGTTCCCGCTCGGTGCACTCTCGGCAGTCTTTGAAGCGATCTGCGCGCAAATACCGGAACCTCCACCGCAGGCCAGCGCGACTCCTGCGGCGGACAGCACCGCTTCCACGGCCCTGCCGCTCACGCCATTTCAGCGCTGCGTCTCGCAGCGTGCCTCGCAGCCCGTGGGACTCCACAAGACATCCGCGACAGCGGCCGGCGGTGTGATGTCCAACGTGGATGAGCTTTATCGCGTTGCGCTCGGACTCGAAGTGCCGCGCACATATGCACGAAATCCAACCGCGGCGCCTGGCGTTGAGCGTGAACCGATCGACGCCGCGAAGGGATGGGAGGTTGACAAGTACCGTGGGGCGACGCGCTATCGCACGTTCGGATCGCCAGGCGGAAAGCGCAGTGCATTCGTGCGCATTCCGGAGCGCCACGTCACGATCATTATCCTAACGAACGACGAGGCTGCGGACGCGCGCGGCATGGCCGACCAGATCGCTGATAAGCTGCTGGGACGGTGAGTCCCATGACATGACGGATCAATCCAGAAGCCTGTCGCTGCTGCGCGCGATGGTCGACGCAACGGACCGCGACATTCTGCAGGCGATCTCCAGGCGGATGGGACTCGTGCGCGAGATCGCCGACGTCAAGCGCGCCGCGGGGCTTCGCATCCGCGACGTGCAGCGTGAACAGGAAGTGCTCGAAGACCGCATGCGTGTGGCGTCGGAGTTAGGGCTGCCGCCGGGCGAGATGGAATCGCTGTTCCGCTTGCTGCTGAGAGCCAGCCGCGATTATCAGGCGTTACTGCGCGTGGAAGTGCTGCCTGACGAGCACGCGCGCACCGTCACGATCATCGGTGGACATGGCCGCATGGGCCGAGTCTTCAGTGCGATGTTCGCCGACCTTGGTCACCGCGTGCTTATCGTCGACTTGGACACCGACCTCAGCGCCGCCGATGCGGCCGCTGTCTCGGACGTCGTGGTTGTCAGCGTCCCGATCGATCGCACGGAAGATGTGATTCGCGAGGTGGGACCGGCGCTCAGGCCGGAGTCGCTGCTCACGGACCTAACGAGCGTCAAGCAGGAACCCGTCGCGGCGATGCTTGCGAGCACGAAGGCAAGTGTCGTCGGCATGCATCCGATGTTCGGGCCGTCTGTGCACACGCTGCAGGGACAGCGCGTCGTCCTCTGCCGCGCGCGCGGCGACACGTGGGCCGAGTGGCTGGCGCACACCCTAACGTCGCACGGCATGGTGATCACTGAAACGACGCCGGACAATCACGACCGAGTGATGTCCATCGTGCAGGTGCTGACGCACTATCAGACACAGGTGATGGGACTCACGCTCGCTCGGCTCGGCGTGCCGCTCGAGGAGACGTTGCGCTTTACCTCTCCGGTGTATCTGCTCGAGTTGTACATGACAGCGCGTCACTTTGCGCAATCGCCGGCGCTGTATGGGGAAATCGAGATGCGGAATCCGCGTGCAACCGAGGTGACTGGTGCCCTCAGAACGGCGGCAGACGAAGTGGCAGCCGCGATCGAGCGACGCGACCACGCGGCATTCACTGCGCTCTTCGACGAGGTTCGTGAGTTTCTGGGCTCATTCACGACCGAAGCCTTGCAGCAGTCGAGTTATCTCGTCGACCGGATCGTCGAGCGAACGTAGGCAGCAGTGTGATAGCCGCCTTCTAGCGAGCGTCTCAAAGCGACCTGTATCATAGGACCTTCCGAACTTGGTGAGGAGCACTGTGCGCTCTTTCCTCCGCTGCTACACGTGTCTGGCTGCCTCCGCCCTCATGGTGGCATGCGGGACAACGAAGACGACTGAAGAGGCGCCTGGATCCGTCGAGCAGACGTTCACGCCTGCGCAGTATTCAGTTGAAGACTTCTACAAGAACACCGACTTCGCCGGCGCATCCTGGTCGCCCGACGGCAAGAAGCTGCTCGTTTCGTCGAACATGTCCGGCATTTGGAATGCGCACACTGTCTCCACTGACGGCCCGCAGACCGAGCCGCTGACGCAGTCGACGACGAATTCGATTTTCGCGCTCTCGTACTTTCCTGCGGACGAGCGAATCATCTACGCGAGCGACGAAGGCGGGAACGAGCTCACGCACATTTATGTGCGCGAGCCTAACGGCACGGTCACCGACGTCACGCCGGGGACAAAACTCAAGGCGAACTTTCACGGCTGGGCGGGAAACGACAGCTCGTTCTTTGTGTCGACCAACGAGCGAGACCAACGCTTTTTCGACATCTATCAGATATCGACGAACGGTCTCAAGCGCACGCTGTTCTACAGCAACACCGAAGGCCTCAACATCGGACCGATCTCGCGCGACGCGCGCTATGTGGCCTTGGTGAAGTCGCGCACGACGTCCGATGCGGACATCTATTTGTATGATCGCGTCGCCGCGTCAATGAACAACATCACGGCGCACAGCGGTGATGTCAGCAACACACCGGCAGATTTCTCACCCGATAACACGAAGCTGCTATTTGTGTCGGACAGCGGGCGCGAATTCGCTTCGCTGCGGAGCTACGACCTCGCCAGCGGCACAAAGGCGGTGGTCTATGAGCAGCCGTGGGATGTTATGGGCGCTGAGTACTCGAAAGGCGGCCGCTATCTCACGGTATATGTCAACGAGGATGCGAAGTTCGCGGCGCGCCTACTCGATGCGTCGAGCTTGCAGCCCGTGCCGCTCGGAGGCATGCCCGCGGGGCTCGTCCGCGGCGTGCGCGTCTCGCCCGACGATTCGGCGTTTGCCTTCTACGCCAGTGATGGCAGTGCGCCGGACGATCTATATGCCGGTGCGATCGCCGGTACGTCGCCACGACGCCTAACGAGTGCGCTCAACCCGAGTATCCGCCGCGAAGACCTCGTTGTGCCGCGCGTTGTTCGCTTCAAGTCGTATGATAGTCTGGAGGTGCCGGGTCTATTGTACAAACCGCACCAGGCGGCGAGCGATGCGAAAGCACCGGCGCTTGTTCTCGTTCATGGCGGACCTGGCGGTCAGGCGCAAGTTGGATACTTCGCGCTCACACAGGCGCTCGTGAATCACGGCTATGTCGTGTTCGACATCAATAACCGGGGCAGTTCCGGATATGGGAAAACGTTCTTCGCCATGGACGACAAGAGGCATGGCGAAGCTGACCTCGGCGATGTTGTCGCGAGCAAACGGATGCTCGCCGAAACGGGGTACGTCGACACGACAAAGATCGGGATCATCGGCGGCAGCTATGGTGGCTACATGGTGCTCGCCGCACTGACGTTGGCGCCTGACGCGTTCAAGATGGGCGTCGATCTGTTCGGCATCTCGAATTGGGTGCGGACGCTGGAAAGCATCCCGCCGTGGTGGGCGTCGTTCCGCGACGCATTGTACGCAGAGCTTGGCGATCCAAAGACCGACAACGCTCGGCTGCACCGAATCTCGCCGCTCTTCAACGCGGATAAGATCAAGGTTCCGTTGATGGTGCTGCAGGGCGCGAACGATCCACGCGTGTTGAAAGTGGAGTCAGACGAGATTGTGGCGGCCGCGAAGAAGAATGGCGTTCCCGTCGAGTACGTGATTTTCCCGGACGAAGGCCACGGCTTTGTGAAAAAGCCTAACGAGATAAAGGGATACACTGCCGTGCTCGCGTTCGTCGACAAGTACCTGAAGGGAGGGGAGACAGTCGCGTCGTCACAGTAATCCGACTATGTAGCGTGTTGCCGCGGCGCCTAGCGAGCCTGGTCGCTCTGCTTCTGCTCGCGGGCTGTGGCCGAGCGCCGCGGCCGATTGTGATTGCGCATCGCGGCGCGAGCGGTTACCGCCCGGAACACACGCTCGAGGCGTACGCGCTGGCGATCGCGATGGGCGCCGATTTCATCGAGCCCGACCTCGTCTCGACGCGCGACGGCGTTCTCATCGCGCGCCATGAAAACGAGATCGGCGGGACGACCGACGTCGCCGAGAGATATCCCGAACGCAAAACGACACGGGTGATTGACGGGGACAGCGTCACAGGGTGGTTCAGCGAAGACTTCGCGTGGGAAGAGCTACGCACTGTCCGCGCAAGAGAGCGTCTGGAGTTTCGTTCGCATTCGTACGACGGTCATTTTGCGATTCCGACATTCGCCGAAGTTTTGGCGCTGGCCGATAGCGCGGGGCGGCGTCGCGGGCGCGCTGTCGGCGTTTATCCCGAGACCAAGCACCCGACGTATTTCCGCAGCATCGGGCTGCCGCTGGAAGAACGACTACTGACTGCTTTGCGCGCCTATGGGCTGGACCGGCGCGACGCGCCTGTGTTCATCCAGTCGTTCGAGGCCGCCAATCTACGAATGCTGCGGAATCAAACGCACGTGCGTCTGGTGCAGCTGGTTTCCGACGCGCGTCAGGTCACGCCTAACGCGCTTCGCCATATCGCGACCTACGCCGACGGTGTTGGTGTGAACTCACGCCTGATTGTCGGATCGGCAGCTGCGGCTACGGCTACTTCGGTGATAGCAGACGCGCACGCGGTGGGACTCCTGGTGCACGTGTGGACGCTGCGCCCCGAGCGCCAGTTCTTGGCGGAGCGTTACAAGGACCCTCTCGCCGAGATACGAGAGCTTGCGGCGCTCGGTGTCGATGGAATGTTCGGCGATTACCCCGATCAGCTCCTCGCTGGGCTCGGGCGGCATCGCTGACCTGGATCGCCACGGGAGAGAGTGATCCGCATCTCGGTTACACGGCCACTCTCGTGCCGACGCAGACACTGGCTCGGTGGACGCCGTTAGGCACGAGATCACGGTGCCCGTAAGTGCGCTCAGCTGCTTGATCCCGGTCGTCGCAACTACCGCAGTGCCCTGACTTCGCAGGCAGAAAGCGCAGGGGATGGACCTAACGAGGCCCATCCCCTGACAATGCAATACTAACTGAAACCCCTGACCGGTAACCCCTATCCTAACTCACGGTCTTTTCCTTCTTTGGGTTCTTCACGTACTTGTCGAGCCACGCCGACCAACGCGCCCACAGATCGAGCAGCGTCTCTTTTGTCGCGGGGCCGTGATCCTCGAACGGATACAGGTACATCGACGTCGTCTTGCCCAGCCCGTTGAGCGCATGGAACAGGCGCGGCGAGTTGCTCAATTCCGTGCCGACGTTCTGATCGCCCATGCCGTGATACATCAAGAGAGCGCCCGTTAGGTTGTTCGCGAAGAGCAGCGGCGACATCGCCAGATAGCTGTCCTTCGCGTCCCAGAACGTGCGACGCTCGCTCTGGAAGTCGAGCGGCGTTAGGGTGCGGTTGTAATTCCCGTCGCCCGCGATGCCCGCCTTGAAGAACGGCGTGTGCACCATCGCGTTTACCGTGGAGAACGCGCCGTAACTGTGCCCGCCGATCGCGATGCGCGTGCGATCGACAAGCCCACGGCGATCCACCTCGTCGATCACCGCCGACAGATTGTTGCGCAGA
>DASYRX010000076.1:0-9171 GCA_036003845.1 Gemmatimonadaceae bacterium | reverse complement strand
TCAGGCACGCGCCTCGATGCTGCCAAGCTCGAGCTCAACGGTGCGTCAGTCCCCCACTTTATTACAAACGCCATGGCACCGGATCACGAGCACGTGCGGATGATCGCTGAAGTAGCGGAGGCTTTGGACGAAGCAATTGGCGATGCGTATGACGCTGGTCTCGACATCGTAGTACAGGTCCACTTACTGCCAGCGTTAGGTCGCCGCAACCCGCGGCCGAGCATCGCGGTCCATGTCACCCGCCCGTCCTAGGTCGCCTCGTTAGGCGGCCTCGACAGCCGACTAACGTGCGGTCGCCTACAATGGCATTAGCTCTTCAGCTTCCGCGGTCATCGGCTCGGAGTCGGCGAATTCATCAACGAATCGCATGAAGAGTGCGACCACCGCGGGTTCGAAATGCGTCCCAGACTGCTGAGCGATGTGTGCGCGCACCTTCCCAACGGGCCACGCCGGTCGGTATGGGCGGTCCGATCGCAGCGCATCCCACACATCCACGATCGCGAAGAGTCGAGCAGACAACGGAATCTGATCACCCTTGAGACCGCGCGGATATCCTGAACCATCCCACTTCTCGTGATGGCAGTACGGGATGTCGAGCGCAGGACGCAGGTGCGCGATCGGCGAGAGAAGCTCGTATGCGTAGACCGGATGCTGGCGCATCACCTCCCATTCTTCGTCGCTGAGCTTTCCAGGCTTGAGAAGAATCGCGTCCGGTACTCCCATCTTGCCGATGTCGTGGAGCAGCGCGCCGCGGCGAACGTGCACTAACTCCGGTTTTGGGATGCCAGCCATGCCCGCCAGCTTCACAGTCATTTCTGTCACACGACGCGAGTGGCCTTCCGTTTCCTTGTCGCGCAGATCCAACGCGCGCGCCCACCCTTCAATCGTCGTGTCGTAGGCCAGCGCCAAGTTGGTGTTCGATCGCTGCAGATCCGAGAACGATTGGACGCTTTCCACAGCCATGGCAGCCTGTCCAGCGAGCGCCTCCGCGAACTCGAGCCACTTGAAGTCAGCGGCGAACGTTGAGCGAAAGCCTAACGTGAGCACGCCGATGAGCTGTCCCTTGGCAATGAGCGGGATCGCATACAGCGACTTGACCTCTTCGTCAGACGTGACTGCTCTCACGGTCTCGGATCGCGCTACAGTCGCATCGCTCACAATCGGGACTGAAATCGTGCGCCGCTCCAGCGCGGCCCTTCCGGTGACGCCGTCGCCCAAGCGCATCGTGATGCGTACCGCCGCCTGACTGCGCCAACCGCTGCTCGCCGCAATGTCGAGCGTTAAAGCGTGCGGATCGAACAAGAATACCGTGGCGGCGTCGACGTCGAGTCGCGCTCTGATTTCGGCCAATATGGTTCGCAGCACTAATTGCAAGTCGGTTGTGCCGAGGATCGCGAGATCGATCGCGCGCAGCGACTTGAGTTGGTCGAGCTGCCGTTCAATCTGGTGGCCCGCGCTTGCCAACTCCTCCGAGCGCCGCTGCACGCGCGCATCCAGTTCTCGATTCAACTCCTGCGTGGCCTGCTCGGCACGTCGTCGCTCGCTCACCTCGCGATGCACAATCCGGAATGTGAAAAACAGCAGGAGGACACTGCACACACCTCCCGCTGCCATGACGAGAACCGTGTTTCGTGCGCTTATCGATGCTGCAACGGAGCGCTGTCGCAACGTCGCACCTTCAGCTGCCTTCATTTCGGCAATCAGGACGCGAACGGAATCCATTGTCTTCTTGCCCTGACCGGATTGCACGGCGTTTTGCGCCGAGTCAAAGCCGACGTTGCGGCGCAGCTCAATGACGTGCCTAACGAAATCAAGCTCTGATTGCAGGAGTGGCTGGAGTTTCCCCAGTCGGCGTTGTTGCGAGGAATCGTCCCGAGTGAGGTCGCGAAGCTCTTGCAGCCGGTCGGCGAGGCCACCGCTGCTCGCCAGCACCGCGCTGTACGGCTCGAGGTATCGCTCGTTGCCAGTGATGACGTAGCCGCGTTGAGCGGTCTCCGCATCTTTGAGCAGCGAGATCGTCTCCTCAATCCTCTGGAGAGTGCTTTGCGCATCCGCGGTCCAAAGCCGCGTCCGCATTAGCGAGCGGAGGTTGAGCGCGGCGAACACCCCAACCGCGAGGAGGATCAACACCGCGATGCTAAGGCCGAGGGGCGGCGAAAAGCGCTTCGCAGGGCGCGAGGCGGCGGAGACCTGAGCGGCGGGACTCGGTACCGACATCCTCTTCAGACGAGCAGGCCGCGCCGTTAGTAAGGCGTTGCTGCGATCGACCGAGCGACCCTACCTACCGAAAGCTGCACCAAGGCTCAGCTAATACCTGGTGCTGACAGAAACGGCTAAGCGCGACTCCCTTGACGGCTATCCATGTGTGCCGTACTATAGCCGCAACCGATATATCCACTATGGCTATAACTAAAGCGGATCGACGGCCGGCGGAGCCCCACGTGGACTTAGCGACTGAATCCGCGCTCCCTCTCACCCCGGCTGTCTTCCATATCATGCTCGCCCTGGCCGACGGCGACTCTCATGGCTACGGCATCATGCAGGAAGTCGACGAGATGACGGCCGGGAAGATGCGCCTCGGCCCCGGCACGCTGTATCGCTCCATGCAGCGCATGGAAGTCGACGGCTACATCGAAGAGCTGCCGCTGCGGCTGGACTCGGAACACGACGACGAGCGGCGACGGTACTATCGCCTAACGCCACTCGGCTTCGCCGTGGCGCGCGCCGAGGCGACGCGTCTGGCCGCGCTCGTAGAAGCCGCAGCCCATCGGCGACTGCTCGGCCGCGCACGACGAGGCTCCTCATGACGACGTCGCGCGTGCCGGAAGATTTTCACACGATCACGCCGCATCTCGTTGTGCGCGGCGTTGCCGAGGCCATCGAGTGGTATACGCGCGCGTTCGGAGCGCATGAATTGTTGCGACACGCCGCGCCTGACGGCGAACGCATCATGCACTCGGAGCTGCTGTTAGGCGATTCGCGCTTCTTCGTCGTCGACGAATACCCCGAGTCGCCCTGGTCCCCCGAATCGCTTGGCGGCTCGCCGATCACATTGCATCTCTACGTGGAGGATGTCGATGCGATGTACGATCGCGCCGTCGAAGCCGGAGCCACCGAGATGATGCCGGTGCAGGACTGCTTCTGGGGCGACAGATACGGCATGCTCGTAGATCCGTTCGGGCATCGCTGGTCCATCGCGAGCCGCTTGGAAGATCTGTCGCCGCAACAGCTCAAGGAACGCGCCGAGAACTACGCCAAAGACAACCCCTGGTAAGGAACATGCCTAACAAGATCAAGGAAGTCGACGCGTACATCGCGAAGTCGCCGGACTTCGCGAAGCCGATCCTCACGAAGATTCGCGAGCTATTTCATCAAGGCTGCCCGGAGCTGGAAGAAAAGATCAAGTGGAGCGTGCCTTCGTTCGAGTACAAGGGCATGCTCGGCGGGATGGCCGCGTTCAAGCACTACGTAACGTTCGGCTTCTGGAAGCAGTCGCTGATGAAGGATCCGAAGGGAATCTTCGAGAAGGACAGGCCGATGGCCTCGGGCCGCCTAACGTCCGTGGCCGACCTGCCGCCGGATAAGGTCCTCGTCGCCTACGTCAAGGAGGCCGTCGCGCTCAACGACAATGGCGTGAAAGTGCCGCGGCCGCCGCGAGCCAAGGTCGCCGCGCAGTTGCGCGTCCCGCCAGATCTCGCCAAAGCGCTCAAGAGCAACGCGAAGGCGAATGCAACATTCATCGGTTTCAATCCTTCGCAGCGCAATGAGTACGTCGAGTGGATAACAGACGCCAAGCAAGACGCGACTCGTACGCAGCGACTCGAGACGACGCTGGAATGGTTGGCAGAGGGGAAGCCGCGGCACTGGAAGTACATGCGCACGAAATGACCCAGCGATAGCGACGTGAACAGCTGAGGGTCGGGCACGACCGTTGCGTTTTCGATGTGAGCCACAACGGATCGAGGCGCTTGGATGGCTCGCACTGTCGATCGCATTGGACTCAGCAACGAGTCGCTCTGGACGGCGACGTCGACAATCGAGTCGTTTCCGCCACTGACGGAAGATCTCAGCACCGATGTCTGTGTCATCGGCGCAGGCATCGCGGGGATGTCGATCGCCTACGCGCTGACCAAGGCTGGCAAACGGGTCGTTCTGCTCGAGACCAACCGAGTAGGCGGCGGCATGACATCGATGACCACGGCGCACCTCACATGCGCCGTCGATGACCGCTACTTCGTACTGGAGGGGATGCACGGCCGCGACGTCACGCGCCGCATCGCGCGCGCGCACATGGCAGCGATCGATCGCATCGAAGAGATCGTGCGGCAGGAACACATCCCGTGTGGGTTTGCACGCCTCAACGGTTACCTCACGTTAGGTGCGGAGGATGAGCCTGAGACTCTGGAACGTGAATTGGAAGCGGTGCGCGACGCCGGGTTGACGACCGTGGAGTTGGAGGAACGCGTCGTGTATCCAGCGCGCGGCGCTGAGCCGTGTTTACGATTTCCGCGCCAAGCGCGATTTCATCCTCTTGAGTATTTGCACGGACTGAGCGACGCCGTCACGCGCCTTGGCGGCCGTGTGCATTGCAACACTCACGTCGACGCCGTTAACGGCGGTTCACCGGTCGAAGTTTGCGCCGGAAGTCATGTCGTGCGCGCCGACGCCGCAATCGTCGCCACCAATTCGCCGATCAGCGAGCGCTTTGCGATTCATACGAAGCAGGCGCCGTATATGACCTACGTCATAGCGGCACCCATCGAGGTCGGGACCGTTTCGGACATGCTCGCATGGGACACAGAAGATCCGTACCACTATGTCCGGCTGCAGCGCGTGAATGGAGGAGGCAACGAACAAGCGAGCGACTATGTGATCGTGGGAGGCGAGGATCACAAGACTGGCCAGGAGAGCGACGCCGAAGCGCGTTACGCGAGACTTGCCGACTGGACGCGCGATCGCTTTCCAACGATAAGCGGCATCGAGTACACGTGGTCTGGTGAGATCATGGAGTCCATCGACAGGCTGGCGTTCATCGGGCCGAGTCCTAACGAGGACGAGAACGTTTATATCGTGACCGGCGAATCGGGCGTCGGCATGACGCACGGAACGATCGCTTCCCAAATACTTACCGACGCGATATTCGGCCGCACCAGCGATCGGGCTGATCTATACGACCCGCGACGACGCCGGCTGCGAGCCGTGAGCAATTATCTGAAAGAGAATCTCAACGTCGCCGCGCAATACGCCGATTGGTTAACGGGCGGCGATGTCGCTTCAGTAGATGAAATAGCGCCGGGCGAAGGCGCAATCGTGCGGCGAGGCGTGCACAAGGTTGCCTGCTATCGCGACGAGCTCGGCGCTCTGCACGAACGATCCGCTGTGTGCCCACACCTTGGGTGCATTGTGAGATGGAATCCTAACGAGCGCACTTGGGATTGCCCCTGTCACGGCTCTCGCTTCGATGGTCGCGGAGGGGTGATCAGCGGACCGTCGAGCCGCGATCTTGCGGCGTGGTCCGAGCACGAAGCGGCAGCATCGCGAAAGCATGGCGAAGGCGAGCGCTGAAAGAGGTACGTCAACACTCGAGTTGGAAGAGGATCGCGAGTTCGAGAAACGCGAGCGACTCGTCCGTCGCATTGGCACGTGGTTGTTAAGCGCGTTCCTGGTCGCTGCACTGGCTGGGCTTTTTGGATCCGGGCCGTTGAGCGATGCCGCGGCACGGTCAAACGACAACGCTGTTGGAGCGCGCTATAAGCGTTTTACCCGCAATCGCTCGACGACGGCTTTGGATCTCTCGCTGCACGCGGTCGCCGGCCAGGTACAACTAGGGCTCAACAGCGCATTCGTAGAGACAATCAAGGTCGAGCAAATCACGCCGCAGCCCGCGACGATCTCGGCGTCCCGGGCGCGGCACGTGTACACATTTGCAGCGGCTGGGCCCGACAGCATTGTCAGTGTTGTCCTTAGGTACCGGCCAGAGACGTTAGGCTGGCTGACAGCAGTCGTTACGTCTGGGCAATCCGAGCTGCGAATTCGCCAGTTCGTCTATCCATGAGGGGGGTGTATGGAGCTTATCGTCCGCTGTACGCTCATTTACCTGGGGCTACTGCTCATCTTCCGAATTGCCGGCAAGCGAGCGCTGGCGCAAATCACAACGTTCGACATCGTGATGCTGCTGATCATCGCGGAGACAACGCAGCAAGCACTTGTGCATGACGACGCTTCGCTGACAAACGCCTTCATCCTGATCGCCACGTTCTTCACGCTCGAGATCGCGTTCAGCCGCTTGACGTCGCGTTGGCCGGTGGTGGACAAGTGGCTGAACAGTCGCCCGATCGTTCTGGTGCGAGATGGGCGCGTGCTCGACGAGCGACTGAGTGCAGAGCGCGTGAGCGTGGATGACATTCGACGCGCGGGGCGTGAGACTCAGGGTGTAGCAAACCTGGGTGAGATCGAGCACGCGGTCCTCGAGACCGACGGTGCCATCTCCGTGATTCCGCGTGAGTGAACCTGAGGCGCGAAGTGCCTAACGCGAGTGCCAACCTCATCCCGCATGGGGCATAAGACTTGCTCGCGCAGTTAGCCACGAGCAAGCCTCATCACTCAGTCGAGGAGGACGACATGGCAAGCAACAAGGGCAATCGCGGCAGAGGGAACGGCGGTGGGCGTCAATCACCGCAGCGCAGCGAAGTCAACGAGCGACGTCAGGAAGCGAGTTCGGGAAGACAGGGCGGCCAGGGAACGCAGAGCAGCCAGGGTGGGCGCAAGCAGGCTGCTGGTTCGCGTGGAAGCGGCCGCGGTAAGAGCAGCGGTGGACGCGGCAACAATTACTAAGCCCGTCCCAACTATTTGCGCATCTCCGCTCGCAGGCGGGCGCCGGCACAAAGTTGGAATGGACCTAGCCTCTACGGCTCTTCAACAATCGCCTTAGGAGTCACAATGCAGGTATCAACGCTCAACGATCTCTTCGTCAGAGAGCTGCGCGACGTGTACAACGCCGAGCGGCAGCTCATTCGCACGTTGCCGACGATGGCGAAGAAAGCCAATTCGCCAGATCTGAGTCAGGCGATCGAAGAACATCTGGGACAAACGGAACAGCAGGCCGAGCGACTCGAGCAAGTGTTTTCCATGCTGGACGTGAGCTCGCGCGGCCCGGTGTGCAAAGGAATGAAGGGCATCATCGAGGAAGGAAAGGAAACGCTGGAAGAGACGGACGAGCCTGATGTGACTGACGCTGGAATCATTGCGTCGGCGCAGAAGGTCGAGCATTACGAAATTGCCACGTACGGCACGTTATGCGAATACGCGAATGTCCTGGGACATTCCGAAATCGCCGATCTCCTCAAGACGACGCTCGAAGAAGAGAAAGCAGCCGATAAGAAGCTCTCCGAGCTTGCCGAGCGCGGAATCAACGCGATGGCGATAAACGGCGGCGGATCAGAGGAGATGGAGAACGGGCGCAGCAAGAACCGCAGTAGGCGTTAGCGGCAATAGAAACAGGCCGAAGCATTTGCATGGTGTGCCGCCGGTCATCTACGGCGGCACGCGTGCGTCTGGAAGCCGTTAGGCGTCGTAGATCACCGCGCGGCTGGCGCTGGCGCATGTACAAACAATGACGCGCCTGATCGCGCTAGAGCACGCCTAACGATGACAGGCTCAGCTGCTGCTACTTCCCAGCGTAGCAGCATGGCTCTTGCGCACAGTTTCGGCGCGGCTCACCCTGTTTGGAGGATTGTGATATGACGCAACTATTTGAATCGCGGCGACTCGTGTTCGCCTTGGCGCTGGCGACGCTAGCTGCCGCCGCGTGCAATAAGGGAAAGGACGAAGCCTACGACACAACTGCAGCCACGGGTACTGTGGCACTGCCTAGCGACACAGCCGCGCCACCAACCGGCGGCGCGATGGATCTGCCCACGACCGAGGCCGGTGTCGTCGAACTTCTCAAGACAATCGATAACGGCGAAGTGGAAGTTGGTCAGCTCGCCAAGACCAAAGCTTCAAGCGCAAAGGTCAAGAGCTTTGCGCAGTCAATGGTGACCGATCACAGCAATAGTCTGAAGAAGCTGGACCGCATCAAGATCGGACTCGACAGCGGCACGACAACCATGGCGCCTGAAACCAGCCCGATTGTCACGACATTGCAGTCCAAGCATCAGCAGACGATGACCAGGTTGCAGAGCCTGAGCGGCGCTGAGTTCGATCGTGCGTACATGGACGAGATGGTAAACGCCCATCAGCAGGTGCTCGATCTCGTGCGTCAGCTACAGAGTAGCGCGCAGAGTGCGCAGTGGAGCAGCACAGACACCAGTAAAGCGGGATCAGTGGCGCAGTATCTGAACCAGAAGGTGAGCGGCGTCGAAAAACACCTCGAGCGCGCTCGCACGGTTCAGAGCAGCTTGGGGAGTGGCGATACGACGCGCACAGGACAGTAGCCGCACCGTTCTCACCACGCGTGACGTTGGCCGAGGGTCCTTAGCTCGGCGGCGACCGTTATGCGCATCGCTCAGATAGCACCCTTGTATGAGAGTGTGCCGCCGCGGCAATACGGCGGCACCGAGCGCGTCGTGTCCTACCTGACGGAAGAGCTTGTTAAGCTGGGACACGACGTGACTCTCTTCGCCACCGGCGACTCAGTAACGTCCGCGCGGCTCGTCGCCAGCCGGGCAACCGCCCTGCGCGAGGCAGCCGCGGAAGGCATGATCGACGACTTTACGGCGCCACACGTATTGGCGTTAGGCGAAGTCATCAATCGCGCCAGCGAATTCGACGTGTTGCATTATCACAATGGATATCTGCACTTCCCGATGAGCCGACTTCTGCGTGTGCCGTACGTGACAACGATGCACGGACGACTCGACTTGCCGGAGTTGCGGCCGCTCTTTCGTGAGTTCCGAGATGCGCCGCTCGTTTCAATTTCCAACCACCAGCGCGAGCCGCTGGCCTTCGCGAACTGGGCGGCGACGGTGTACCATGGTATTCCGCCGGACCTGTTGAGCCTTGGCAGTGGCCACGGAGGCTATCTCGCCTTTCTCGGACGGATTTCTCCCGAGAAGCGCGTCGACCGCGCCATTCAGGTGGCCGAGCGAGTAGGAATGGAGCTGCGCATCGCGGCCAAGGTCGATGATGTCGATCGCGTGTACTACGAAGAGCGCATCCGCCCGATGCTGC
>DASYRX010000075.1:0-7762 GCA_036003845.1 Gemmatimonadaceae bacterium | reverse complement strand
GATCGTAAAATCGTCGCCCGGGCCCAGCATCGTCTGGCTCGGCTGCGCATCCGCCGTCCAGAGCAAGACAGCCGCACCGCGATGCTCCACGGTGCGCACCACGTGCGTGTTGCCGATGCGCGCCACGACCAGATCGCCGTCTCGCGCGCGCGCCGCGGGATCCACAAGCACCAGATCACCGCTCGCCAAGCCGCGGCCGCTCATCGCGTCATCTGGCACCGGAAGCAAGAACGCGTCGTCCGCCGTCACGAAGCCGCGATCCATCGCCACGTACTTCATCGTTTCGTCGCTCAGCAGCGCGGGCAGATCCGAATGCACGCCGTCGTACAGCGGAATCGGCTGCACGTTGCCGATCGAGGAATAGCCTAACAACTTGACGCCACGGGACCGCCCGGGTGCGCGCTCGATATATCCCTTGTCCGCGATGCTCTGGAGAATCGCCGCGACGGTTTTCGTCGAGCGGATCTGAAAGCGCTGTCCGATCTCCCGCACGCTCGGTTGATATGTGTGCTCCGCCAGAAAGTCGATCAGATAGTGATAGACCTTGCGTTCGAGCGGCGTGAGCGGATCGGGCATCGCGTTAGGCGCTCATCGCCGCCAGCGCGGCGTCCAATCGGTTGAGCGAGACATCGCGGCCAAGAAGAACCAGGACGTCGAAGATCCCCGGGCTCGCGCTCGATCCAGTGAGCGCGACGCGCAACGGTTGGAACAGCGCGCCGGCCGCGATCCCTCTCGATTGAGCCAGCTCGCGCAGCGCCTCTTCCAGCGCCGCCGCATCCCAGCTGCTCGCTGCCAAACGCTCGCGCGCCGCTTGCACGAGGTCGCGAGCTCCGTCGCGCCAGTGTTTCGCCGTCGCGGCCGGGTCGAAGTGAACCGACTCCTGGAAGTACGGCAGCGCCTGACGCACGATCTCATCGATCGTTCGCGCGCGCACGCGCAGCAGATCCAGAAGCCGCAGGTACCAAGGCATGCGCCGCACAAGCTCGTCAGCCGTTGCGAGGCCCGCCGCGACGACGTGCGGCGTGATGAGCGGCTCGAGCTTCTCGAGCGGCATGTGCGCGAGATGCTGCCCGTTCATCCACTCGAGCTTCTTGGGATCGAAGATCGCGGCCTTCTTGAGAAGCCCGCTCTCGCTGAAGCGCTCGATCAACTCGTCGCGCGACATCACCTCGACGTCGCCGCCCGGTGACCATCCCAGGAGCGCCAGAAAGTTCGCCATCGCGTCGGGGAGGATCCCGCGATGCTGATAATCAGCGACGGCAGTGGCTCCGTGCCGTTTGCTCAGCTTCTTGCCGTCGATGCCGTGAATCATCGGCAAGTGCGCGAAGCGCGGGAGCGGCGCGCCTAACGCCTGGTACAGCAGGATCTGCTTCGGCGTGTTGGAGATGTGGTCGTCGCCGCGCATAACGAGCGTGATGCGCATTGCGATGTCGTCCGACACGACCGCCATGTTGTACACCGGCGTGCCGTCCGAACGCAGGATGATGAAGTCCTCGATGTCCTTGTTCGGAAACGCGATACGGCCGTGAACCATGTCCTCCCATTCGGTTGTTCCCTCGGGGACGCGAAAGCGGATCGCGAATGGCTCACCGCGCGCGAGACGCCGCTCTTCCTCCTCTTTCGACCGCTGCGCCGAGCTGCGATCGACGCGGAAGATCTCGCCGCGCTTCTCCGCCTCGGCGCGCAGGCGATCCAGCTCCTCGGCCGGCGTGAAATCGCGGTACGCCGCTCCCTTATCCAACAGGGCCCGGGCATCGCGCTGATGCTGCGCGAGATTCGCTCCTTGGTGTGCGACCGCCTCGTCCCAGTCCAGCCCCAACCAGGTGAGACCGTCGAAGATCGCCTGCGTGCTCTCAGCCGTGCTCCGCGCGCGATCGGTGTCCTCGATGCGCAGCAGGAACTTGCCGTCGTGCTTTCGTGCGTACAGCCAGTTGAAGAGCGCCGTGCGCGCGCCGCCGACGTGCAGAAAGCCAGTCGGCGACGGGGCGAAACGGAGGCGCGGGGAATCCGAGGAGGATGTCATCGTTAGGTGGCGGCAGCGGACAAGGCCGCGCGCCGCAAATGACACAACGACGGGAAGCCGCAGGACTGTGGCTCCTCGCTCCCCGTCGATTAACGGAGAGAGAGGGATTCGAACCCTCGATAGAGGTTTAGACCCCTATGCCGGTTTAGCAAACCGGTGCCTTCAGCCTCTCGGCCATCTCTCCAAAGCGCCGCTCCGGCATCATGGGCGGCAGGCGACGCATGATATGCCTCCCCCAAGGTGGAAACAAGGACTGACTACAGGTGCAACTTTGACGCGGGTCAGGGTGTCCTATGCGCGTTGCCGTCGTCGATCCGCTGTCATCCTCGTCACTGAGGTAGCATGCCGGCCTTGGCCCGATTTTTCACGATGGCGCTCACGTTCGCCACACTGACGCGCTCCGCGCACAGCCTTACACAGAACAATCCGCCCGCACGTGACACGACGCCGCATCCACTGCGCGTCTTCATCGATTGTCACACGTTCTGTGACGAGGATTTTCTTCAGACCGAGATGAGTTACGTGAGCTTCGTGCGAGATCGCGAAGCGTCGGACGTACACGTGATCGTCACGTCCGAGAACACCAGCGCAGGCGGCAACGCGTACACGCTCACGCTGCTTGGTCGTGGCGCATTCGCGCGACTCACGGATACGCTGACCTACACGACGCTGGCGACCGATACAAATGACGAACAGCGGCGCGCACAGCTGCGGTACCTAACGCTGTCGCTGGCGCGATACGCGGTGCGAACGAGCACGGCATCTGGCCTGTCGCTGACATACAAAGCCCCGACGACGACGTCGGTTACGACGGCGCGTCCGCAGCGCGATCCATGGAACGCGTGGGTGTTCCGAGTCGGTACGAACGGTGGTATGCAGCGCGAAACCAATCAGCGTTCCTCACGGGCGTCGCTGAACTTCAACGCCAATCGAGTGACGCGCGCCTGGAAGCTCACCAACAACGCGCGCGGGCAGTACAGCGAACAGAAATTCATCGTCACGGATTCACTCAGTGAATCGACGATTACCGACTACTCGCACAACGCCAGCTTCAATCACCTGATGGTGAAGAGTCTCACCGAGCATTGGTCGTTAGGTGAGCGCGTCAACCTCAATTCGTCCACGTTCCTCAACGAGAAGGTCTCCCTCCGCGTCGCGCCGGCGTTGGAGTTCGACGTGTTTCCCTACTCGCAATCGACGCGGAGACAACTCATCCTGCAGTACTCGGTCGGAGTGAAGCACATCCGATATGAGGACACCACACTCTTCGGAAAGCTGCGTGAGGCGGTCCCCGACGAGCAGCTCGTTGTCGCCGCCGAAGCGGTTCAGCCGTGGGGCAATGTCTTTGCCAGCCTAACGGCGGCGCATCATCTGAACAACACGGACCGCAATCGCTTGACGGCGTTCGGGTTCATCGACGTGCGCATCACCAAAGGCTTGTCGCTCAATTTCTTCGGACAGGTATCGCGAATCCGGGACCAGATCAACCTGGCCAAGGGCTCGCTGCCGCTTCAGGAGGTTCTGCTGCGACGTCGCCAGCTCGCCACGGGATACTCGATCAATTTCAACCTGGGGATGAGCTACACATTCGGGTCGATCTTCAGCACCGTGGTGAACCCGAGAATGAACCGCGGCAGCGGTGATGATTTCTTTTTCTTTTGAGTCGCGCGGGAGCGACTAGGCGTCAGCTACCACTGACGGCGGCGTTTTCCAGCACGCCGCGCACCTTCTTGGCGAGCGTATCGGGTGTGAACGGCTTCTCGAGGTAATGCACGCCGGGCTCGAGCACGCCGTGCCGCACGATCGCGTCGTCGGTGTACCCCGACACGTAGAGCACGCGGATCCCCGGCCGCTGCTTCGCAATTTCGTCGGCCAGCACCCGCCCGCCCATGCGCGGCATGATGACGTCGGTCAGCAGGAGATCGATCGTCCCCTTGTGCTCCGCGCTGCGGGCGATGGCGCTTTCGCCGTCATGCGCCTCCAGCACGTGATACCCCAGCCGCGTCAGCACTTGGCGAATGATACCGCGCACAGCCGGCGCATCCTCGACGATGAGGATCGTCTCGTTTCCGCCCAACGGTTTGAGCGCACGCGGTGCCTCATCGGTGAGGGTGGCAACCGGGTCCACGCGCGGGAAGTAGATCTTGAAGCTCGTCCCCTGGCCCCGCTCGCTGTACACCGAAATGAAGCCGCCGCTCTGCCTAACGATCCCGTACACGGTGGCCAGTCCCAGTCCGGTTCCTTCTCCCGGCTCTTTCGTCGTGAAGAAGGGCTCGAAGACGCGGGCCTGAGTCTCGCTGTCCATCCCAACACCGGTGTCGCTCACGGTGAGGGAGACATACTTCCCGGCGGGATAGAGCACCTTGTGCTCTTTGAGATCCTCGGTGAACTCGACGTTCTTCGACTCGATCGTCAGTCTGCCACCGTTAGGCATCGCGTCGCGCGCATTGACGGCCAGATTCACGATCACTTGCTCGATCTGCCCGGGATCGACCTTGACGGTACCTGCGTCCGGCGCCAGCACGGTAATGAGCTCGATGTTCTCGCCGATGAGCCGGTCGAGCAGCTTGCCGGTGCCGGCCAGGAGGTCGTTCATCTGCATAACGCGAGGCTGCAGCACCTGCTGCCGGCTGAACGCCAGTAGCTGTCGCGTCAGGGTGGCTGCGCTCTTGCCGGCGGTGCGAATCGCCTCGATGTCGGCTCGGGCGCTGCCGCTCGTCGCTCCGTCGGCGAGGACCAAATCGCTCGAGCTGATGATGATCGTGAGCAGGTTGTTGAAATCGTGCGCGATCCCTCCGGCCAACTGCCCGATCGCTTCCATCTTTTGCGCCTGCTGAAACTGGCGCTCCACGCGACGCTGCTCGGTCACGTCCTCCCACGTCGCCTCGACGTACTGTTCGCCGGTGCCATCGTCGGTAACGAGTCGGCCGGTGAACTGCGTCGTTATGAGCGTGCCGTCCCTTCGCATCAGCGGGATCTCTTCACGCTTGATTCGACCGCGCTCTTGGAATCGCGCGAGAAGCGCCTGTCGCTGCTCTTCATTCGCGTAGACGTCATGCGGCTGCAGCGCCAGCACCTCATCCTCGGAATCGTACCCAAGCATCGATACGAAGCCGGGGTTCACGAGGATGAAGCGTCCAGTGAGCATCGACAGCGTAACTCCGATGGGCGCTTCACGCACGAGCCGCCGGTACTTCTCTTCGGATTGGCGCATCGCCTCGTTAGCGCGGTTCCGCGCCGTGACGTCGTTCATGATCGCGATGCGAGCGTGGCGGCCGTCGAACTCGATGGAGTGCCCACTGGTCTCGACTTCGATCAGTGTTCCGTCTTTCTTCACGTGACGCCACGATCCAGCGCCATTCCCCGCGGAGTCGATGGTCCGAATGGCCTCGATGATGCGCGGGACATCTTCCGGCGGACGCACATCGAGGATCGTCATCGACAGGAATTCTTCGCGGCTGTACCCGTAGTGTTTGATCGCGGCTTCGTTCACCGCGAGAATGCGCAGCGTTGCGCGATCGAAGACCCATTGCGGTAGCGGCACCGACTCGAACAGCAGGCGATAACGCTCCTCGCTCGCGCCGCGCGCCGCGAGTGACTCCTGCACTCGTGCGACCATCGCGTCGAAGGCTGCCGCCAGCCGGCCCAGCTCATCGCGTCGCGGTGCTAGACCTGATTGCTGGTTGTAGTCACCGCGCGCGACGCCCTCGGCTGCGCGCGTTAGGCGCGCGACCGGTCGTGTGACGGACGCACTGAGCAGAACCGCGCCGAGGGAGCCGAGCAGCAACGCCAGTCCGCCCGCGAGCCCGGCGCGCCCGAGAAACTGGCGTGCTTGCGCCAACGCCACATCACGCTCATACTCGACGATGATCGTCCAAGGCGTGCCGCTTACGCGTTCGGCGACAGCAATCACGTTCTTGCCGCCCGGATGCCGGTAGTACAGCGGGTCACCGGCCTTCGATAGGTCCACGTTAGGCGACCGCACACGCGTCGCGAGGTCGGTCCACACGTCGCCCGCAGTGTTGGCGAGCATCAGGTGCGTCGCCGGGCCGCCGAAGAGCCGATTGATTTGGTCCCGAGTCGCGCCGCCACCAGTTGAGAGCCGGCGCCATTCAACGAGGTATCCGCGCGGTTGCCTGCCACCTGCAAGGCGCACGGCCGACGCGAACAGAATGAAGTCGTTTACGATGCGCAGCTCACTCGTTGTCCCGGTGTCCGACAGCGCTGTGGCCGCGAGCTGCTGACGCATTGCGGCCGGATCCCCACTCGTGACGGAGTCTCCGAGGCGAGCAAGCTCGCGACCATCAGCGGAGATGATTTGAACCGCGAGCCGTTGGGGTTCTGCTGGGAAAGCCTTGCGCAGCGCCGCGAGCGTGGTGCTGTCCTTCGCGGTATCGGGGTGTTCAAGCACGGCTAGAACAGCCGCGCTGTCGCCGAGCCTACGAAGAGTGGCAAGCTGTTGCTGCCGCGGGATCGCAAGCAGCTGCGCCCATTGCGTCGCAATGCCGTTGAGTCGAGTCGCCGTGGCGTGGAGCGCCGCGAAGCGAACCTCGCGGTAAGCCACCCACGAGTACAGAATCGTGATTGCGGCCAACAGGCCGGTCACCAAGAGAAAGAGCTTCGTCCGAATCGACAGTCCACTCACCATCGCACCCCTCGCGGGCATAGAAGCTCGTGACCTCACCGGCAGTAAGCTCGCGTCTGCGCCCGTCTGAGGCGTAACCGTATGGGAAGTGGCCGGTACATGGCGTAACCTCCGTTCACTATCCGGACTGGAACCGCGTGTGCTGGGTCACAAAGGAATCGTCACACCGCGAGCCGGCGAAACCGGCCTCATGCAGTGGGGCCCTGAGCTGTCCACATGCTCATGTCAGCGTGTCGGTGCCGCCTAACGGAGGGCACAGGATTCGAACCTGTAAGAGTGTCACCACCCGGAGGTTTTCAAGTTCTCTGCAGCGTTTTCCGTTGCGTTCCAAGCTGCTGAAACCCTCACTGAGATCGGCAGGCTATGAGAGTCCTCGCGCTCTAACCGACGCTGTACGATTTGCGCTGGACGTCGCCAAAAGAGGAGCCGTTGCGGCAGACGCCGCACACTCTGGTGTTGGCGCACATGCTCTTTGCCATGTGCGCATTTGTTGATATGCGGCGCAGCAGAATTGCACGCCGTTAGGCAGCCTCGAGTCCTCTCTTACGCGCCAAGGTGCGTGACTACCCGCTCTTGTCGGAGCACCCTGTCGGTCGTTCCAAGACTCGCGTCCTTGCTCGTGCTGGCTTCAACTCGCTTAGGCCTGAGGGAGGGAATGTCCACCTCCGAACCAGGCTAATTGCCACCACTTCGTCGTGCCGACCGGCGTGAGTCGCCATAGCCGCACTTGGACCGAAGCCGCTGAGCTCACAACATTCCATCGTCAGTCCAGCCGGAACCCCACATGTCGTAGGCGAGTCCCGACGCCGTCAGCACGCCGCGATTGCGCGACCAACTGCCTTGTTAAAGGAATCCCCTTCGCCGTAACCGAGCATACGGCGTAGGTCCGACTGCCACCAATAACGGTCGCCGTTCTCATGACCGAACGACTCAAAACTTCCGTCGCTGTCGTCTACGGAATCGAATGGTGTTAGGTCAGCAGTCATAGCGCCGCGCAGCTAGCGGAGCCGCCAGTTTGTGTCCACTCACGTCAGACTTCGTAACGGCTGAAAGAGACCCACCACCCTTTCTCCGTGCACTTGGATGCGCGAAAG
>DASYRX010000074.1:0-12488 GCA_036003845.1 Gemmatimonadaceae bacterium | reverse complement strand
CGCGGCGAGCGCTAAGATCGCGCTCGCCGCGTCGTTAGGTCACGTTATCGCGCCCCGCCCAGGAACCATGTAATCCCGACGTTGAGCCGGGCTGATGTCGCGTCGATGCCGAGTCCCTCGACGCTCACGTTCTCGAACTTGACCTCGTTGAATTCCCCTTGGTCCACTTCACACCGGTATTGAGGGCGACACGCGAGTTGAAGAAGTAGAGGAAGCCTCCGCCGAGTGTGAAGCCGGCGGCTGAGATTTCGAGATCGCCGCTTCCATTTCCGAAATCGACATCATCCTGTGATCCGACCCATCCGGTAAAGGCCCCTTCGACGAACGGTACGGAGCTCATCCCAGGCCCGGCGAAGTGGTAGCGCAACCCAAGGTCGCCGTGGCTTAGGATCCACGATTCACCGTCGGCGTCATTGAGGCGGCGCTTCCGTCGAGGAAGATCGCGAGCTTTGGATTGAAGCCCCAGCAGGGTGCCCTAACGCTTGTTAGGCGAGCAATCGATGACTCAGCCTCGTTAGCGGCCGACGTACGACTTCGAGATCATCATGTGAACGCCGACGTTGCCGTCGACGAGCTGCGTGATCTTCAGATCGGCGGCGATCGAGGCGAGCTGGTAAGCTTCCGTCTGAGAGAGCTGCTTCTTCTGTTGAATCAGCTTCACCATTTCCCGGACGGCGACGCGCGTGGATTGCACGAGGCTCGTGTCCATGCCCATCGTGATCCAGTGCGTCGGCGTCTCGCCGCGAGGCCACTCCAGCTTCATGTCCTTGCGCACTGTCAGCTGCAGCCTGCCACGCAGAGACGTTTCGATCGCTGTCTGATCGACTTCGCCATCGCCTTGGGCCGCATGTCCGTCACCGACCTCGAACAGCGCGCCCTTCACGTGGATCGGAATGTAGAGCGTCGTGCCAGCGACTAGCTCCTTGTTGTCGAGATTTCCAGCGTGAATCGAGGGCGGATTGCTACTCACTCGGCCTAACGAAAGTGGAGGCGCCACGCCCATCGAGCCGAAAAACGGCTTCAGCGGCACGACAATCCCCGGCGCGAACTCGGCCGTCATCCTCTTCGAGTCGAGACGAAAGATTTTGGTCGTCGGCTTCTCGCGGTCGCACAGCTCCCGAAGGAAACCGCTGCAGCCGTTGTAGCCATAAGGGATCTTGAGATCGATCGAGAGGATCTTCACCTCGAGAACGTCGCCCGAGTCCGCGCTCTCGATATAAACGGGTCCGGTCAGGATGTGGCCGCCGGGACCGCGGTCGGTAACCTGTGCGACGATGTCCCGAAGCGACTGCTCGATCTCGTTCGGCGGGACGCCAGCTGCTTCGAGACGATCCGGGCGATTCGTCAGCAGCGTCTCGACATCGATGATATCGCCCGATGCGATGCGCAGCGCCGGCGCCTTCTCAGCCCAGTAATAGCCGTAGGCGACTGTCTGCGGTGTGGCGGGAAGTTTGTGCGTGCGCTGGGCAGGCGCGGGCGCGGGCAAAACGAAGGGGAGGCAGTTCAGGACGAGCGATGCCCCGATCGTTGCTAGCCGCGCAGGCCGGGATGTCTGAGTCATGCGCCGAGTATACCCGAGCCTTTCCCAAAAGCGAGAGTCGTGCGCGCAGCGTATCATGATTGAGCCCATCACCTCCCAAGTGACCATGACAATCACACGACGCGACTTTATCAATGCAGGTGTTACAGCGGCCGCCGGAGCGGTGCTTGTGCCGACACTGGCAGAGGCGAAGCCGCTGGCAGATGCCGCGGCGAGCCACCTAACGCGCGCGGCGCGGCCGATCGTCATTGCTTCCGCGAACGGCCTGCGCGGCGTCAAAGTCGCCTATGACAAGATCGTGGCGCGCGAGGACACGCTCGATGCCATCATCGCCGGCGTGAACATCCAAGAGCTGGACCCGGACGATCAATCCGTCGGATTCGGCGGCCTACCTAACGAAGAAGGTGTGGTGCAGCTCGATGCGTCCTGCATGCACGGCCCCACCAAGCGCGCCGGCGCGGTCGGTTGTCTCGAAGACATCGCAACGCCCTCGCTCGTGGCCAAAGCGATCATGGACTATACCGACCACATCATGCTCGTCGGTCCCGACGCCAAGCGCTTCGCCATCAACATGGGCTTCAAGACGCAGAACCTGCTCACTGAGAAGAGCCGCCAGGATTGGCTGCGCTGGAAAGCGCGCCTCAACAAAGACGACAATTGGCTGGACCACGATGACGACGTCCGCATCAAGTTCACGCACGGAACGATCAACATGAACGCCGTGAATGCGGCCGGTGACATCAGCTCCGTCACGACGACGAGCGGTCGCGCGTGGAAAGTCGCCGGCCGCGTCGGCGATTCGCCGATCGTCGGCGCCGGCGAGTACTGCGACAACGAAGTAGGAGCGGCGGGATCGACAGGACGCGGCGAGGCCAACATCAAAGTCTGCGGCGCTTTCCTCGCCGTCGAGTTCTTGCGCCAAGGGAAATCGCCGCAGGAAGCGCTGATGCAGGTCATCCAGCGCGTCATCGCGATGACCGAAAAACGGCTGCTCGACCCTAACGGGCGACCGTTGTTCGACCTCGAGTTCTACGCCCTAACGAAGGATGGCCGTTACGCCGGAGCGAGCTGCTACGAAGGATCCAGGTTCGCCGTTTGCGACGACAAGGGCGCCAGGCTGGAAGACTGCGCGTTCATGTACAAACGCGATCAGCGCCCGAAGATGCCATGACCACCCCGCGCCAAAGCGTCGACGGCGGCACGAGTGAAGAAGCGAAAGCGTTAAACGGAGCGTAGTTCGCAGGCGTTAAGCTCGTCAACGCCGTTAAACAGTTTCGCGCAATTGACGCCTTACCGCTCGCGCGTTAGGCACTGTTTCACGAAGTTTCGCTTAACCTGTGCCGCTGTCGACGTCGTGGGGAGGGGAAGAGCGAGGCTGGAAGACTGCGCGTTCATGTGCCGCCGAGACAAGCGTCTGAAGCCAGCCTAACTAACGGGCCGGCGGCGCGCCGCGAGGTTTTTCGATCAACGCGCCGCCCGCGCGCCAGCGGATTCCGATAACGAAGGGTTCGTGCGCTGCCCCGCCCCTGAGCGTCGACAGCGGCACCAGTTAAGAAGCAGGAGCGTTAAACGGGGCGCAATTCGCATGCGTTAAGGTCGTCAACGCCGTTAAACAGTTTCGCGCAATTGACGACCTTAACGCATGCGCGTTAGGCACCGTTTGACGGTGTTATCGATTAACCCGTGCCGCTGTCGACGTAGTGGGGAGCGGGAGGGTCAGGCCGCCGCTCTCTCTATGACGAATCGCTCGACGACTGCCGAAAGATCGGCTGATTCTTGCAGCAGAGCGTTCGCCGCTGTGGCGATCTGCTCGGCGCCGGCGCTCTGATCCTGCGTCGATGCGGCGACTTCCTGCAACGCGGCCACATACTGCTCCGTCCGCGCTGAAAGCGCCTGCAGTCGTTCCGTAAGCTCGTCGACGAAGCGCGCGGCTTGCTCGGCCGTGCGGTCAACAGTTTGCACCCAGCTTTCCGCGTCCACGAGCGAACGGCCGACATCTTCGAGTGACTTGCGGCCTAGTCGTGCCGCGCCAGCCACTTGCTCCAATCGCTCGACAGCGCGCGTGCTGGCACCACTCGCGTCGCGCAACACGCTGCGCACTTGCTCCACAACGAGATCGGCGCGCTCGGACCCTTCCTGCGCGCTGCGCGCGAGACGCCGCACTTCGTGCGCAACCGTCGCGAACCCGCGCGCTTCTTCGCCAGCGCGTACGGCTTCGAGACTCGCATTGAGCGCAAGCAGCTTCGACTGCTTCGCAATCTTCGTCACGAGCGCAACGAACTCGGCGAGCTGATTCGCCGCCTGTTCCACAGCGCGCGTGGCTGTCGCGCTAGCCTCGACGTCGGAGCTCATCGCGCCAATCGCGAGCTCCGTATCCTCGAAGCGCTGACGATTCGCTTCTGCTTGCGACTGCAGCTGCGCATAACGCTCAGCGGACCCACGAGCGCCAGAGGCCAGCTCGGACGCGATGTGCCGCAGCTTCAACCCTTCATCGACTGTCGCGCGGATGTCTTTCTGCATTTTCATCGACTCGCTGCTCAGCGTCGACGCCGTATGTGCGATCTGTACCGTCGCAGCCGCCATTCCGTTCGTGCCTGATGTGATCTGATTCGCCGTCGACGTCGTCGCGGCCGCGGCGCCGCGCACCGCATTGGTTGCTTCTCGCAGATCGTGAAGCATGCGCGCCATGGCGCGGCTCAGCCGGCCGATCTCATCGTCAGCTTCGCTCGGGGCGAAGGGGACCGAGAGGTTGCCGGCGGCGACAGCTTCGGCGACGCGCGCGAGCTCGGACGCAGGTCGCGTAACGCGCCGCGCAAAGAACCGATTCGTGAACCATGCAGCCATGATCAACAGCAGCACGACGATAACGGCCGCAGTACCAACGAGGAGCCACGTGGATCTGAGAGACGCGAGGGCGGCGCGCCGCGGCATGATGGCGACAGCGCGCCATTCACCGTGATTGGCCACGCGCACGGAGACGAGTGCCTCCATCCCGCGCCAGCGCAAACTGCCGTAGCGCTCGCTCGTTAGGCGATTCAACGCCTGTGTATCGCGCCGCGTCGAGTCCGCCGCTCCACCCGCCGTGGAAAGCACCACTCGGCCCGACTTGTCGACGAGCTCGATCGCCGTCGCTTGAGGTGTGAGGGTTTGCAGCGCCGCCTGCAGTGACGCCGCTTCGAATCCGGCCTTGATCACACCCTCCGCGCGGCTGTCGGCGGCCGAGTTATCGCGCACGGGGGCGGCGTGTACGATCACGTTGCGGCCCGTCGATTCGTCGAAATCCACGTCAGCGGCACGTGCCGAGGTATCTTGCGCCAGCCGCCACCATTCCTCGTCACGCTGCACGAAATCCGACGGCTTAGACGTAGCGATGACGTTGAGACCGGACGCCTCGGTGATGATGATCTCGGCGGCACCTAACGAAGGCAGCTCGTTGCGGAAGTAGTTGCGCAGCCGATCGCTCACGTCCAGCGAGCGCGCTGCGTTGAACTGCTGCTCCAGCTCCTTGATGGAACGGTCCCCCAAGCGCTCTCGCCGTGCGATCGCCGCGCCGGCGCGGACGGCGTCGATCACATTCGGCGACGATCCGAGCAGGCGCAGCTTCGCGCGATCCTCGGCGAGCGAACGATCGATCAGAAGCACCGCATTGCCCGCGACTTCACCGAGCGTCGCGCTGGCACGTTCTTCGGCAAGGCGGATCGCGACGCGCGGCACTGCGACCGCGAGCAACACGCCCACTACGGCGAGCACGCCGATGACGACAAGCATCACACGCCGTCCAAGCGTCTTCTCGGCCGCGACGCGCGGCACGCCCGTGGGAGTGATACTCACGTCCGCACTCCGTTCGTCGGCGTCGGTCGCTGCACGCCTTGCGGTCGCTTCCGACGACTCATGCGCGCCGAGACGCGACTCGAGGGCTGTGGCATCGTCGGTGTTGGCGAGCCGCCAGCGAGCGCATTGACCGTCTCTTTGGCGCGCATGGAGCTGAACTCGACAACGGAGAGCGCCTGCTCGATCTCACGCGCGGTCGCTTCGGCCGTGGCGAGTGATTGCTCGAGGAGCATGAGGCGATCGGCGATGTCGCCGTTTCCCTTGGACGCGCCGGCGGCACGCTCACGGATGGCGCTCGTTAGGATCGTCAATTCGGCTCCCGCTTCGGCAAGCGCCGCATCGTCGGCGCGACGAGCAGACGTGGCAGCCGTCGCGTGCTCCAACGCGGTAACGCCTAACGAGAGCGCTGCCTGCACCGACTCGGCGCGCCGGCCGCCTTCGCCGGCCGCTGCGTGCAACGCGAGCAGCGATCGGCGCGCCGCATCGATCGTGCGCGTGATGTCCTCGGTGTTCTTCGCCAGATCGAGCGCCATGCGCCGAACTTCCAGTGCGACGACGCGGAACTCCGCGCCCTGGCCACCTTCGGTCTTGGTCCCGAGAGCTTCAGATTGCGCACCAGCGCGCGCCGCTTCCATTGCGGCGTGCAGCGCCATGAGCTTGAACTGGCGCGCGCTCTTCGCGACGACAACCAGGTATTCGGCCAACTTGCGATCCGCATCCACGCACTTGTCGCTTTCCTGGGCCAGGTTGCCGATGACACCGCGCAAATCAGCCGTGCGAGTCACGCAGTCGGCCAGTGTCGTAGCTGCGTCATATGCCGCGGCATGGATCGAATCGGCGAACGCGGCGTTGTCGCGGCGCGACTGGCCGATCACGGCCGCCAACACGCACGCGCGCTGTGTCAGCGCCCCATGTTCGTCGGCAGACGATGCCTGAAACCGCGCGTCGCGGCTGAGTTGCCCGATTTGCGCAGTTGTTTGCGCGACGGCGTCGCGGAGACGAGGGATCGGCGACTTCCCGCTCGACAGATTCTGCTCGACGGTGACGAGCGCGGAACGAGAGGCATCCATCCAGGAGCGCAGTCGCGCGAGAGCGGCAGCGGCGGCACCGGCCAGGCGCGCTTCGCGTCCCAGGCCACGGGGGGCATTGATCTGCGTCGCCAGGTTGCCGGCCGCGATAGCGTCCAGCGCCCGTGCCACATCCTCGCTCACGCGATCCACGCGAGCGGCGAGTAGCGAGAACGCCGTGATGGCGCTGAGAACGACTCCCGCGCCGATGAGCATCAGAGCACCGGTGAGCAGCTCGAGTGTCGTCGCTCGCGCGATCCAGGCGCGCATGTACCAGAGTCCGCCGCTCAATAGCGCGGCGCCGATGAGGCCTGCGTAAAGCAGAAACCACTGCTCTCGCTGGTCTCCGCTTACGCGCGAGCCGTACTCACGGCGAGATGCTTCGCGGGGGCTGGGGGCGCTAGATTGCCGCAAGAGAACTCCAGCGATCTGCAGGGAGCGGGGCGGAATCGCAGACACTGCGCGCCATGCTTCGCTTGGTGTCAGCCTCCGTGTCCCTAAGACGTAGACTATGACGTCGCCAAGTCCCAAACCGCCTTTCCAAGCCGGCGTAGCCGGCGGCTACGACCCCGCCGTCGTTGAACCCAAATGGCAGACGCGCTGGCGCGAGCGAGGAACGCACCAGACGGACCTCGAGCATGGGCGGAATCCTTTTTATGTACTGATGATGTTCCCGTACCCTTCGGCCGAAGGGCTGCATGTCGGCAACCTGTTTGCCTTCACGGGGAATGACATCTATGGACGATTCCAGAGGCTCAGGGGGCACACGGTCCTAGAGCCGCTCGGCTACGACGCCTTCGGGATTCATAGCGAGAACTACGCGCTCAAGGTCAACGAGCACCCGATGCGTTTGATCCCGCAGAACATCGCGAATTTTAGACGGCAGCTGGACCGAGCCGGCCTGATGGTGGACTGGCGCTACTCAGTCGATACCACAGACCCGTCCTACTACAAATGGACGCAGTGGGTCTTCCTGCAGCTCTACAATCGGGGGCTGGCTTACAAAAAGAAGGCGGCTGTCAACTGGTGCCCGAACGACAAGACAGTCCTGGCGAACGAGCAAGTGATCGCAGGGCGTTGCGAGCGCTGTGGCGCCGCCGTGGAGCAGCGGCTGCTCGAACAGTGGTTCTTCCGCATCTCGGACTATGCGGAGCGCCTGCTGGAGAACCTCGATCGCATCGACTGGTCCGACTCGACGAAGACAGCTCAGCGCAACTGGATTGGCCGATCCGAAGGTGCGGAGATCTCATTCCGCGTGTTGGACCCGTTCGAGCAGGCGGGATCGAGCACGGTGACGGTCACGCAGGAGATCAAGGCCGAGCCGGACGTGATCAAGGTGTTCACGACGCGGCCGGACACCGTTTTTGGCGCGACTTATCTGGTCCTGGCCCCGGAGCACCCGCTCGTGGAGCGCCTAACGAGCGATGCGCAGTGGGACGAGGTGATGGCGTATCGCGCGCGCGCCGCGCGGCAGGACATCGTCACGCGCAAGGTCGCCAAGGAGAAGACGGGCGTCTTCATCGGCAGCTACGCCATGAACCCCGCGACGCGCAAGCCGATACCGATCTGGGTGGCGGACTACGTGCTGATGGACTACGGCACTGGCGCGATCATGGCGGTGCCGGGGCACGACGAGCGCGACTTCGAGTTCGCGCGCGCGATGGATCTGCCGATTGTCAGGGTGATCGCGCGCGAAAACGAAGCGGCATCCGCGCCGCTGAACGAGCCGCTAATGGATACGACGAAGTGCCGGCTGGTGCATTCCGGGCAGTTCGACGGCAAGAGCGTTGGCGAAGGGCATCGCGCGATCGTGGCCTGGCTGGAGGCGAAGGGGAGCGCCAGGGCGACGGTGAATTATCGCCTGCACGACTGGTGCATCTCGCGGCAGCGCTATTGGGGTCCGCCGATTCCGATCATCTACTGCGACAAGTGCGGTACGGTGCCGGTTCCTGAACGCGATCTTCCCGTTAGGCTGCCCAACGTTCCGAATTTCCGGCCGGACGATTCCGGCATCTCGCCGCTCGCGCGGCACAAGGAATGGTACGAGGTCCCCTGTCCCAAGTGCGGGGCGATGGGCCGGCGCGAGACGGACGTCTCCGACACGTTCCTGGACAGTGCCTGGTACTTCCTGCGCTATCCGAGCGTCGGACATGACGACGTGCCGTTCGACGCCGATTTGACGAGGCGCTGGTTGCCGGTGGATTCGTACATCGGCGGCAACGAGCACGCGGTGTTGCATCTGCTGTATTCGCGGTTCACGACGATGGTCCTGCACGACATGGGTTACCTCGACTTCGAAGAGCCGTACAAGAAGTTCCGTGCTCACGGGCTCATCATCCGGGACGGCTCGAAGATGTCGAAGAGCCGCGGCAACGTGGTCGTCCCTGACGACTTCGTCGCGCAATGGGGAGCGGACGCGTTCCGCACCTACTTGATGTTCCTGGGGCCGTTCGAAGAGGGCGGAGATTTTCGAGACTCCGGGATCTCAGGCGTTAGGCGCTTTCTCGACAGGTTGTGGTCCTCGCTATGCGCGGCGACCGAGGCGGGGCAGCCGGATCCGATCGTTTTGCGCAAGCTGCATCAGACCATCAAGAAGGTCACGGACGACATCGACGCGCTTGGCTACAACACAGCGATCGCCGCGATGATGGAATACATCAACGTGCTGCGCAAAGGCGAGCGCACGCCGCATCGGGCCGAAGTCGAGCCGCTCGTGCAGCTCGTCGCTCCCTTCGCGCCGCATATGGCGGAAGAGGCCTGGGAGCGGCTGGGGCACAGCGTGAGCGTCATGGATTCCGGCTGGCCGGAGTACGATCCCGAGATGGCGCGTGAAGAGCTGGTGCAGCTCGCCGTGCAGGTGAACGGCAAGGTGCGCGGGACGATTCGCGTGGCGCCTAACGTGACGCAGGACGATGCGCTCAAGGCCGCGTTGGCGGACGCCGGCATCGCGAAGCACGTCACCGGCGAGATGCGCAAGGTCGTGTTCGTGCCCGGCCGTTTGCTGAGTCTGGTTCAGTAGAAGCCGCTACTCGTTAGGCATACAGCGGCCGCGACCGTAGCACGCGAAGCGTGCACATGCATAACGAGGGCGCGCAGTGTGATCTACGTCGCAAGAATTTTTCTGCTGGCCCCTTTATGATGATTACTCGCGACAGCGCGCTCGTGAGCGCGCCCGTCGCCGGTGCGGCCCACTCAATCGACTTCGCCATCAGTCCCCGAGCTGCGACGCTGGCCGCGCGTCGTGTCTCCGTTCCCGGTGAGAGACACTTATGAAAAAGTTCACACTACTCGCGGCTGCTGCGCTTGTGGCGGTCGCGGTCGGCACGTCCACATTGAGCGCGCAAGACACCACGCGAAAAGAATCCAAGGGCGAGGTCATGATGAAGCCGACCACGGTTGCGGCACTCGTGACCGTCATCGATGCAGCGCTCGTCAATGCTGGCAAGCTAAGCGCGATCAAGCCCGACTCTCCACCGGCTCTCGAGTTCGTCGACGTCAAGCCGATTATTGCAACGGAAGCCGACGAGAAGATCATCAAGGAGGCTTTGGAGAAGAACAAAGACGGGCTCAAGCAAATCGAATCGATTCTCAAAGAGAACACCACATTCAAAGCTGCGCGCGAGGCTAATCCGGCACAGCCGAGCGGCGGCGACGTGGTCGGCATCGACGTTCAGGAAGGAAACAAGGTCATCATCTATTTCTGGAAGAGATGATGCGATAGCTGTACGTCGCGTCCTGGCGCCCCGGTGGCCGAGTACTCGGTACCGGGGCGCTGCGTTTTAGATCGTCGCCAGTCCGAGAAGCAAGATCCAAACAAGGGGCTTTCCGTTGTGAGTCTCGGGTGCCGAGTCTTCAGGACAATAGGCTCACCGGAAGACTGCTCCGCGCGCTGTTTTCAAAGCCCGCAGGCTCGGATGCGCGCCGTACGTGAACTCGGCGAGCCACGCGTGCTCGATACTCAGCACTCGAAACTCGCCACCCAAAGCGCCTTGTTTTGATCTGTTGGAGAGTGGACATCTCCTCGACTGTTGGGCAGAATCCCGCCCATGCACACCTTGATCCTGTCTCACGCGGACGTTGTCCGCTTGCTCCCCATGGCCACGTGCATCGACCTGATGGCCGATGCGCTGGCCGCGGCGTCGAGAGGTGAGGCCGTTCTCCCGTTGCGGCAGGTCATGCGTTTGCCGAACTCGCCAAATGCGTTCGGCCTCATGCCCGCGCTCCTGGGCGACGCGTTAGGCGCGAAGGTCATCACCGTCTTTCCCGACAACGCGAGCACGCCGTACGAGTCGCACATCGGCGTTGTACTCTACTTCGAAACGACGAACGGGCAGCTGCGCGCTATCATCGACGCCAGCTCCATAACGGCGATCCGCACAGCCGCCGCCTCCGGCCTCGCCACGCAACTCCTCGCAAACAAGGATGCCGGCGACCTCGCCCTGCTCGGTGGCGGCGTTCAAGCGCTCACGCACCTGGAGGCGATGATGTGTGCCAGGCGGCTCAAGCGCGTGCGCGTCTGGAGCCGCAGCGCCGAGCGCCGAGCCGAGTTCATTCGTCAGGCAAAACAGCGGCTCAACGTCGAGGCCGAAGAGTCCGCGACCCCGCGGGATGCCGTGCGCGACGCTGATCTCATTTGCACGGTCACGTCCGCGCGCGAGCCCGTGCTGCAGGGCGAGTGGATCCGAGACGGCGCGCACATCAACGCGGTAGGAGCGAGTCAACCGACCGCGCGCGAGCTGGACTCCGCCGCGGTCGTGCGCTCGCGCCTGTTTGTCGACAGACGCGAATCGGCGCGCAACGAAGCCGGCGACTTCCTCGCTCCGCGTAAAGAAGGGGCGATCACTGACGCTCACATCCTGGGCGAGATCGGCGAGCTTGTCGCCGGGACTATTGAAGGGCGCACGAGCGAGAGCGAAGTCACGCTCTTCAAGTCGTTAGGCTTGGCGGTAGAAGACGTCGCTTGTGCGGCGTATCTCTACAAGCGCGCCATCTCCGAAGGGGCGGGGCAGCGCGTCGCCATCGGCGGGATGCGTGACGGCGCGCACTGAGCCTGTTGCGGCCAGCGTGAAGCAACAACTGCCGAGCGCGATCCCGCTGGACGAGATCCGCCAGGCGCACGAGCGCATCGCGCCGCACGTGGTCCGCACGCCGCTCGTTAGGCTCGACTTCGCAGGTCGCGAGCTGTATCTCAAGCTCGAGAACCTGCAGCCAATCGGCTCCTTCAAGCTGCGCGGCGCGAGCAACGCCATGCTGCTCGCCGATCGCGCTACGCTGCGTGAAGGCGTCTGGACGGCCAGCGCCGGTAACATGGCGCAGGGCGTCGCCTGGTGTGCCCGTGCGTTCGCCGTGCCGTGTCGTGTCGTTGTGCCGGATCACACGCCCGCGGCAAAGACGGACGCAGTCCGGCGACTCGGAGCGAGCATCGTGCGCGTCCCATTCCAGGACTGGTGGCAGATCCTCGTCACGCACGAGTGGAGCGATGCCCGCGGCCTGTTCATCCATCCAGTCTCCGACCGCAACGTCATAGCGGGGAACGGCACGATCGGGCTCGAGATCGCCGAGGACCTCCCCGACGTGGATGTCGTGACCGTGCCGTATGGCGGCGGTGGACTCAGCTGCGGCATCGCCTCGGCGTTCAAGGCGCTCAGGCCTAACGTGAAGGTCTTCGCTGTCGAGGTGGACACGGCGGCGCCGTTGGCCCCGTCCCTCGAGGCTGGACAGCGCGTCGAGGTCAGCTACACGCCGAGCTTCGTCGATGGCATGGGCTCGCGCGGCATTTTGGAGGAGATGTGGCCGCTGGCGCGAGGCCTGCTCTCCGGGTCGCTGGTGCTGACGCTGCGTCAGATAGCCGACGCCGTGCGATTGCTGGCCGAGCGCGCGCATGTTGTCGCCGAAGGGGCAGGGGCGGCGGCGCTCGCAGCGGCGCACGCGGGTCTCGCTGGCGAAGGCAAGACCGTCTGCATAGTCTCCGGTGGGAACATCGACTCGAGTAAGCTCGTTAGGATTCTGCAAGGTGAAGTGCCGTAAGGCGCTGCACTCTCGTCGCGCCG
>DASYRX010000073.1:0-5623 GCA_036003845.1 Gemmatimonadaceae bacterium | reverse complement strand
TGCGGCGCCCGGCGCCGTCGTCAAACGAGCGGCCTTTGACCGGCGGGCTCGCGTTGACGCTGGATCGCCTAACGATCGACTACGCAGTCGAAGGCGTGAAGAACGGCGACGCTGTGCATCGCATCGGCGTACGCCTCCGCTAAGCTCTGGCCAGCAGTACGAGCATCGCTAGAGCTTGAACCACAGAGCACACAGAGAACGCAGAGCCCCAACAGCCCCACCGCCGACAACAACAACGTTTGTTAACTGCTTTGCTAAGAACAGTTCGCTCGCAAAACTAGTCTAACAAACAGTTGCAGTTCTCCGCGTTAGGTGGCGGGGTGTGGGCCTCTGTGTTCTCTGCGTTCTCTGTGGTAAATGCTCTTGCGATCTATGGCCGTCGCCGATCCCAGTAGTCTGTCGGACGATCGTCGGAGCGAAGTGCATCGGCTTCGATCCACGTCATCGGCCCATACGGACGCTGCCGCGGCCACACCTCGTCGAGCGACATCGCGTCGTACAGCACGCCCCCCTTCATTACATAACGCATCTTCGCGGTGTTCTTGATGTCATCCAATGGGTTAGCATCGAGTACAAGAAGATCCGCGAGCTTACCCTCCTTGATGGATCCGAGATCCTGATCGGCGCCGAGGAAATGCGCGCCGTGGAGTGAGGCGACTTCGAGCGCGCCGTGGTTGCCTAACGCGGATGCTCCCATCCATACCTCCCATTGCGCGGCCAGGCCATGGTGCTCGCCGTGCGACCCGATCGCGCCGTATCCGCCGGCCGCGATCACGTCGGCCATCGCCTGCGCGATGAGCGGATACGAGTAGTCGGTAATCGGCCGTAACGTGCGCACGCGCGTGTGCGGCACAAGCATGCGCCACGGGAACCAGCGCTGCTGTTTCGCATCCTTCCAGAGATCACTCTCCTGAAACCAATACTCGATGTTCCATGGACCAGGACCTCCCACGACGAGCGTTGGCGAATACGTCGCCTTCGCGAGCCCAAAGAACTTCGTCGCGTCGCCATAAAGTGGGACGTGTCCGATCGGATGCTCCCATCCGGTTTGGCCGTCCATGATCATCGAGAGGTCATACAGCAGATCACCGCCTTCAGCGGTGACCATCGCGCCGCGTTTGCGCGCGGCGTGCGAGATCCATTGTCGCTGGTCGCGGCGCGGCTGCATGTACTGCTTGATCGACACAGCGCCCCAGTTGACTAGCCGATTCACGTTCTGCTCCGCAACGTCGTAACTCGTTATGTCGTTGTTGCGCGCGGCGTCACCACGATAGAGCGGGTCGCCGGTGCTGAACGTGCGCGGCCCGATGATCTCCCCCGCTTCGATGAGCTCTGCGGTGGGGAAGATGTTCTGCGACCACATGGAGTTGTCGAGCGAAGTCGTCACTCCATAGGCGAGATAAATGCTCGTCTCGTAGTCATGCTTTGGCCTGAGACCTCTGTGCTCGCGGTAGTGGTGCGAGTGCATGTCGACGAAGCCGGGGATGATGGTCTTTCCCGCGGCGTCGATCACACGCGCCCCGGCAGTTTCGCACGTGCCGACGCAAGAAATTCGGCTCCCAGAGACGAGTACGGTCCCGCTCTCGATCACACGGCGACTCTCCAGCGTCACAATACGCGCGTTCGTAAACGCGACTTTACCGTTAGGTACCGGCCGTGGGATCTTCACGCGTAAAGTGACCGTATCCGTTTTCTTCGTATCCACGTGGTACGCGAAGTACTGATTGCCGCTGCCGTATTCGATCGTTAGGCTGTCGCGCCAGCGCGGAAAGTCGCCGCCTTCCAATGAGAGCTGCGTGACTGGGAAGCGGCCGCGCCTCTTGTCCACGCGCAGCGGCTCGCTTCCGGTACCCTCGTACGCGAGCGGAGTGAGGAAGACGTTGTCCCCTTCCTGGAAGGCGACCCACTTTCCGTCCGGCGAAGGAACGACTTCGTCCGCGTAAGGCAGTGTGACGTGCACACGTTCATCGCTCCCGTCCGGCTTTACCGAGACCAGAGCAGTGAACCCCTCCTGATTCGCTCCCGCGCCGCGTTGCGTGCGTTCTTCCGGATAGAACACGCGACCCTCTGGACCGAACGAGGGCCGCATGATCTGCCGGCGCGCGTTACCGGTTGGACTCTGGCCCGACGGTCGATTCGCCGTCGCGACCACCGTCGCGACTCCCGCCGCCCCTCCACCAGCCGCGGGAATCCGCACCACGTCCCATGCCACGTTATGCATGATCGTGCGGCCCTGCAGCGTCGCGCCCGCGCCGCGCGCAACCACAACGGACAAACCATCCGGGCTCCACACAGGATGGATGTATTCGCCGGGCTCCGTTGTCAGACGCACGACCGATCCGCCGGTGCGTCCGCCGGGCGTAATGTCAGTTTTCCAGACGTGGCCCCGCCCCGTGTCATCCCACGTCGTGAAAACCAGCATGTGTCCGTCGCGCGACCATGCTGGCGAATACTCCAAGGCCTCGGGACTACCCGACGTGACGCGCCTCGGCGCGCCGTTAGGCAGGTCCATGACCCATACACGGCCGACTGCCTGAAAGGCGAGCCGCTTTCCGTCCGGAGATGCAGTCGCCCAGCGCACGAACTTGGCGTTTATCGAGTCATCGTTGATGCGAAACGGCCGATACGCCATCTCCGAGATCGTGCGATGCACTCGCGCCGTGAACGGAATTGTCGTGACAGCTCCAGTCGCGACGTCCACGCGACGCAGCTTGCCTCCCTGAGAGATCACGAGTCCGCGGCCATCGGACGTCCACTTGTAGCGCGGCAGCACGCCTAACGCCTTGGATCCGGACTCCACCATGTTCTCGATGGGATCCATCAACAGCCGCTCGGCGCCACTGCGCAGATCCATGAGCCATAGCGCTGTGCGCGGTCCGAAGCGGTGGCCTTTGTAGGAAATCGTGCCGTCCGGAATCGGCCGAGCGAAGGCGAGCCAACGGCCGTCTGGTGAGGCCTCGGGTGCGGCCGCGCCGCCGCTCGAAATCCGACCGGCGGCAGCACCCTGCGCTTCGCCCGCTGTGACGTCGACGATCTGGCCAGTCTTGAACTCGAAGCGCCGCAGCTGCAGCCCGCCTGATACGACATCGACGTCGTTGCCGCCCGCAGCCACGTGGAAATACAGGTAGCGGCCATCGTGCGAGACAGTCGGCCACTCGGCTCTGCGAACCTGGTTGCCGACCAGCTCAGTCCCTTCGCCGCCATCCTTGTGATACATCCACAGTCCGTTACCGGCGCCCTGTCCCGGTGCCGCGCGTCCCGTGAACTCGCGCCTAACGATTATGTACTGGCCGTCGCGCGTCCACGCCGGCTCGTATACGCGCACATCGCGATTCGTGAATACGGCGCGCGGATTGCTCCCGTCCGCGTTCATGACCCACAGGTTGTTTTGCCCGCGGCGGTCCGAGACGAACGCGATCAGACGACCGTCTGGCGACCAGCGCGGTTGGTAGTTGATGGCGACGCCACTGTTCTGCGTGAGGTTCTGAGCTTCGCCCCCACTGACGCTTACGCGATAAACGTGGCCCAGGAGGTCGAACAGGATTGATTGGCCATCAGGTGAGAGGTCCGCGGACATCCACGTCCCTTCGCTCGTCGCGAAGTCGATGTCGCGCGTTTGGCCCCGCGCGAGCGTGACATCCCATTCGGCGGTACGCGCGCTATCACGCTGCGCCGTGGCCGAAACGGCAACGAGCGATAGCGCCGCAGTGAGGAGTACAGCGTGACGATAGTTCGTGCCGGGCATGAGCCACTCCGCGCGTCAGTCGGTTGATTCGCTGCTGCGATAAAATGTGGTCCGCGCCGGATCGCCGCACGGCGTGTCCCTATCTTTCGGCGGAGCCACACATGCAATGGAGCTGGGCATGACGAGACGAACTGCGATTGGCGGGAGCGCCGTCGTTTTGCTGACTGTGTTGGCCGCCACGGCCGGCGCTCAATCCGACGACGCCGCACTACGCCGCGCCAAGACGATCCTGCGGACAACTCCGATCGTCGACACGCACAACGATCTGCCCTGGGTAATTCGTGAGAAGGGGACTCCGCCGCGAGACGTCGAGGCCTATGACATCTCCAAGCGAGCTCGTTTCGACACGGACATTCCCAGACTGCGCGAGGGAATGGTTGGCGCGCAGTTCTGGTCAGTGTATGTACCGAGCGGCTTGAGCCCGCTCGACGCCATGCGGGCACAGCTCGAGCAGATCGACATCGCGCGACGACTCATTGCGAAGTATCCGAAAGACCTTGGCTTCGCCGCCAGCGTGGCCGATATCCGCCGTCAAATGGCGCGCGGACGCATCGCTTCGCTTCTCGGAATCGAAGGCGGGCACACGATCGCCAACTCGTTAGGTGCGTTGCGCGCCTACTATGACTTGGGCGTGCGCTACATGACGCTCACACACTTTAACACAAACGATTGGGCCGACGCTGCCACGGACACCGCGCGCCACGGCGGCCTCACGCCATTCGGCCGCGAAGTGGTTCGCGAAATGAATCGACTCGGCATGCTGGTCGACATCTCGCACGTCTCGCCTGCCACGATGAGCGACGTACTCGCGACCGTCGAGGCGCCGGTGATTTTCTCGCATTCCTCCGCCAGGGCGCTGACCGACCACGTGCGCAACGTTCCCGACTCGATCTTGCGACGCCTGCCACAGAATGGCGGGGTAGTGATGGTGGCCTTCATACCGGACTTTGTCTCGGAGCCCGCGCGTCGGTGGGCAGACGAACTATTTCCGCGGCTCACGCGCGCAACGTCCGATAGCCAAATGCAGCGCTTGAGCAGGGAGTATGCGGCGGAGAAGGGTCCCGCACCGCGCGCGACGATAAAGGACGTCGCGGACCACATCGAGCACATCCGCAAAGTCGCGGGGGTCGACTACGTGGGCATCGGCGCCGATTTCTACGGCGCTGAGGCGGACCAGGACTTGGTGCAGGGGCTAGAAGACGTGTCCAAGTACCCAGCGCTCTTCGCCGAGCTCGTTAGGCGTGGATGGCGCGATGCCGATCTGCGCAAGCTCGCCGGCGAAAACTTGCTGCGAGTGTTCCGCCAGGCAGAGGTCGACGCCGAACGACTGCGGCGAATGCGGCCCCCATCAAATGCGAACTTCGAGGAGATGCAGCGGCGCCCAGTCCCGTAACCCAACGCACCCCGAGTCTTGAAAAGTACAACGGCCGTTCGGATGACGCGGATGGAGCAGATCGAACAGAGCGAGAGCCTGAAACAGAGCAGAACTCGTCGCATGCGCTGGGCCAATTGCGCTTTTTCTTTTGTAAAAGAAGAACCAAAGACTTCGGACGTGGCCGGCCACGGCTTATGAAAATGTTTTGGCAGCGACGAACCGAATCCGGTTCCATCCGGCATATCCGTTTGATCCGAACAGGTTTTGCCGTTGACGTTATTGAAAGCTGTTTCACGGAATTTTGAGGAGACCCACCGACACTCCTCTGTCATTAGAGACCCGAAATTCCCGGATGACCGTACTCCTTTAGCCTTGCTGCTCTTGCCACAGCTGACTCGAGCGAACCCCTTGCGCGAACGACGCGCCCCCTAGAAACTCTAGGAAGCGGCCTCCGTACAGGAGTCGCGACCAACCGTCGGCCTGCCGAGGAGATCATGGCGCCC
>DASYRX010000072.1:0-7455 GCA_036003845.1 Gemmatimonadaceae bacterium | reverse complement strand
GGGGCGAGGTTGGAACGGCACTAGCTGCCTAACGAGTTGAAAGGACGGCTCGCCCTGGGTAAGTCGCCCCCTGGCAGCCCACGGCTCCGACGAGTGACTTGAGTCACAGTCGGGGCCGTTTGACTTCCCCGCTGCCACCCGGTAAATAGCCAACCGAGCGAAGCGGTAAGAATGACCGGCCGCGAACGGAGGCTGCGCGCGTGCGAGCGTGACGCACGCCATACACGTCGCGTCATTCGTGGAAGCGGATTCCACCGCATGTTGATGGACTCCATCCCTCCGCCACGTCCACGCTTTCGACCGTCTAAATGGAAACCGCCCATTTTCTCCGTACAGTACCGCTGTTCGCGCGTCTCGACGACGCTGAGCTCCAGCGCTTCGCCGATTTGACGCGGGAAAAGAACTATCCGAAGGGATCAGTCATCGTCTTCGAGGACGACCCGGGCGATTCGCTGTTCATCGTCCGAGAAGGGCGCGTAAAGGTTGTGCTCATCGGCGAAGACGGCCGCGAAGTCATACTCGGCGTCCTCGGTGTCGGCGAGTATTTCGGTGAGCTGTCGCTGATCGACGACCAGCCACGGTCAGCGCACGTGATCGCGATGGAAGAGACGACATTGTGCGTCCTGCGCCGCGAGGATTTCAGGCGGCGTGTGGAGGCCAATGCGTCGGTCGCGTGGTCGCTCCTCGTGGAGCTGTCGCGCCGGCTGCGTCGCGCGGACGGAAAGATTCACGGCCTCGCGCTTCTCGACGTCCCAGGCCGCATCGCACGACTGTTGCTCGATTTCGCACAGGAATCGAATGGCGGAGAGGCGATCGATAAGCCGCTGACGCATCAGACGATCGCTCACATGATCGGCGCGAGTCGAGAGACTGTGTCGCGCACGATCCGCGAGTTCCAGATCCAGGGATTGATCCGCGTCGAGCGGCGCCGCATTTCAGTCGCGAATCGTCCAGGGCTCAAGCAGCTCGCGCAAGCGCGCGTCTAGCGCTCGAGTACGGCAGCCGGTCGTGACAAAGCTGGCCCGAGCACTGTGCTGCATATCGCAGCACAACGATTAGGGCTGGCGCCATACCTTGAAGACCGTCACCTAGAGTACAGCCGTGCCGCTTCGTCTGCGCTTCTGGGGTACTCGGGGCTCCGTGCCCTCGCCGGGCCCGCGCACGGTCCAATACGGCGGCAATACAACGTGCGTGGAGCTTCGCACAGACGACGACGAGCTCATCATTCTCGACGCCGGGACCGGCATTCGTGAGCTGGGACGTTCGCTGGTGGCCGGCGCCAACGGCCACGCGATCCGTGGGGACATCTTCTTCACTCACGCGCACTGGGACCACATCCAGGGGCTGCCGTTTTTCACTCCGGCGTTTCAGCGCGGCAACAAGTTCACGTTGTGGGGAAACCCGGTGTTGCAGGAGAACATCGGAGTCGTCGTTAGGCAGCAGATGAGCCCCGTCGTCTTCCCGGTGGCCTTCGACGACCTGAGCGCACGCATCGAAGTGCGCGAGCTGACGACGCACCGCCATGCGACCAATGGATACAGCGTGGAGGCGGCGCGCGTGCGCCACCCTGGTGGCGCGTTAGGCTTCCGTTTCTCGTCCACCTCCGATCCCGCATCCTCGGTCGTATTCATTCCCGATAATGAGCTGGATGTATTCGGGGATCAGGCCGATTCGGATGCCTCGCCGCCGGAGCAGTTGGTAAGCTTCGCGCGCGGCGCCAAGGTGCTGATTCACGACGCGATGTATACGGGCACGGAGTACATGGACCATCGCGGCTGGGGACATTCGTCCTTCCGCGACGCCATCGAGTTCGCCATCGCGGCCGAAGTCGAGACGCTCGTGCTCTTCCATCACGAGCCGGACCGATCGGATGATGAGCTGGAGGCTCAGCTCACGCTCTGTCGGACGATGGTGAATGAGCGTGGGGGCAACGTCTCCGTTCTGGCAGCGCAAGAGGGGAGTGAGATCCTCGTCTAACCCACCGCACTACCCCTAACTAAAGCTATCAGACGCCAGCTGACAGTTTAAAGCTGTCAGCGATCTCCCAGAACTACCGTTGGGCGCCGAGCTGCTGTTTGGAATGCTTGCCGACAGCTACTAACTGTGACCTGGTGTCTGACAGCTTTAGTTTGCCTAACGAGTGGCTGTGCCCCAGCCCCCACCACCCGGCGTTTCGATAGTCAGCACATCACCGGGCGCCAGCTCCACGCGACACTTTGCCGGAATCGTCTTGCCGTTGAGCGAATTACGGCCCGGTGTCCCCTGCGCGCCTCCGGCAGCCCCGCGCGGCCCGTAGCGCCGCCGTTCAGTGAGGAGCGTGGCTGTACATGGCTCGAGAACGCGATAGGACCGGATGACGCCGTCGCCGCCGCGGTGCTTCCCGGCTCCACCGGAGTTTCGCCGCACGGCGTAGTGATCGACGCGAATCGGATAGGCGTGCTCCAATGCTTCGATCGGCGTGTTGCGCGTGTTGCTCATCGTCACGTGCACGGCAGACGGCGCATCGCCACGCGACGTCGCGCCCTGACCTCCGCCTAGGGTCTCGTAGAAGGTCCAGCCCGCGCCGCCGAAGGTCACGTTGTTCATCGTCCCCTGCCCCTGGGCCGGCGCGTCGATCCCCGCGTCGGCCAGCGCAGCAAAGAGCGTGTCCGTGATGCGCGTCGACATCTCCACGTTCCCCGCCGCGACCGCCGCGGGCCATTCCGCGCTGATCGCCGAGCCGGGCGGAACGACCAACTCGAGAGCGCGCGCGATGCCGTCATTCGTGGGTACGTCGTCGTCAAGCAACGTTCGCAGCACGAATACAGCTGCGGCCCTAACGACTGCGAACGGGCAGTTCACGTTACCGCGTACCATCGGCGACGTGCCGCTGAAATCGAAGCGCAGTCTGTCACCCAGCGCCTCGACGCGCACGGCGACGACGACATCGGCATCGCTCACTCCGTCGCCCTCCAGGGCGTCACGGGCGGCGCCGCGAACGTTGCCCAGCTCCGCGACCCGGCTGCGAGCGCGGCGCTCCGTGTAGGCGAGCAGCGCGTCGCTCGCGCCGGCGAGGACGTCGGCGCCTATGCGTGCTCGCAACGCGCACCAGCCCGCCGCGCCGGCGGCACACGCCGCGCGCTGGGCCTGCAGATCCCCGAGTCGCTCGTTAGGCGTTCGCACGTTGGCGAGAACTAGCGCAAGGATGTCATCTTGGAGACCAGCGGCGGTGGCCAGCCGCACGGGCGGAATGATGAGCCCTTCCTGCACCAGCTCCGTCGCGCCTTGCGGCATGCTACCGGGGCTCATGCCGCCCACATCGGCGTGATGCGCGCGCACAGCGGCGTACCCGATCACTTGATCGCCTTCCGCAATCGCCTCGACCATCGTGAGGTCCGGGAGGTGCGAACCGCCGCGATACGGATCGTTCAGCAGGAAGAGATCGCCCGGCCGCGGATTGCGCTCACGCACCGCGCGCACCGACTCCGGCATCGCGCCGAGGTGCACGGGGATGTGTGCGGCCTGCGCGATCATGCGTCCGTGCGCGTCGAAGAGGGCTGACGACGCGTCGCGCCGCTCACGGATATTGGGAGAGAGCGCGCCGCGCTCCAGGATCGTCCCCATCTCTTCGGCGATCATGGCGACGCCGTGCGCCATGACTGTGAGCGCCAGCGGATCGAAAGTCGTCGCAGCGTTCACGTTAGGCATCGCGCTCCAGGAGCCAGCCGCCGATAGCAAGCGCTCGCGCCGTCCATCCGGCGGCGACCAGCAGCGTCGCGTCGGCGAGCGCAATCACGGCGCGGCCGCGCACGACGGCTTCGCAGAACGAGCCATCGTCGACGCGCGCAGCGTCACTCCAGGTCGATTTGCCCTGCCTCGCGAGTTGCACACTGGGTGCTTCACCCGTTCGCACGCAGCGTGCGCTCACGGCCTCGACTGGCAGGTCGAGCGTGAAGCCATAGCGCGCTCGGTGTGCGGCGGCAAAACGTTTGGCGAGCTCGCCGCTAGAATCATGCGCCTCAAAAGGCACCTCGAGCTCATGTCCCTGGCCCTTGTAGCGAGCGCGTAAAATGTACTCGGTCGCCCAGCGCTCGCTGATCGCAGTGTCCTCGCCGGCCGCAGCGCGCGACGAGAGACTCATCGCCAGCGCTGGAAGCGACTCATTGTCGAGCTTATCGACCGCATGCATAACGCTTGCATACGCCACTCGGCGCGGCGGTGCGACGGCCAGGCCTAACGCGCTGAGCACGCCCGCGTGCGGTGGAACGAGAACGCGCGTCATGCCTAGCTGCTCTGCCAGGCCGCACGCGTGCAGCGGCCCACCACCGCCAAATGCGATGAGCGGGCAGCCACGCGGATCGATGCCGCGCTCGACGCTCACTCGGCGAAGTGCGCGCGCCATGGCCGCATCGGCTGTGGCGATCATGGCGGCCGCTGTGCGCTCGACGTCGGCGTCGAGGCGTTCCGCCAGTTGCGCCACGGCGCGGCGCGCCGCGTTTGCGTCCAGCTGCACTGCGCCGCTCATGCGATTCGCCGAGATATTACCGAGGGCGACGTGAGCGTCAGTGACAGTTGCTCGTGTGCCGCCGCGGCCGAACGCGACGGGGCCCGGAACGGCGCCGGCGCTCCGAGGACCGACGCGCAACGCGCCACCGTCGTCGATCCAACCTAACGAGCCACCACCCGCCGAGACCGTTTCGACGAGAACGCGCGGCAGCGCAATCGGCACACCGGCGACTTGTCCGCCGGCTTCCACGAGTGGCGCTCCATCGACGATGAGCCCCACGTCCGCGCTCGTCCCGCCGATGTCGATGCTGAGCGCGCTGCCCGTAGCAAACCCAGCGAGGCGAGCGACCAGCGCCGCTCCGGCGACGCCACCGGCCGGCCCTGAGAGCGCGAGCGATGCCGCGGAGTGTGCCGCTGCGCGCGCATCGAGCATGCCGCCGTTGGACGCGACGACGCCTAACGAGTAGATGCCATCCTCGGCCAGACGATCCGCCAGCCGCTGTAGGTAGCGCGCGACCGCAGGTCGCGCGTACGCCTCGCACGCCGCCGTTGCGGTGCGCTCGTACTCACGGATCTCCGGGAGTACATGCGAGGAGCACACGACATCCAACTCGGGGACGCGCGCGGCGATAGCGCGAGCGAGCTGCTCCTCGTGCGCCGCGTTGCCATACGAGTGCAACAGCGAGACCGCGACGGCGGAAGCGCCGCGCGCCGCCACCTCGCTTGCGACACGATCGGCCTCAGCGTCCGTCAGGGCTCGCACAACGCCTTCGGGAGCGATGCGCTCGTCGACGGCAATCACATCGCTCGCATCCACGAGCGGCGGTGGGTGATGCGCGGCGAGGTCGTAGAGCGCCGCACGATCCTGGCGCCGCAGCTCCAGCAGGTCCGTCGCGCCGCGCGTCGCGCAGAGCAGCGTGCGCGTGCCGCGCCGTTCGAGGAGTAGGTTCGTAACCAGCGTCGTCCCGTGTACGACGCGCACGATGTCAGACGGAGGGAGCGCGCTCTCCTGCAGCGCTTTCGAAACCGCGAGGCTCTGATCGTCGGGCGTGCTGAGCACTTTTCCCGAAACGACTTTCCCGTCATCTGCCACAGCGACGAGATCTGTGAACGTGCCGCCGACGTCGACGCCGACTGACCAGGTCATCGTGGAACGAGTCGAACTCGTCGCGCGATTGTCAGCATCACCGCTGCGTGAATTGGCAACACGAGAGCGAGCACGCGCCTCGTATCCTGCTGGTTAGGCAGCAGCCAGAGGAGCAGCCCGACAAACGCGATCCCGGTGAGGACCAAGGAAAATGCGCGCGCCTTTCTCGATCGTGCCACGGCCATGCCGCCAAGCACGAGCCACAGCGGGTTTAGCGAAAGCAGATTCGCGTTCTGATGCGCAGCCACGTGCTGCGTCGCAACCCAGAGAAGAAGCAGCAGCGTACCCAGTAACCCCGCCACGATGCACCAGATGTACGCCATGGCATAGGCGACAGGCTCGGCTCTCGTTAGGACGCAAGCGAGGATGCCGGCTGCGATCAGCACGCCGGCCAAGAGATACCAGATTGTCCATTCGGCAGGGCGGTCAGGAATCGCTGGCCGATTCGCCTCCACCACGACTCGCTCGTTGACGACGAGCGGCACGTCAGCGCCCATCGCGTTCTTGATCTGCACTTCGCGCATCAAGCGCTGCACGGACATGGGAACAAACATCTCTTCCCAAGCCGTGATCTTTCGGTCCGTGGGCCGGCCGAGCCCGATGTCGATGCCTGTGTACGTCCAGATGTCCGGCTGCATCAGGCGGCGGGCATGGTCGCGGTACGACATGTCCGTGACCTTGTTTCGGAATTGCGCGGCCAGAATGCCGCCTAACGCGGCATCGAGTGCGTCACGCACGCGCGTCGAGCAGTTGTCACGGAAGTAGTCGTAGTCGTAGTAGCGGTTTTCAGGGAGCTCGTTGCGCTGCACGAAGGCGTACAGCGCCAATTTCTGCGCCCCCGTGAGATTGAGCTGCTGAATTGTCACGGAGCGATTGTGCTGCCGATACGCTTCCGCAGTTGCTGCGGCGTCCTCGCTCGCCATCCAGTACCGCATCCGGCCGCGCAGAAAGCGGAGGATGAATCCAGACTGATCGAGTGAGAACATCCCCCAGTTGTAGACGCGGTCGTCGCCCGTGCGCTCGTCGCGGATGCGGATGGCATTGTGACCGAAGCGTTCCCAGACGGCGTCGCCCGGCCCCATCGTCATGAGCCAGACGCCGAGCGCGGCGCTGTCCGGCGGCGCGACTTGCGCCTCTACTGGGGGAGCATGCGCCGCGAGCAGCGCAAGTCCGATGCAGATGGCTCGCGGTGACCTTTGACCTCTGACCTTTGACCTGCCGTTCCCGTTAGGCCTCATCGGCCGAAACTGCCGACAGTCGTCGCCAGCGGCAGCGAACGCCGATGTAGGCGCGGAGTCTCGCTAACCGAGCGCGTCACAACAGCCTGCACGGTCGCAGTGAAATCGTAGTCATCAACGACCGAATCGGCGCGAACCTGCACGATCGTCCCCGGAGTCAACTCCTCGGCGCCATCGAGCCAGGTCACGCCGTCTATGTCGTCCGCCTGAATCTCCAGCCGCGCCTGTGCGCGCTCGTCAGGCGTCCCGGCACGATCGACGATCGCGCGGTGCATCTGGCCGACGAGCGCCTCGTAGCGATCAGCGGTGATCAAACGCTGCAATTCCATCACGCGCTCTTGCCGCTCGCGTTTGACGTCATCAGGGACATCGTCGGCGAGCTCGTACGCGCGGGTGCCTTCCTGCCGCGAGAACGTGAACACGCCGACACGCTCGAGCCGGTTCTCCTCTAGGAAATCACACAGCTCCTGAAAGTCGGACTCCGTCTCTCCCGGGAACCCGACGATAACCGTGGTGCGAATCGCTACGCCTGGAACAGCGTCGCGAATCTGCCGGATCTTCTCGCGCTGGCGCGTGCGGCGCTCC
>DASYRX010000071.1:0-6380 GCA_036003845.1 Gemmatimonadaceae bacterium | reverse complement strand
TTGGGATACTTCGACGTCATGAAGTCGTGGAAACCGCTTTCCCAGTCGCGGATGTCGGCGACCTTCACGTCATCGAGATGGCCGTTGGTCACAGCGTAGATGATCATGACCTGCTGTTCAGCCGGCATCGGTTGGAACTGTGGCTGCTTGAGGACTTCCACAGTGCGCGCGCCACGATCGAGCTGCTTCTTCGTTGCCGCATCGAGATCGGACGCGAACGCGGCGAACGCCTCGAGCTCGCGAAATTGAGCGAGATCGAGTCGCAGCCGTCCGGCCACAGATCGCATCGCTTTGATTTGCGCGGAGCCGCCTACGCGTGATACCGAAATGCCGACGTTGATCGCGGGCCTAACGCCAGAGTAAAAAAGGTCCGCTTCGAGGAAGATCTGGCCGTCGGTGATGGAGATGACGTTGGTCGGGATATAGGCCGATACATCGCCAGCCTGTGTCTCGATGACTGGAAGTGCCGTTAGGCTTCCGCCCGGCGCGAAAATCGTCTTGCCGTCCACAACCGACGGATCCTCGGACAGCTTGGCCGCACGCTCGAGCAGGCGTGAGTGCAGATAAAAGACGTCGCCTGGATATGCTTCGCGACCAGGCGGCCGTCTCAGCACGAGCGAAAGCTGACGGTAGGCCGCCGCTTGCTTGGAGAGATCATCATAGATGCAGAGCGTCGCCTTTCCTTCCTGGTACATGAAGTACTCGGCCATCGCGCAACCGCAGTACGGCGCGATGTATTGCATCGGCGCCGGATCGGACGCGCTTGCGGTGACGACGATCGTGTAGTCCATCGCACCGGCTTGCTTCAGCTTGTCCACGACTGCGGCGACCGTCGATGCCTTCTGGCCGATCGCGACGTAGACGCAGATGACGCCTTGTCCCTTCTGATTGATGATCGTGTCGATCGCGATGGCCGTCTTTCCGGTTCCGCGGTCGCCGATGATGAGCTCGCGCTGGCCGCGGCCGATCGGAATCATCGCGTCGATCGCCTTGATACCGGTCTGCAGCGGCTCTTTGACAGGCTGCCTAACGATGATGCCTGGCGCTGTCGATTCGACCTTGCGCGTGTGCGGTGTGTCGATCGCGCCGAGTCCGTCGATGGCGTTGCCTAACGCATCCACAACACGGCCGACCAGCGCCTGACCGACCGGCACTTCGAGCACGCGCGCGGTGCGGCGCACTTCGTCGCCCTCTTTGAGCTGCAGAAAGTCGCCGAGGATGACGGCGCCGATGTTGTCTTCTTCGAGGTTGAGCGCGAGGCCGATGATTTTGTTGCCGGTACGCGAAGACGTGACCTCGAGCATCTCGCCGGCCATCGCCTTCCCCAATCCATAGATGCGGGCGATGCCGTCTTTGACTTCTAGCACGCTCCCGACTTCTTCGACGTCGAGGGACCGTAGGTCGGCTGCCTCGATCTCGCGGAGCAGGATGTCCTTGATTTCGCCGGGACGGAGCACGGTCTCTTGGGCCATTATAGGTCTGAGGTCGGAGGTCTGAGGTCTGAAGGGCCTAAGTGCGTTCCAGCCCGCCGAAACCCGGCTAAACGGTGCTTGTGAAAAATATCACAAGCGTCCTCTGGGTCAAGCTTGGAGCCGTTCCACCCTACAACCGGACGGTCGCGTTTCAGGCCGGCCGACGTCGGTTGGAACGGGTCCCTAATTCATGTCCGGCTGCGTAATCGCCCTGCCAAAAACCGTTCGATTATGTCGATCGCTCGAAGTCGCGCTAATGAGGCCGGCTTCGTCCCGCAAATCCGCTGCGACGCGGTAGATAGATGCGACGACGACGCGAAACCAAGTACGCGCGCAACGTCCCCAACGTCGTAACCTGGGTTCTTGGCCAACTCCGCAGCGGCCAGCAGGCGAACCAAATCTATTGTACGCTTGAGATTGGCGGCGCCGTCGGCCGCGAACGTGCGGCTCAGATGCTCGCGACTCACTCCGAGCGACTCGGCGATCGTATCGGTGCGTACCATGCGGCCGGCGTGCGCTACCAGACGCTCCCACACGGCGCGTCTCAGCGCCGTCTCCAGGCCGAGCGCCAGGGGCGGCGTTTCCAGCGCGGCCTGAAAGCGGTGCGTGAACGTGTGCGGCAAGATCAACTCGCGCAGCACGGCGTCGTCCACGTGCTCTGTAATCACATCCGCAAAATCGAGCGCGATACAGCGGGCGACGACGGGCGCATCGCCGGCGCGCAGCGGCGTGAGCGCGAAGAACGGAATCGATGGAAAGTCGCGCGCGAGCTCCGCCGCGCGCCAGAGATCTTCGTTAGGCGCTCCTACATCCAGAATCGCCGCGTCGATCAGCGTCGTTTGAAACAGGCGCGCGAACTCGGCGGCCGTGCGCGTCAACACGAGGCGCGAACGTCGCCGCGGAAATGCCGAGCGCACCAAGCCACGGGCGCGGTCGCGCGGAACGTATGCCGCGACCGAAACCGGTATCGGTCCGAATGGAGGTGCGCTGACCTGATTCGTGGGGGCGACGGTCATCTCCGCGTGGCCTTGTACTAATGCCGTTCCAACTTGCTTTGCCTAGCCGACCAAAACTCGGAATCGAGCGACATCGTGAAACTCGGGTTGCACCGCACTTTCGGAAGTAGTTGGAACGGCACTAACCAGGAGGAAGCGGCGGCGGCGCCGACGCCACGCGCTCTCGAGCAAGCCGCAGCACCTCACGCGCATTTGCATATGGGATAAGCTCATGCGCGCGATCGAACGTTTCCCAGCGGCAGGCGGTGATCCCTTCGGCGAGCTGCGGCGAGGTTTCTTCGGTCGCCGATTCCATGAGGAAGAAGTGGCAGGTCTTGTACACGAGACTTCCGCGCCACTGGAAGCGCCACTTGATCGTGTCGATCGGACCGATGAGTCGGAGATCGGCGAGTCCCGTCTCTTCGGCGGTTTCGCGCACGGCGGCCACATCCGGCCCTTCGCCACCTTCGACGTGTCCTTTGGGGAACCCCCACTTGCCGTAGCTGTCGCGGATGAGGAGCACGAGCGGCTCATCCACGGCAGGCGTCTGCCTAACGACGACGCCGCCGGCGGATACTTCGGAGCGCGCGCGGCCGCGACGCGTCACATCTCCCCGAGGGCTTCGAGGTTTGCCTTCCCTTCCACGAACTGGCGCACGACGGGGTCGCGGGTCTTCTGGATTTCGTCGACGCTGCCGACCTGGCGTACCTGACCGTTATAGAGCATCGCGATGCGCGTGCCGACCTTGTACGCGCTGCGCATGTCGTGGGTGATGACGACGGAGGTGACGCCCAGACGCTCCCGCATGCGTATGATCATCTCGTCGATGACGGCGCTTGTCACGGGGTCGAGGCCTGTGGTCGGCTCGTCATAGAGCACGTACTTGGGGCGCGCGGCAATCGCGCGAGCGATGCCGACGCGCTTGCGCATGCCGCCGGACAATTCGGCTGGATATCGCTCTGTCACGTTAGGCAGATCCACCAAGTCCAGCACTTCGTGCACGCGGTCGCGAATCTCGCGTTCCGCGACGTGGGCGTGGCGCCGGAGGGCCATGGCGACATTCTCACCGATTGTGAGGGAATCGAAGAGCGCCGCGAATTGGAAGACGTAGCCGATGTGCGATCTCAGCTCGTACAGCTCTTCGCGCTTGAGTTGTGGCACCTCGGAATTGTCCACGATGACAGTCCCACGATCCGGCGAGAGAAGGCCGACGATGTGCTTGATGGCGACCGACTTTCCGCTGCCGGAATAGCCGATGATGACCATCGTCTCCTCTTCCTGGATGTCGAGCGTAAAGCCCTGCAGGACCTTCTTGCGGCCGAATGCTTTGTGGACGTCTTTGAGTTGGATCAATGCGAACTAGGTCAGAGGTCAGAGGTCTGAGGTCTGAGATGTGAAAGGAACCGCAGGTTTGTGATGCGAGGAAGGGGCCAGAAATAAAGAAGGGCGACTATGTCGCCCCTCTCTGACCTCTGACCTCAGACCTCTGACCTACTAGGCCGCAAAGCTCGATAACGCGCGACCCACATCACCCTCGCGCAATCGCTTGAGCGCGCGGTCACGTAGCTGGCGCACGCGCTCGCGCGTGACGCCAAGCATTGTGCCGATTTCCTCGAGCGTGTGCTCGCGACCGCCTTCGAGTCCGAAGTAGAGTCGCAGCACTTTCGCGTCGCGCGGTGGCAGCGTGCTGAGCGCGAGCTCGATCTCGTCGGTGAGGAAGCGGTTCATCGCCTCTTCCTCGGTGTCCGGCATTTCATCGGAGACGAAGCGTTCGATGAGCGCGCGGTCGCCTTCGGGGTCCATCGGCGCGTCGAGCCTAACGTCACCAGTATTGAGTGCCGCCAGCGACTGCACGACGTCGACGGAAAGTCCCGTTAGGTGCGCCAGCTCTTCGGGGCTCGGTTCACGCCGCAACTTCTGCCGCAGGATCTCCGACGCCTTGATGATGCGCGAGAGGTCTGCGGTGCGGTTGAGCGGCACGCGAACTGTTCGTCCCTGCCTAGCGAGTGACGACAGGATTGCCTGACGAATCCACCAGACGGCATAGGAAATGAATTTGACGCCCTGATCCGGATCGAACTTGCGCGCGGCAGTGAGCAGCCCGACGTTCCCCTCGCCGATCAGGTCGATGAGAGGAAGGCCTCGGTTTTGGTACTTCTTGGCGACCGAGATCACGAAGCGCAGGTTGCGCTTTACGAGCTCCTGGAGGCAGTCCTGATCGCCGGCGCGGATTTTACGCGCCAGCTCGATCTCTTCGTGCGCTTTGAGAAGCGGATACGTCGAGACTTCGTAGAGGTACTGGTCCAGGATATCGCGCTCCGGTTCGCTGGGCGCGATCCCTTGCGGGACGGTCGCGCGGCGACGGCGGCGCTTGACTTCAGGCATTATGTAGAGTCCTCAGGTACAGCTTTATGGTTGTTTGGCGGTCCAACGTGCCTAGCGATCAAACCGCTGTTTGCCGGCAAGCGTTCCCGCGCCAGCATTGGTCACATCGGATTGTTTCGGCGGCGCATAAGATACGGCCCAGAAACAGCTTCGCTAGTGTTTTGCTTGACGCTTGTGATAGGCCCGACTAGAGTACTTGGTTCCCTTCGAACCGGGTTTAGCACGAGTCCGCCGAGGGGAAATCATTGTCGGGGGGCGTAGCTCAGTTGGGAGAGCGCGTGAATGGCATTCACGAGGTCAGGGGTTCGATCCCCCTCGCCTCCACTGCGGCAATCGCGCAGAAACCGACGCGGGAATAGCTCAGTTGGTAGAGCACAACCTTGCCAAGGTTGGGGTCGCGGGTTCGAGTCCCGTTTCCCGCTCTCAGCAACAACGACAGTAGAAGGATGGGGCGGTTAGCTCAGTTGGTTAGAGCGCCACGTTGACATCGTGGAGGTCACAAGTTCGAGTCTTGTACCGCCCATTGCGGTGATGCGGTATGCATGAGCGCCCATAGCTCAATTGGATAGAGCATCTGACTACGGATCAGAAGGTTGGGAGTTCGAGTCTCTCTGGGCGCGTGGATTAACCAAAGCTGTTAGCTAGCAGAAAGCAGTTAGAGGCTGACAGTCGAGCGGAAGTTCGGGGTGTAGCTTAGCCCGGTAGAGCGCCTGCTTCGGGAGCAGGAGGTCGCTGGTTCAAATCCAGTCACCCCGACTGACTAGGTGAAAGCAGCACAAAAGTAAGCGGCCCGGCGGAACGCGATTCTGCCGGGCCGCTTTCGTCACCAGTCAGCCGGTGATCAAAGGCGACGTCGCGCACCTAACGGCGGTCGATAACGAGACGCTGCATTGAGCAATTCGATTTCGATCAAGCCGCTCACGTACCAGTACTTCCTTTGCATGACGGCACCTAACGAGAATGATCCTGGCTTTCGCGCGGACACCGGTGATTGTCACGGTTGCGATTCCCGAAGCCACAATAGCGGGCTAGTGCATTCCGCTTTGCCGGCCGGAACCGTAAATCATTGACTCCGGGCTGGTGCAACTCCCCAAACGCGGATGGGAGGCATGGCAAAGATCGGTCTCGAGTACGTCGACTCGTTCGCCAACGCGCGAGCGAACGCGGGAGTCACCGGCGCAGACGATCTCGATTGTCCGTACTACATCGGTGAGTGGTTCATCGGCTACCTCGAGGATGCCGGCCACGAAATCGCGGTCACAAAACGAAATAGCACCGCAGGCGAACGACATCTCCATGAAGCTGATCTTGGAGGCAAGGACGCGACGGCCGCGGACGCCGTAGACCTCTACCTCATCAGCACGCATGGAAACTACGACGAAAAAGCCTGTCAGCTCCTCTATGACACCGAAAAGGCCAAGTTCATAGGAACATCGAAGGACTGGCGGCTCGGCAACGGATGCAATCTCGAGTGGCTAATGATCTTCGGCTGCCACACAGTCGACAAAGATCATCTGCTGGACCACCA
>DASYRX010000070.1:0-5647 GCA_036003845.1 Gemmatimonadaceae bacterium | reverse complement strand
TGTTCGTGTACTACTCGTGGAATGCAGATAGTGATCGAGCGCTTCCTGCTATCACGGATATTCGCTGGAAGCGGATTGGACACTGGATTAGGTGATAAACGAAAGCTGTCGGCTGTCAGCCGGCAGCTGACGGCCGACAGCAGCTGTGCAGTTCTTGAGTAACGACGAGCGATGAAGGACCTTATCTCTCGTCGTTCTTTTTTGAGGTCCTGAGATGCTGCTCCTCGCTGGACTTGCCGCGCTCGCGCTCACACAGGCGAAAGTCGATCGGGCGAAAGTTGGCGTCGATACTATTCGCGAAGCTGGGCTGAGGGCTCCGGTGGAAGTCCGCTATGACGGCTGGGGCGTTCCGCACATCTACGCGCGCAATCAGCACGATGTCTTCTTTGCGCAGGGGTGGGTGGCCGCGCGCGACAGGCTCTTCCAGATGGAAATGTGGCGCCGACACGCCGAGGGCCGTCTCGCCGAAGTGTTAGGCGCGAGCGCCGTCGACCGTGATCGCTTGGCGCGGTTGTTCAAGTATCGCGGCGATATCGAGCGCGACTGGCGCAGTTACTCTCCCGACACCAAGCCTATCGCTGAGGCGTTCGTCGCCGGCGTGAATGCGTACATCGCGCGCGCGAAACGAGCGGGCTCGCTGCCGCCCGAGTTCGCCTTGTTAGGCTTTCAGCCGGAGCCGTGGCCCGTTGAAACGCCGCTCGCCCGCGTGACGGGATTAGCGGGTACGGGGAACGCGTCGAGCGAAGTGCTGCGCGCGCAGCTGGTGAGCGCATTCGGCGCACAACGCGCCAATGAGCTGTACCGGCCCGATCCGTTTCGCGCATTGGATCCTATCCCCGGTCTCGAGCTGGCCGGCATTGGACCGTCCGCGTTAGGCGGTTACGGCGCCACCTTCAGCGACGTTCCCTACGCGCGCATGGAGGGCTCGAACAACTGGGTCGTGAGCGGCAGCAAGACTGTGACAGGGAAGCCGATTCTCGCAAACGATCCGCACCGCATCATCACCAATCCAGCGGTGCGTTACATCACGCACCTCGTGGCGCCGGGATGGAACGTGATCGGAGCCGGCGAGCCGGCGAGCCCCGGCGTGGCCATCGGCCATAACGAGCGTATCGCGTTCGGCCTAACGGTGGTTGGAATGGACCAGCAAGACCTCTACGTCGCGAAGGTGCAGCGCTGCGGCTCGGCGACGTGCACCTGGTACCGCGGCGCGTGGAAGCCGATCCGCGTGATCAGCGAGACGATTCGTGTGAAGGGGCAGGGGCCGCGCACTGTACATCTGGAATACACGCCGCACGGACCGATCGTCGCGTACGACAGCGCGCGCACACGCGCGTTCGTCGTGCGCAGCGTGCACCAGGAGCCGGGAACGGCGCCGTATCTCGCGTCGCTTTCGTTAGGCAGGGCTCGCAACTGGCGCGAGTTCGAGTCGGCTATGGCACGCTGGCTCATGCCGAGTGAGAACATGATCTACGCAGATGTGGATGGAAACATCGGCTGGATCGCCGGCGGCATCATGCCGCGCCGCAGTTGGAGCGGCCTGCTTCCAGTGCCTGGAGACGGACGCTTCGAGTGGGACGGATTCGTCCCAGGTGAGCAGCTCCCGCGCGCAGTCAATCCGCCGAGCGGGTTCATTGCCACGGCGAATCACAACATCCTTCCGCCCGGGTATCGCATTCCGCTGAGCTACGAATGGGCGTCACGCTATCGCATCGACCGCGTGAAAGAGGTGCTCTCGCAGAATCGCCGTTTCTCGATCGACGACTTCAAGCGGCTGCAGCACGACGACTATTCGAAGCTCGCCGAAGTGCTCGTGCCGCCGCTGCTCGCCGCCGCGCATCGCACCGGCAGGGATAACGAGGCGACGTTCGCGCCACTGCTCAACTGGAACTATCGCATGTCGCGCGATTCGCGCGCGGCCTTGCTGTTCAATGCGTGGGCCCCGGCCGCGTATCGCCGCATGCTTGGCGCGTATAAGCTCGGGCCCGCGGGTCAGCGGCTGCTCAACGCAACGGAATACGAATGGCTGGAGCAGGAAGTGAAGCAGCCAGGTCGCGCGTTAGGCGCGAGTCCGGAGCGCGCGCGTGACTCGCTGTTGCTCCTCGCGATGGACGACGCCGTCGAAAGCCTGACGAAGCGTTTCGGTTCCGACAGGCGGAAGTGGGTGTGGGGCGACGTACACGTCGCGCGATTCCGTCACCCACTCTCGGCGAAATACGATCTGCCGGCCGCACCGCGCGGTGGCGACGGGAACACCGTGTACATGACGGGCGGACCTGAATTCAGACAGTCGGCGGGCGCGTCGTATCGCGAGATCATCGATCTCGCCGATTTCGATAATTCGTGGGTGACGAATGTGCCCGGACAGTCTGCCGATCCACGCAGCAAGCACTATTCGGATCTATTGCCGTTATGGGCGAACGATGAGTACTTCCCGCTGGTGTTCACGAGATCGCGCGTCGAGCGCGAGACGGAGAAGGTGATGTGGTTGGTACCGCGGTAGCTGGAACAACAAGAGCCATTCGGATGACACGGAGTTACGGATTGATCGGATTTCTCCCGTGTGAGTTTGTGTGAAGTTCTTGTGGCAGGGACCTTCTGTTTGTTAACTGCGTTGGTGCGACTAGGTAACCGCGTTTTCTCGCGACGAACGATCCGCTCATCCGTTTGGTCCGAATGGCTCTTGACTATCTCACACTAGTTGAGATGCGCGCATGAAACTGGTGGGCGTCGCACTGCTAGTTACAGCGCTGGCCGGTTGCACAGTCGAAGCGCGCAAAGGGCAGGACCCTGGCGCTCTGACCGGCGGCGTCTCAACGCGGCAGTTCCGCTCGCAAGCGTTAGGCACGACCAAGCACTACGTCGTGTATCTGCCTCCCTCGTACACGCTCGATCGACAGCGACGCTATCCGGTCGTGTACTACCTGCACGGGCTGGACGGCAACGAGACCGATTGGACAGCCAAGGGACACATCGACAAGACGCTCGACTCGCTCATCGCTACCGGGCTGCCCGAGATGATCCTCGTTATGCCCGACGGCGACGATTCGTGGTACACGACCTGGAATTTTCTCGGCGACTATGCGGGCTGCCGCAAGCAGCAGCCGCCTCACCGCAAAACCGAGAGCGTCGACGACTACTGCGTGCCATGGCCGCACTACGACGACTACATCGCGCGTGACCTCGTGGCGCATGTGGATTCCACGTATCGCACAACGCCGGATAAACGCCACCGAGGGATCGCAGGACTCAGCATGGGTGGCAATGGCGCCATCTCGCTGGCAATCGCGTACCCCGACGTCTTCAGCGCAGCCGCGAGTCACTCCGGCGTGCTCACGCCGCTTCTCATCGGGTACGACAGCGCCACAAAGCGGTCTCGTTATGCAACCGACATGAAGCAGATCGAAACGCAGTATTCGTACATCTGGCCGAGCACGCGACTGGCATTCGGGAAAGACACGCTCGGCTGGTGGGCGCGCGACCCAGGGCGGCGAGCGCTTTCGCGTGCGGTCCGCGTGGATTTCCCCGCCATGTACATCGACGTCGGCGTCGAGGACCCCTATCTCAACCAGTCGCGCGCCTTCCGCGATGCGCTGGAGAGCGTGCAACTACGCCCGGAGTATCATGAGCGCAGCGGCGCGCACACGTGGCCATACTGGCAGGCGAACGCCGTGCACAGCCTGACGTTTCTCGCGCGTCGGCTTACCCGATAGCCGCGCGCACTTTCGAGCCGGGCGCTGCCGTTCTAGCTTGCAACGCATGGCTCGGTACTTCCCGAGGCACACGCAGGAGTGGAAGCACGAGGAGTCGCCCGCGTTTCAGCGACTCACGCGGTCGCTTGTGGAAATGGCGCTCCTCACCGGCGTCGCCCTGCGTTTATTCCACGCGATCGCGCACGCGCGCGCGGGGTCGGCGGGTTGGATCTACCTCGGCAGCATTTTCGCGATCGGCATGATCATCCTGCTCGGCGCGGCGACGCTGCATCTGGGGAATTACACGCTGCGCAACTGGGCCTGGCGCGCTCCGGCATTCGGCGCCATCGAGGCGTTGGCGGAATGCCTAACGATTGCCGCGCTCATCGCGATCGGGCGTGAGCCGCTTGGCACAGGCCGTGCCAACTGGGGTGATTGGCCAGGGCTCGCGTTCGACGCGATCTTCTATCGCACGATCGTCGTGAGCGTCTACGCGCTCATCCTTGGCGGAGCGGTCAAGCTCGTTCGCAGCTTCCTGACCCGCACAGGAACGCCGATCACGGATGACACCCCGGCCTCTTCCGAAATCGTCTAGCGGGGTGGGTCTCCGCTGACCTACCGTATTGTCCAGATTGTCCTGACAACCGAGCATTCAATACTGGAGACGCCAAGCTTGGAGTCCGCAGTTTTGAGTGCTCAGTCATCGGACGGCAGGCCCTCACATCGGCACCTAACGTGGTTATGCGATCGATCCTAACGAAATCCATGCTACTCGGAGTGATCTTTTGCGGCGTCGCTGACGCCCAGGATCCCAAGCGCCCATTCGGGACACTGCGCGAGCAAGCCGATCGTCAGCAGGCATGGCTCAAGGAGCGTCTCGAGACCGTGCTACCGGCGCTCATGAAAAAACACAGCATCGACATGTGGGTCATTCCGATGCGCGAGTACATGGAAGACCCTGTGTTCTCGTCGCTGGTATCGCCGACGACATTCTATGCGCGACGGCGCACGATCTACGTCTTCTTCGATCGCTGCCAGCACGGCCAGCAGCTGGCGGCGGCTGAGTGCGTCGAGCGTCTCGCGTTAGGTGGATCCTCGCAGGGTGGCCTCTACAAAGACTATCGGTCGCCGCGCCGCGTGGAAGCCGCCGTGGGTGGACGCCAGGCCGAGCTCTGGGGCGACGCGCAGTGGCAGCTGCTGCGCGAAGTTGTCGAGCAACGCAACCCCAAAACAATCGGAATAAACAGCTCGCGGACCTTTGCCTTCTCGGATGGGCTCACCGCCGGTGAGCGCGAAGGCATGAGCACCGCGTTAGGCACGAAATGGACGACGCGATTCAAGCGCGCCGAAGCGTTGCCGCTCGAGCTTATCGCGTCGCGTCTGCCCTCCGAGGAACAAGCCTTCAAGGAGCTTACCACCCTCGTGCACCAACTCATCGCCCGCATGTTCTCGAACGAGGTCATCACACCGGGTGTGACGCGCACGCAGGATCTCGTCTGGTGGTGGCGGCAGCAAGTGAACGACCTCGGCCTCGGGACCTGGTTCCAGCCTTCGGTTTCTGTCCAGCGGCAGGGGGCGACAGCCGAGCAGTTAGGCGACAACCCGATCATCGCACGCGGAGATGTGCTCTGGTGCGATGTGGGGATCACGGCGATGCGGCTCAACACCGACACGCAGCATAACGGCTACGTCCTGCGCGAAGGTGAGACCGACGCGCCACCCGGGATCAGGAAGGCCCTGGCCAACTCGAACAGGATGCAGGACATCCTCTTCGAAGAAACTCGGCCGGGTCGCAGCGGCAACGAGATCCTACGTTCTGTCCTAACGAGGATGAAGAGCGAAGGACTGAACGGAACGATGTACTCGCACCCGATCGGGATGCATGGCCACGGTGCGGGTCCGCTGATCGGTCTCTGGGATTATCAGGAGGGAGTGCCGGGTCGTGGCGACGCCAA
>DASYRX010000069.1:0-2292 GCA_036003845.1 Gemmatimonadaceae bacterium | reverse complement strand
CCGACGCCTTCTCGTATAACAACCTCGGTGCCGGCACGCAGACGAACTCGCCGGTTCCGTTCTCGTACTTCGTCGACAGCAAGCTCGTGTCGTTCTTCTCGCGCGCCAACTACGGCTTCGCGAACAAGTATTTCCTAACGGGAGTCGTGCGCTACGACGGCTCGTCCCGCTTGGCTGAAGGGAATAAGTGGTCGGTGTTCCCAGCGCTGTCCGCGTCGTGGCGTCTGACCGAGGAAGGATTCATGGCCGGAAAGCCATTCGGCCTGTCGCAACTCTCACTGCGTGCTGGTTGGGGGCTTCAGGGTAACCAGGCAGTGCGCCCCTACGGCACACAGCTGTTGCTGCGCGCGAGCAATGCCGCACGCTACCCGTTTGGAAGCGCGATCACGACGGGGCTGTTAGCGTCACAGGTCGCTAATCCGGATCTCAAGTGGGAGACATCCGAGCAAGTAAATGTTGGCATTGACTACGGTTTCAAGGACGACCGCATCACGGGCGCCATCGAGTTCTATCAGAAGACGACAAAAGATCTGCTGCTCGAGGTGTCGGTTCCACAGCCGGCGGTCGTAGCCACTCGCCTGGAGAACATCGGGAGCCTGCGTAACCGCGGCTTTGAGGCGACGATTGACGCAGTGCTCATCTCCGAGGGGTCGAAAACACTCTCTGCCGCGCTGGTTGGCTCAGTGGAGCGCAACGAGGTGAAGAGCCTCGGTGGCGATCGCACGTTCATCGCAACGGGCGGCGTGAGCGGCCAGGGTCAGTCGGGGCGTCTCGCGCAGCGCATCATCGTTGGAGAGCCGATCGGCACCTTCTTCGGCCCAGTCTTCCTCAAGGTGGACGCTCAGGGCAAGCAGGTCTTCCGCTGCATCAAGGCGCGGCCGGAGTGCGTGGGCGGCGAGACGACGACACCGATCAGCGACGACGACCAGATCATCGGGAAGGCCAACCCAGACTTCACTCTCGGTCTCACTAACAACGGACGCTGGGGGAAATTTGACGCGAGCTGGTTCTGGCGCGCTGAAGTTGGACGCGATGTGTTCAACAATACCGCCCTAGTCTATTCGACAAAGAGCAACGCGCTGCAGGGCAGAAACTTCCTCGCCTCTGCGCTCGACGACGCAACAAAGATCGGTGAGCCAGCGATCTACTCATCGCGCTGGATCGAAAGCGGCTCGTTTTTGCGCCTGCAGAACGTGACTGTCGGCTACACGTTCGATCTTCCCGGGCGCTTTTCGGCCATCCGGTCCACGCGCGTCTTCCTGTCCGGTGACAACCTCCTGCTGTTCACCGGCTATACCGGTTATGACCCTGAAGTCTTCGTTGGCGCCGGGCTGGCGTCGCGTGGTATCGACTATCTCACGTATCCGCGCGCTCGCACGTTCACGACCGGCGTCCGCTTCCAATTCTAGGCTCTCGGACCTAACGATCTACGCAACCCGAACCAGGCATTCTATGAAAACGTCTCTTGTACAGTCGATCTGGCGGGTCACTTCCCGCACGGTGCTCGTCGTGCCGTTGATAGCACTCGGCGGGGCGTGCACGGATCTCACTGAAGTGCCTAACGACGCGCTCACTCCCGACAACGCGTTCAAAACGGACGAAGAGATCCTGGCCGGCGTGGCGTCAGTGTACGCCGGGTTCCGCGATCTGACGTGGGGATGGTTCAATCTGAGCGAGATCACGACTGACGAAATCGTCGTCCCCACGCGCGGAAGCGACTGGTACGACAATGGCCGCTGGTTGGAGATTTATCGCCAGACCTGGACCGCGAGCAGCGGTTCGGCGCTCGATGACATGAACGGCACCTGGAATGCGATTTTTAGCGGTGTCGCGCGCGCGAATCTCATGATCAGTGTCATCGAGAAGGCCGGCGGTGCGTCGGCGGCGCAGACGCTCGCTGAGCTGCGCACTCTGCGTGCGTGGTACTACTACTTGGCCATGGACCTGTTCGGTGGGGTGCCGCTCGTAACCGGCACAGAGGTTGGTCAGAACCCGCGAGTGTCGCGCGACTCCATCTTCAAGTTCGTCGAGGCTGAGCTCACCGCTGCGCGAACGAACCTGCCCGAGCGGCGCCCAGCTTCGCAGTACGGCCGCGTCGCGCGAGGTGCCGCCGACGCAATCCTCGCCAGCATGTATTTGAACGCTGGCGTCTTCAAGAAGGACCAAGGGATCAACGCGACGGCGTACAACTCGTGCAACGTACCCGTCGCTGGTGGTTCGAACGGTTGTGCGGCAGCCATCACAGCAGCGGACCGCGTGATCAACTCCGGCGTCTACTCACTGGCTACGGAT
>DASYRX010000068.1:0-4815 GCA_036003845.1 Gemmatimonadaceae bacterium | reverse complement strand
GAGCTCGAGGGCGAGATCGCCTGCTTCTGCGCCTCCGTGCGCAGCGTTCCTTCGGTCCTGCAGAAGGGGCTGATCGCCGCGACCACCTGGTCGTGGAGGGGGCTGGCCGATACTCTCGATCCCGCGCTGATCGTGGACGCGCGTCTGCGCGGAAGCCAGGCGACGGCGAGGCTGCTCGGCCATGCGCCCATGACCATCGCCATCGGGGCCGGGTTTACGACCGGGATTGATGCGGACGTGCTACTCAAGTTCCCGGATAGCGTTGATGCGGACGCTGCGTGCGCGCGGTCGGTCGAGCTCCTGCGCAAAGGCGCCCATCATGTCGTTCTCGCCGACGCTGCCGGGCGGTTCATGACCACGCATAGAATCGGTGATCGGGTCAAGGCTGGGGAGGTCGTGGGTCAGATCGGGCTGCGGCCCGTGGTTGCGCCGCGATCCGGTGTGCTGGTGGGACTCTCCGCCCGAGGTGCGCGGATAGCGTTCGGCCAAAAGGTCGTCGAAGTCGATCGTCGCGACGACCCTGCGCTTTGCTTCGGCATCGAGGAGGAAGCGCGATGGATCGCCGCTAGCGTGCTCGCCGCCATGACGCGCGCCAGTCACTCCGTCTGACGCGGGGCGCCTTGCTACTGCGACGTCACATTCCTGTCACACCCGCGGCGCGACAATACACCATTGCCCTTTCCGGAAGCTTGCCATGACGGTGCATAGCGAAGGCGATTCATGGGTCATGGAGCAGCTCGGCGAGAAGCAGGACTTCGAGACCGAGCTCAGTCGCCTCGGCTGTCGTCATGAAGATTTCATCCTTCGCGTTCGGCGCGCGCGTCCGGAGGGCGCAGACCCCTGGTCGTCCCACTACGCCGTGCGCGTCACCAATTGCCAGAGCGCGAAATCCAATATCTACTGGGGCGGGCCGGGCGAGAATTGGGTCGCGCAGTTCGTGCGAGATCTGGCCGATGGTTTTTTTGGCCACTCGCCGATTCTCGACAGGGTTACGGGCACACCGCGGCCCTGGGCGAATCGGTAGCCCGCTAGACGCAGGTCCGATTCACGAGGTAGCAGTCACGCCAGTTGTATTCTGGGTCGGCGCAGGTCGCCGGTTCATTCTCACGCAACTGTCACGATACAGACACCTCGCTGCAATGCGCGTCGATTAGACTTGCGGGCCATCGGACCACTGCGCCTTGCGGCGCGAGGACGCGCAACGACGTGGCGCAGCAACGTGTTGAACCGCGTTTCCGTACGGATTGCGTATGGCGCGCAGCTCGGGCGCTCCGGCCGCTTGCTGCGATGCTCTCGGGCAAGGCCACGCCCGCCCTGGATGGTGTGGAGTGAGCATAAGCGCCTCCGCGCGCACGATCGATGATGAAGGTGACGGCCAATTTCGCTTCCGCACGATCTGGATTTCCGATCTGCATCTAGGCACCACCGGCTGTCAAGCGCGGCACCTGCTCGATTTTCTTCGCCACACTGAATCCGAGCACCTGTATCTCGTCGGCGACATCATCGACGGCTGGCAGCTCCGCCGCCGGTGGTATTGGCCGCAGGCGCACAACGACGTCGTGCAGAAAATCCTGCGCAAGGCGCGCAAAGGAACGCGCGTCATCTACATTCCCGGCAATCACGATGAGTTCGGCCGCCATTTCCTGAACCTGTCGTTCAGCGGCATCGAGGTCTGTGACGAAGCGATGCACGTCACCGCTGATGGCCGGCGGCTGCTCGTGTTGCACGGCGATCTGTTCGACGCGGTTGTGCAGCAGGCACGGTGGCTGGCGATAGTCGGCGATCGCCTGCACACGACCGTCCTGCATCTCAACCGTTGGCTCAACGCGCTGCGCGCCCGCCTCGGATTCCCCTATTGGTCGCTCGCGAAATACGTGAAGCTCAGGGTGAAGAATGCCGTGAGCTACATCGTCGATTTCGAACACGCAGTCGCGGCAGAAGCGAGACTCCGCGAAGCCGACGGCGTCGTTTGCGGCCATATCCACAAGGCCGAGATCCGCGATATCGACGGCATTCTCTACTGCAACGATGGCGACTGGGTTGAAAGCCTGACGGCGCTTGTCGAGGCTGCCGACGGAAGCCTGCGCGTCCTGAGCTGGCACGACGTGGCCGAGCGGACTGCGCACGTCATCTCATCCGGGACACGCGAGGAGCAAACACTTGCGTATATTAGTGGCCACTGACGCGTGGACGCCGCAAATCAACGGCGTCGTCGTGACGCTGCAGAATACGCTGCGCGAGCTTGAGTCGACGGGTCACACGGTCGAAGTCGTCGGTCCCAACAGCTTCATCAGCGTTGCCTGCCCGACCTACCCCGAGATCCGACTGGCACTGAATCCGGCGCGCGGCCTCGCGAAGATTTTCCAGCGGTTCCTGCCGGACGCCGTCCATATCGCGACCGAAGGCCCGATCGGGATGGCGATGCGCAAGCTGTGCCTGCGCGACAGGGTTCCATTCACCACGTCCTATCACACTCGCTTTCCGGAATATGTGCACGCGCGCACCCGGCTTCCGACGGCGATCACCTACGCGTGGTTGCGGCGCTTCCACGCGCCGGCAGAGGCGGTGATGGTGGCCACGGCGGCGATCCACGACGATCTCGAACGGCGCGGGTTCGCGCGTCTGGTCCGCTGGTCGCGCGGTGTTGATTCGACGCTGTTTCGCCCCGGATTGCCGACGGCGAATGGCTGGGAACGCCCCGTGTTCATGTACGTGGGACGCGTCGCGGTCGAGAAGAATATCGGTGCATTTCTGGCGCTCGACCTGCCCGGCACCAAGGTCGTGGTCGGTGATGGACCGCAAAGAGCAGCGCTGGAGCGGCATTACGCCGACGTAGTATTCACCGGAGCCAAAGTCGGTGAAGAGCTCGCCGCGCATTTCCGCAGCGCGGATGCGTTCGTCTTTCCGAGCCGCACCGATACCTTCGGTCTCGTGCTGCTCGAGGCGATGGCCAGTGGGACGCCGGTCGCCGCGTACCCCGTACCCGGCCCAATGGACGTCGTCCGGCATGGCGAGAGTGGCATCCTTGATAACGACCTTCGGGTCGCGGCGCTCGCGGCGCTCGACCTTGGCCGTGAAGCGGTTCGGCGTCATGCGCTCGCCTATTCGTGGGAGCGAGCGACCGCTCAATTCCTGGAACACCTGCGTCCAAATCATGCGCGCCCCGGACCTGCCTGAAAGCCCGCACAAGGGCCAGCGCGGTGTTCAACGGCTCCTCAACGCGTTTTTCTATTCGTTGTCGGGACTGCGTCTCGCCTTCCACCACGAAAGCGCGTTCCGCCAGGAAGTAGGGCTCGCCGCCGTCCTGATCCCGCTGGCGTGCGTCATCGACGTGTCGGCGACCGAGCGCGTTCTCTTGTTCGGATCTGTGCTGCTCGTCTTGCTGGTCGAGCTGCTCAATTCGAGCGTTGAAGCGGCGGTGGACCGAATCGGGTTCGATACGCACCGGCTGTCGAAACGCGCCAAGGACCTCGGGAGCGCCGCCGTCCTCATCGCGCTGATGATGCTGACGACGACCTGGGGTCTGATCGCCGTGCCGCCGCTGGTTCACTTTGGCCAAAGTCTCTTCTGGTCGTCGCGCCAGAGGGCGATCGCGTCTCTCGAATTCGAGAGCGCTCGAGCTGCCCGCAGCGCCTATCAGTCATGCGCATCGCTGCAGTCGCTCGGTCGGACCAGCGCGCGCAGATGAGTTCGCCACCGAGTGGCAAAGAGTTCCGCAAGTACCGGATCGCGCCGCAATTCTCCGGGCACGATCGGAGAACGCGGGCGATACGCTTCGCGACAACGAATGCACGCGCATCATCATATTGTTTTTGCTGGATGAATCGAGGGCCCAGCGCTTTGTGACAGTGAGTTTAATCAGGAATCTTGGTGAACCAATGGAATTTCCGGCTCTAAGCCTCTAACAGATAATCACAAAGCTCGATTGGAACTCGAGCGCCGATCGTTATCGAAACGATTGATGGCACGTGCCACGATTTTTTGGTGCGCCGAAGCGCCGGCTAATTCATAATCCTCGCCTTCCGGCGAGGCCGGATTCAACCTGTTGGACCGCGGTCCGCATGTCATGGGAACGCGCCAGGGCAACAGCAATCAATCGACCCATCTGGAGCAACGCAATGCCTGATTCAATCGCTCGTGATGAAGATGCGATCAATGAAGACACGATTACGAGCATCGCTCAGGAAACGCACTATCCCTTGCCAATCGTAAAGCGGGTCTACGAAGCTGAGTTCGCGCGCCTGAAGGCGAACGCGCGCATCACCGATTATCTCGTCCTCTTTGCAGCTCGGCGCACGCGCGATGCGCTGCTCGCCAACCGCCCCTGACCGCAACGTCGTCGTCCAAGGTCGCCTGGCCCGCTTGATGCCGGGCTCGAGACCAAGGAGAGCTCGGAGGTTTCCAGCGCGGCCTGGAAGGTGTCGGCGAGTGCATCGATGCGGACGCGCGCGGATCCGCCGAACATCTGTCCAACTTCGAAGTCTTCCGGGCCTCTCCTCAATTTCGTCGCGCGCAGCAAACCCATTAGGGTGAATTACGCTTCCGCCACCAACGTCTTACGCGGGCTTCGGTAACGGCTCGAGGCGCGCCTCTCGTATCGGCAGATTAACGATGGCGGCGGCTGCAGCCAGCGCCATGTCCGCGTACCACATCCAGTGATAATCCCCGGACTGGCTGAGGGCGATCCCGCCGAGATATGCGCCGAGGAACCCGCCGATCTGATGCGATAACAACGTGAGGCCGAAGAGCGTGGCCAGATAACGGACGCCGAAAAGCTTGCCCACGATCGCGGCAGTCGGGGGCACGGTCGCGAGC
>DASYRX010000067.1:0-17981 GCA_036003845.1 Gemmatimonadaceae bacterium | reverse complement strand
GCCGCGCCTGCAAGCCGACGTGGCTTATGCCTTCGGCATACATGATGTCGAACTCCGCCTGCTTGAACGGCGGTGCGACCTTGTTCTTTACAACCTTGACGCGAACCTGAGACCCGATGACCTCTTCTTTCTCTTTCACGGGTCCCAAGCGACGGATATCGAGCCGCAACGACGCGTAGAACTTGAGCGCCTTGCCACCCGTGGTCGTTTCGGGATTGCCGAACATCACGCCGATTTTTTCGCGCAGCTGATTGATGAAGACCACGGCGGTGCGCGAACGCGCGATGGCGCCGGTGAGTTTGCGCAGCGCCTGACTCATGAGCCGCGCCTGCAGGCCGACGTGCGCGTCACCCATGTCACCTTCGATTTCGGCGCGCGGCACGAGCGCAGCGACAGAATCGACGACGACGACATCGACTGCGCCGGACCTAACGAGTATCTCGCAGATTTCCAGCGCCTGCTCGCCGGTATCGGGTTGCGAGACGAGAAGGTTCTCGACGTCGACGCCTAACTTCTTGGCGTAATCGACATCGAGCGCGTGCTCCGCGTCGATGAAAGCAGCCACGCCCCCTGTGCGCTGCGCGTTGGCCACGACGTGCAGACACAACGTCGTCTTACCGCTCGATTCCGGCCCAAAGATTTCGGTGACGCGGCCACGTGGAATGCCGCCAATTCCGATTGCTGCGTCGAGATTGATCGCGCCCGTCGAGATGGATTCAACCCGAACACGGAATGATTCAGCGCCCATCCTCATGATGGAGCCTTTGCCGTGGTTTTTCTCGATTTGCGCGATGGCCAGGCCGAGCGCTTTCTTGCGATCGTCTGTGATGGATGCGGTGCCCATCGATCCCCTCAAGCGTTAGACGGTGGTGGACTGGCCAACGCCGAATTTACGGCCGAATGGCGAGCGTTACGATACCCCGAAGAAAAGCCGAAATCAATCCATTACTTAGTGCGATTTTGCGACCAGCTGAAACGCGTTTGCGACATGCCTCACGCGCACGCGGTCGCCGACCACCAGCACTCCAATCACGTCGAAACGGTAGACCTCGCCTGGCCGGCCGTGGCGGTCGATCCAAACGCTCGCGGAGCGGGACAGTTCGCGCTGTTTTCGCCAGTTCACCGCTTCGACCGGGTCGCCAAAGTCGGCCCCGCGCTCCTCCGCGCGCCTCGCCTTCACCTCGACGAAGGCCACTAGCCCGTTTCGTTCGGCGATGAGATCGATATCGCGGTGACCGGAGCGAAAGCGGCGCTGCAGGACGCGCCAACCCGCTCGCTCCAGCCAGCGTTGAGCGACTCGCTCCCCGAGGAGACCAAACTGCGCCCGTTCCTGCGACACGCGGCGAGGATAGCGGAGTAGCGTCTCAAAGACGTCACCGTTCCCACGCGTATCGGGCTCTTGTATTGCCGAGTTTGCGTGCGGCAGCTTCTCGGCGGCGGTAGCTTGGGTCGCGTTCGCCACGGCGACGCCTTCACATCAAACACGGAGCGTGTATGCATTGCCTAACGCGGGTCATTCGTGGTCTGATGCTGGCTTCTGCGCTGCCGCTCCTGGTCGCGTGCGGCGGTGGCGAGAAGGACAAGGCAGCGGCCCCCGACACTCCTGCCGCGGCACCGGCGGCCAGCACCCTGTACGACAGGCTCGGCGGGCGCGACGCGATCGTCGCGGTCGTGGATTCGTTCGTAGCACGCGTGGCGGCGGATTCGAGGATCAACGGCTTCTTCAAGGCGACGGCGAGCGATCCGACACGCCTCGCCGCCTTCAAGGGCAAGCTCGTCGACCAGATTTGTCAGGCGACTGGTGGCCCGTGCACGTACACGGGGAAGGACATGAAGACGGCGCACGCGGGGATGAAGATCACGAGCGCGCACTTCGACGCGCTTGTCGAGGATCTCGCCGCGACGCTCAAGGCCTTCAATGTCGCGCAGGCGGATCAGGATGCGCTGTTAGGCGCGTTGGCGCCGATGAAGGTCGACATTGTCACCAAATAGCCCACTTGCCTGACGACTCGGTACTCGAAGCTGCCCATACGAAAAAAACAAGGAGCTTTGGGTACCGAGTTTCGTGAACCGAGTCACGAGGACAAGATGATCACTAGTTCGGCGCTCGCGCACCGGAGGGCTTCATGGTGAGCTATTCGGGCTCGAGACTCGGCACTCGGCACGCGACACCCACAGCTCCTTGTTTTCAGTCTTGAACGCGTGACCGTTAGGCTCGCGGCCCACAAATCCTGTCGAGTTCTTCGAGCCCGACCAGGATATCCCGCGCTTTGGCGCCGCGTTGCTGCCCGATGATCCCGGCGGCTTCGAGTTGATCCATGATTCGCGCTGCACGGCCATAGCCGACGCCTAACCGCCGTTGCAGCAGCGACGTCGAGCCCTGTTGATGCTGGATCACAACCTCGGCGGCCTCACGGAACAGTGTGTCGCGATCGCCGACTTCCTCTTGCGACGGCTCCTCGTCGGCAGCCGCCTGGGCCGCCTCGTGCGCACGCACGGTCTCGAGGACGTCGCTCTCAGCCGACTGATCGGCGACCAGGCCTTGCGACGCGAGACGAGAACGACGCGCCTCGCGCCGAGCGGCGTACCACGTCGTTAGGCGCTCGGTTTCTTCGCTCGAGATGAAGGCGCCCTGAATTCGCTGCGGCTCGGACTTGCCTGGCGGGATGAACAACATGTCGCCGTTGCCTAACAGCGCTTCGGCACCAATGCCGTCGATGATGGTCCGGCTGTCGACTTGCGACGCAACACGAAACGCGATGCGGCTCGGGAAGTTCGCCTTGATCAAACCGGTGATGACGTTCACGCTGGGCCGCTGCGTCGCCAGAATGAGGTGCACGCCGATCGCGCGCGCCTTCTGCGCGAGCATGGCGAGCGGGTGCTCGACTTCCCCCTGCACCGTCATCATGAGGTCGGCCAGCTCGTCGATGATGACGACGATGTACGGCAGCACATCGCCGCGATACGCGCGATCCTCGAACGCAACGCCTGGTTGCTTCGGGATGAGCAGCTGCGCGCCGTCGAGCACGCGCTTGTTGAAGTCCTGGATGTTGCGCGCGCCGTTCGCCGCCAGCAGCTCATAGCGGTAGTTCATCTCCAGCACGGCCCACTTGAGCACAGCCGCGGAGTCGCGATAGTCGGTGACGACCTTGTGCCGGAGATGCGGCAACACGTTGTAGACAGTCAGTTCCACCATCTTGGGATCGACCAGCAGGAAGCGCAGCGTCTTGGGAGTGTGTCGGTAGACGAGACTCGTTATGATCGTGTTCACGCACACCGATTTCCCCGAGCCCGTCGCGCCCGCGATGAGCAAGTGCGGCATCTTGGCGAGGTCAGCGACGACGGGATGCCCTTCCAGATCCTTGCCTAACACGATCGGCAACGACGCGCGCAGCGCCTGAAACTCGCGCGATTCGAGGACTTCGCGAAAGGCGACGATCTCTGCCTCTGGATTGGGCACCTCAACGCCGACGGCGCCGCGCCCGGGAATGGGGGCCACGATGCGAATGCTCTGCGCGCGCATCGCGAGTGCGAGGTCGTTCGCGAGGTTCGCGAACTGGCGCACCTTCACGCCTGGCGCAGGCTCGATTTCGTATTGGGTCACTACGGGCCCGGTGGTCCGTCCGACCAGCTCGCCGTCGACGCGGAACGTGCGCAGCGCGTCCATGAGCTTCTCGCCCATCGCGTCGAGCTGCGCCTTCCCAACGTCAGCGTGTCTCGTCGGCGCGGGCGACAGGAGGTCGGCCGGCGGGACCGCGTCGTCGCGCAGCGCATCCTCACCTAACGAGGCCGCGACCGTGGCAACGCTCACCGGCGCATCGCCATTCGACGCGGGTTCCGGCTTTGACGCGGCAGCGGCTTTCTTTCGTTCGACGCGCGAAGATGCCTCGTCGGATGTGACACGAACTGACAGCGGCTGAATTGCCGGCATCTCTTCCGGTTTCGCCTCGAGAGCCTGCGCACGCGTGGGACCAGGGGCTGCGGTAGCTGGCTTCGCCCGTCCGGGGCCGAGCACCACGCGCAAGGGATTCCAGTGCAGCGACGCCGCCGTCAACGCCGAAACGCCGAGCACCGCGACAATCCACGCGCCAGCGGTGCCTAACAACCTTGTCAAATATGTGGCGGCGAAGTTCCCCCAAAGCCCTGCCGCGGCGTCTTCCATCGGAACCGGGCCGCGTGCGAGCGCGACGATCACAGGAACCAGGAGTGCACAGCCGCCGGCCAGCACGATGCCCGATCGCTCATGGCTCGCGCTAATGCGCCCGAGTCTATGCAACCCATACACGGCGGGAACGAGCGTCAGAAGCGCAGCGCCTGCAATTCCGACGAAGGACACGAGAGCGTCTTTGGCGCACGCACCGACGGGGCCGAAGAGCCCACGTCCTGCCCAGCACGATGCCTCCGTAGGCACTGCTTGAAAAAGCAGTGCGCCACCGAGAAACACGGCTACCAAGAGTCCGGCTATGCCGCTCAGTTCCCTGCGGAGCGACTCGCGCACGGCCTAACGCCCCCGGTCTGGACCTAGCTTGGTAATCTGGCGGTCTGCATACACGGGGAGAATGGGAATGCTGTCGACAGCCGCACACAACGCGACATCGGCGGCGAAGCCGGCCTCCACGAGCGCGCGACCATGCTCGGACTCGCGCAGCGCCGCCTCGACGTCCACGCCGTAGCGGCGATCGAGCAGCGCGGCGACGCGCGCAGCGTCGTTCACCTCGATGTTCGTTAGGCGACGCCGGATCCCGCGCACGAATCGTCCAGCGCACACGGCGTCTTCCAGCGCGAATCTCCTGTCTCGCCCAGCGCATGCGATTGCGATGTCCGCGCTCGCGCGAGCGGCCGCGCGCAGCATCGCGAGTACCGCGCGATAGTTCACGAACGCGCCGACCAGAACGTCGCGCGCGCCCTGGATCCCCGTCAGCAAGCGCGTCCCGTTCGTGGTCGCGAGGAAGATCGTCTTTCCGTCGACGGCGGCGGGCGAGAAGTCAGCCGGCGAATTCCCCAGATCGAACCCGGGGATCGGCAGCATGCGCATTTCGCCGGCGAGACGCACATCGGAGCGCTCGAACGATCGTGACAGAGTGATCGCCTCTTCAGCCGATTCGCACGGCACGATGGCGCGGGCTCCATTCGAGAGCGCGACGGCGATGCTTGTCGACGCGCGCAGGACATCGAGTACCAGCACAACACGGCCCTGCGTTTCAGCGGGCGTAACCTCCGCACCGCCGAAGTACACATCCAAACGCACCGATCACTGCTCCTTGAACAGAACTGTCTCTCGCTCGAGGAATTTTGTGTCTACGTCGCCTGCGACGAACTTCGGGTGCTGCATCACGCGCGACAGGAATGATGCCGTCGTCGTAACGCCTTCGATGATAAAACTCTCCAGCGACATCCGCATACGGCCAATCGCTTCGTCTCGTGTCCGACCCTGGCAAATCAGCTTCGCGAGTAGCGAGTCGTAGTACGGCGGAACGGTGTACCCGGCGTAGACGTGTGTGTCCAGCCTAACGCCCGGTCCACCGGGTGGGTGGAACGTTTCGATGCGCCCCGGACAGGGCTGAAAGTTGCGCATGGGATCTTCGGCATTGATGCGACACTCGATCACATGCCCTCTCAGCATCGGCAACGCATCTACGGACAACCGCTCGCCCTGTGCCACTTGTATCTGTTCCTTGACGAGATCGATCCCAGTGAGCATCTCGGTGACGGGATGCTCCACCTGAATGCGCGTATTCATCTCCATGAAGTAGTACGATCCGTCCGAGTCCAGCAGCATCTCGATCGTCCCGGCACCGACATAATCGATCGCTTTCGCTCCGCGTACTGCGTCGCCACCCATTTTCTGGCGTAGCTCCGGAGTCACCGCGGGACTCGGCGCTTCCTCCACGAGCTTCTGATGCCGCCGCTGGATCGAGCAATCGCGCTCGCCAAGGTGGATCACCTTGCCGTGCTGATCGCCGAGTATCTGGAATTCGATATGGCGCGGCCGCGTTAGGAATTTTTCGACGTAAACGTCGCCATTGCCGAACGCCGCCAGCGCTTCAGAGCGAGCGAGTTGGAAGGCACGCGGAAAATCATCGACGTCAGTCGAGACCCGCATCCCTTTTCCGCCGCCACCGGCCGCTGCCTTGATGATGACCGGGAATCCGATCTCCTGGGCGGCTGCGAGCGCGTCATCCGGATCCTCGACCGGCCCGGGGGTGCCTGGGACGATCGGCACGCCGACGTCGGCCATCGCTTTCCGCGCAGCGGCCTTGTCACCCATAACGCGGATTTGGTCCGCCGTCGGCCCGATGAACGTGATATTGGAGGCAGCGCACGTCTCCGCGAATTCCGCGTTCTCGGCGAGGAAACCGTAGCCCGGATGGATCGCGTCAGCACCGGTGATCTCCGCCGCGGCGATGATCCGCGGAATGCGCAGATACGATTCGCGCGCGGGGGCGGGCCCGATACACACGTCGTCGTCGGCAAAGCGGACGTGCAGAGACTCGCGATCCGCCTCCGAATAGACGGCCACCGTCTCGAGACCAAGCTCGCGGCACGCACGTATGACGCGCAGCGCAATCTCGCCGCGATTCGCGACGAGGACTTTACGAAACACGAGCGTCTTTCGGCGCGGCGGCGGCGGTCGGAGCCACTGGCGTTAGGTGCTGCCTCCCTCTTCCGGTCTCTGGAACCCTTCCCACGACGTATCGCTGGAACCTGACACACCCTGCACGCGGAGCGCGAATTCGCTGGGGTTCGTCGCGTAAAAGAGCGCGTTCTCGTACGACACGATTCCCTTCGAGTACCAGCCCATGAGCGACTGGTCGAAGCTCTGCATACCGTATTGGACAGTCCCTTCTTTTATGAGATCCGGAATGTTCAGCGCCTTCGCGATGTCGCGGATCTGCTCGCGCACAGCAGCGGTGTTTATGAGCACTTCGCAGGCGGGCACTCGACCAGGTCGATCGGTGCGCGGGACGAGCCGCTGCGAGATGACAGCCGCCAAGGCGCTGGAAAGCGCATAACGAACTTCGTTTTGCTGGTGCGGCGGATAGAACGAGAGCACGCGGTTGATTGTCTGCGTCGCATCCGTGGTGTGCAACGTCGAGAAGACCAAGTGCCCCGTGTCGGCTGCCTTGAGCGCCGTGTCAAGCGTATCGAGGTCGCGGATTTCGCCAATGAGGATGACGTCAGGATCCTGACGTAAGACTCGTCGCAGAGCCTGGGCAAAACTCCCCGTGTCTGTTCCGATTTCGCGCTGGTTGATGTGGCACTTGATGTCGCGATGCAAGAACTCGATCGGATCTTCGACGGTGATGATGTTCGCGAACCGCCGCTCGTTCACGTGGTGCAGCATCGACGCGAGCGACGTCGACTTGCCAGATCCTGTGATGCCCGTGACGAGAACCAGTCCGCGCGGCAGAAGCGCGATGTCTTCGGTAATCGGCGGGAGATTCAGTTCGCGCAGCGATTTCGCCTGGTGCGGAATGGTTCGAATCGCAAACGCGATCGTACCGCGCTGTTGATAGGCGTTAACGCGGAAGCGGCCGATCCCTGGAACGCCAGTCGCGAAGTCTGACTCACGAAACTCGGTGAATTCCTTCACCTGCTTCGGTGTCATCAGCTCCTTCGCCAACGTGCTCATGTCGTCTGGGCGCAGCGCGGCGAGCGGCAGGGGCGAGAGATCGCCGTTTACGCGCAGCGTCGGCGGGCGGCCGACTTTGAGATGCAAGTCGGACGCGTTGAGCTGCACCATCTGCTGCAGGATTGCCTTGAAGTTGAAAGGCGCTCGTGCGGCCGGTGCGCTCTCGGCCTGTGTAGTGGGATTAGCCATTGGGGTCGATTCGGAAGAGGACTTGGCCGTACTCCACGGGCTGGGCATCCTCGACGAGAATCTCTTTGACCACGCCCGAGTACTCGGACTCAATCTCGTTCATGATCTTCATCGCCTCGATGATGCACAGAACCTGTCCCTTACTGACGCGCTGACCCGGGCTAACGTATGCAGCGGCCCCCGGTTCGGGCTGGGCATAGTAGGTCCCGACCATCGGGGACTTCACTTCCAGGAGGTTTGCCTTCGGCGGCTCTTGCCGAGCGGCACTTTCCGCCGGTTCCTGAATCGCATTTACCCCCTCTGCGGGGGTCGGAGACCGGGCAGACCCAATCGCCTGATGGGGCTGGGAGTCCGGCTGATGCGCCGGAACCTGGGCCGCATGGACCTGAGGACGGGCCTGCGCCGTCTTCGAGATGCGGATCTTCATCCCTTTCTCGGTCGATATCTCGACCGAGTCAACGGACGACCCGTCCAGCATCTCGATGAGCTTCTTGACGTAGCGTAGGTCGATCATAGGAGTTCGTTAGGCGACGTGCGCAGCGCCGCTCACGACAATTCGATTAGGTGACGCGGGAACTCAGTCAGCAGCTCCGCGCCCCCGGCGCCCAACCGGACATTGTCTTCGATTCTCACTCCGCCCCAGCCCGATACGTACGCGCCAGGCTCGATCGTCACGACCGCGCCTTCGGGTAGCACCATGTCCGCGATGCGCGAGAGCCGCGGACCTTCGTGCACTTCCAACCCGATGCCATGTCCCAAGCCATGACCAAAAGCATCACCTAAACCGTGTTGTTCGAGTACCGCCCTCGCTATGGCGTCTGCGTCCTTCCCCGTCATCCCACTGCGCACACGTGCCCGAGCGGCTTCGTTGGCGGCGAGCACCGCATCATGTACCTCGCGCTGCCGCCCGTCTGCCTTTCCGACGACCATCGTCCTTGTGACGTCGCTACAATAACCACCGACTGTAGCGCCGAAATCCAATAGCAAGAAGTCTCCGCGCGCAATAGCGCGCGATCCGGCTCGCGCGTGAGGCAGCGCTGTCCGCGGCCCCGAGGCGACGATCGTTGGGAAGGGCGTCTCTTCGCTGCCGTGATCGCGCAACGCGTGCTCCAGAACGCCGGCGACTTCCAACTCGGTCATCCCTGGACGCACCGCCGGCATGGTGCGGTCGAGCGCAGCACCTGCTACGCGCGCTGCCTCCTTGATCAGCTCGAGCTCACTGGGGTCCTTTCGCTCGCGAAGCCGCTCGACGACGTCGACAAACGGTCGCCACGTCCACGCCGATCCGTCTTTGAGCAGACGCTCGAAGTCGCGATGCGCGAGATGCGCCGATTCGAATCCGATTGTGTGCAGCCCGCGCGCAGCGCGCAGTGTCTCCCAGAGACCGCGCCAGAGATTGGAGGCCTCGATCACCACCTTCGCCACGGCGCCGGATTCCGCCGCTGCCTGCTCGGCGTAACGGAAATCGGTGAAGAGCCAGCGCTCGGCCCCTGTCACCAGCAGCATGGCGTGGGTGCCGGAGAAGCCGGTCAGGTACCGCACGTTAGGCATGCTCGTCACGAGCAGGCCATCCACGGCGTCCTGCCGCAGGCACTCGAGGAGCGCCTGCGCGCGCACCTCGAACACGTTAGGCTCGCGCGCTGCGGAGGCGCTCGACCAGTCCTCGCAGCGCCATCTCGTAGCCCGCCACGCCGAGTCCGGCGATGATGCCCACGGCGCCCGCGGCCAGGATACTTTGGCGACGCTCAGGCTCGCGCGCGTAGATGTTCGAGACGTGCACCTCGACATAAGGGAGCGCAGTGGCTGCGAAAGCGTCGCGGATCGCCAGGCTCGTATGCGAATACGCGCCGGCGTTTACGATCGCGCCGTCCGCCTTGCCGCGCAGCTGCTGAATCGCGGTGACGAGCTCGCCTTCCCCGTTATGCTGCGCGCACGCGATCGATACTCCAAGCTCGCCAGCTACCTGGCGCAGCCGACTTTCGACGTCGGCGAGCGTCGTCGTTCCGTAGAGATGCGGCTCTCGCGAGCCCAGTAAGTTGAGATTGGGGCCGTTAAGGACGGCTATGTTCACTTTTTCTTGAGTCCTTCGAGCCAGGCGGTGAATTGCACCATGTCGGACCCCTCTTCGTCAAGGGGCGACTGCGCGGGTTGCTCCGCGCTGCCTGAGCTGAAGAACTCGTCGAATGACGCGGCGCGTGGCGCGCTCGCGGGAGCAGTTTTGCCGAATACGTCGCCCAGCCGAAGCTCTTCGACTGCGGCGCGGGTCGGACGTCCTGGAAGCGGCTCACCGTTAGGCGCGGCGAACGCGCCGGCGAGAACCGCCGCAGAGGCGTCGTCACTTCCCTGAGGCGCACCAAAAAGCGCGCTGAGCGGAGATTCCGGCTGCTTGACAGCCTCTGGCTGGCGCGCTGCTCGCTCGCGTCGGCGCATCGGCGCGCGTCGTCTCGCGAAGACGCCGAGGAACGCACGCACCGACTGACCCAACGCATCGGGCCGCGCGGCGGGTGCTGTCTCGTACCGGAACGCAGGAAGATCGGCTGACTCACTGACTTCTGCCGCCGCGACTTCCTTGCCCTCGAGCGCCGCGACACGACCAGCCAATACTGCATCGTCGGGATTCATCACCAACAGTTGGCGATAGACCGCGAGGGCTTCCTCACGGAACCCCTGTTGTAAGTACAGTTCCGCCATCGTCTCGGTCACGAACGCTGCCGGCACCTCTTCGACAGCCGGCACGCCCGAGTCAGGGGTACGTCCGATCAGCGCATCGACGTGCTGCGGCACTTCAATCTCCTCCGTCGGAGCGGACGCGGCGTACTGCTCGTCAGGCAGAAGCACACTGCTACCTTCGCTCTCGGACTCGAGGCTGGCCGTCATGCGATCCAGCTCGGCGAATGCGTCGTCTACGCCATCACCGCTGTCGATAGGCGGCAGCGCAAACTCGCTCGCTGCAGGCGCCTCGGTCTCGACGGGAATCTCAGTTTCAGCGACCGGCAGATCAGAGAACTCCGCGACTGCGCCCTGCGGAACTTCAAGTGGTTCGAACTCTGGCTCTGTCTGGCCATTGTTAGGCAAGACTTGCTGGAATGCAGCGTCGAGATCGAATGCAGCCTCGCTGGATGTATCGCTCGGCAACGTTTCGATTTCTCGCGAGCTCGGCGACGCAAACCAATCATCGGTATGCTCCGCGGCCACAGTCGCCTCGGACGCCGGCGCCGGCTCGTCATACTGCGAATAAGATGTCTCAGCGTACGGCGCGGCTGGCTCTTCAGCTGTCTCCTCCATCGCCGGCTCGGCGGGCGGGGGCGCAGCTGCTATAGCTTCCTCGTCTGCGACGGCTTCGAAAACGCTGTAGTCGATTTCAGCAAACGTCCTCGGTTCGGCAGGCGCCGAAGACTCGACAGTCGGTACTGAAGCGACGAAATCAGCGTCCGGCTCCGCCCACGGCTCGTTAGGCACCGAGGTCGCGTCTGCGGAAGCGAGGTTGGATTCCATCGTATCTGCTGGCGCGAAGTCCGCCTCGGCTGCGACTTCTGGTTGCGGCTCCGACGACTCTTCAACGGCCAGCTCCATTTCAGCGACCGCCTCGCTCTCTTGATACGCCGGCTCCTGCGCCTGATACGAAGACTCCGGTTCCGAATACGTCGGTTCAGGTTCATCGGGAAGCTCGAGCTGCGGCTCCTCGACCGGCAGTTCCGCGTACGCCGATTCGTCGATCTTCGACTCGCTCGCAGTTTCGAGCGCGGCCACTTCGTGCTGCCACGCAGTGGCCAGGTCTTCGATAGGCTCGGGCTCTGACGCCTCCGGCTGCATCGCCTCAGCAATCAACTCGTTAGGCTGATCGCTGGCAGCGACCTCCTCCTGCTCGGCGCTTGGCGCTTCTATCTCAGGCTCGGCTGCTTCGGCTTCCGCGACTTGAGCAGCGGGAACGCCCTGCTGGATCTCGCGGACTAGTTGCGCGATCTCGTCGTTGCGTGGATCGGCATCGAGCACGCGCTCGTACAGCTGGCGCGCCGCCGACTGTTCGCCTTGTGCGCGCGCAATGTCACCGAGATAGCGCAGCGCGATGAGGTTCTCCGGATCCAGGTCCAGCGCCGCTTCGAACGTACTGCGTGCGTCTGGGGTATTCCCTGCTTCGAAAAGCGCCTGCGCGAGGACGATATGGCCACTCACATGCTGCGGCTGTTGCGGCAAGTGCGTTCGGCACAGCGCAATGGCCTGATCGAGATCCCCCAGTTTTCGATGTTCATTCGCCAACGGGGCGAAATAACGCCGAGGATTCTCGTTGAATTTGTGCTGTAGCTCTTCCAGTCTCGCGGAGGTCGCCATGCCGAAACCTCTGTCACCCCGCCGCCTGGCGGGAATGGCCGTGAACGTTCAGGGACTAGACGACCGAAGTCAATCAGAAGTGACACGTTCACTTGCTTTTAGCTTCGGGCGCAGTCTAGCTTTTTCGGTTCGTTCCCGCCGCCACACCACCCCATCAATCGAGTGAGGTAGCGCCCCGTGCTGCAGTCATTTCGGAGCGCCGCAAAATACATCTGGTTTGTGATTATCGCCGCCTTCATCGGCGGCTTCCTGCTGTATCAAACGTCGGGCCTCACGGGACGCGCTCCCGTGACGAGCACGTCGGTTGTTGCATCGGTCGAGGGTACTGACGTTGGCTATCTCGCCTTCGAGCAGAACGCGCAGAACGCCGTGCAACAGCAGGAGCGTCGACTCGGCCGCAGCTTAACGCTCGATGAAATCGAACAAGTAAAGAATCAAACCTTCGAGCAGATCGTGATGAACATTCTGCTCGAGAAGGAATACGCGCGTCGCGGAATCCGCGTGACGAACGACGAGATTCAGCAAGCCGCGCAGAACTCTCCCCCGCCCGAGCTGATGCAGAGTCCGGATCTGCAGACCGAAGGGCGCTTCGACATCGAGAAGTACCGTCGCTTCCTCCGCAGTCCCGCTGCTCGCACGCAGGGTCTGCTTCTGCAGCTCGAGGGCTATTACCGGGACGCGATCCCGCGCGCGAAGCTGATGGACCAGCTTGTGGCCGACGTCTACGTCTCGGATGCGCGCCTGTGGCAGGCGTACAAAGACGCGAACGACACCGCCCAGGTGACCTTCGTACGCTTCGACCCTACGACGATTCCTGATTCAGCAGTTTCGGTGTCGGACGCCGAGCTGCGCGCGTACTACGACAAGAACAAGCCGCTCTTCGACCGACCGGGCCGCGCCGTCGTTTCCATCATGACGATCCCGCGCATGATCACAGCCGCCGACACCGCGGCCACGCGTGCTCGCGCCGCCGCGCTGCGTGAAGAGATCGTTGGTGGCGCCAAGTTCGAAGATGTCGCGAAACGTGAATCGGCCGACTCGGTGAGCGCCGCCGAAGGCGGCTCGTTAGGCACGGGTGGGCGCAAGCGTTTCGTCGAGGCGTTCGAAAAGGCAGCGTACGCGCTCAAGGTCGGTGAAGTCTCGCAGCCCGTGCTCACGCCGTTCGGCTTCCACCTCATCAAGGTCGATGAGCGCAAGGCAGGCGACACGCTCGCGCTGCGCCACATTCTTTTGCGTATCGTGCAGAGCGATTCGAGTGCGTTGCGTACCGACCGTCGCGCCGATTCGCTGGCGCGCATAGCGGCCGAGCAGTCCACTCCCGAGCGATTCGACTCGGCGGCCAAGGTGCTGAGCCTGAAGAAAGAGAGCCTCACGGCTATCGAGGGACAGCCGCTCATGGGTCCGGGAGGGTCTTACTCCGGAGTGAGCGCCTGGGCGTTCGGCGGCGTGCAGCCTGGTGAGACAAGCTCGCTCTTCGACACGGACCAGGCGTACTTCCTCGCACGTCTCGACTCTCTAAGCCACAAAGGCATCGCGCCCTTCGAAGAAGTGAAGGACCAGATCCGTGGAGAGCTGTTACGTCGCAAAAAGGTTGAAGCTTTGCGTGCGCGTGCTCAGGCTCTCGCTCAAGCGGCGGCCAAGAGCTCACTCGAAGCTGCCGCCAAGGCGGCTGACCTAACGGTTGAGAAGACGGAGCCGATCACGCGCGGATCCTTTGCCGGGTCGCTCGGCCGACTGAACCCGGCCGTGGGTGCGGCCTTCACTCTGTCTGTTGGCGTTGTGAGCGAGCCGATTGCCACAGACGAAGCCGTGTTCGTGATTCGAGTGGACCGACGATCGGAGGCCTCGAAGGCCGAATTCGAGAAGGTGAAAGCGGAGCGTCGTCAGGCAGCGCTCACTGCTTTGCGCGATCAGCGCGTTAGGGCGTTCTACGACGGCCTACGCAAGAACGCGGATGTGGAGGACAATCGGGCGCAACTCGCAGCTTCGGCGCGCAGACAGGTTGGTTAGCGTTGCCTGTCATTTCCGAGTAAGAAGAGCTGCCAACGGGTAGTTAACGACTAAAAAAAACAACGCCGCCTGACGAGAGTCAGACGGCGTTGTTTTTCGAGATGGTCGCCTTAGCTCAACAGTCGCTTGGGCTCCGGGCGTTCCTCGGCCGTCGTGCTGGCTGTCGGTTCCGGCTCCGAGAGCCGCCCACGATTCTCCTGGGCACCCTCTCGAATTGACTTGTCCATGTCGCTCAAGCCACGCTTGAACTCTTTGATGCTCTTTCCCATCGAGGCGCCGATCTCCGGGAGCCGCTTGGCGCCGAAGAGAAGCAGCACGACCACTCCGATCAGCAGTATTTCGGTGAAGCCAATGTTCCCGAAGTTCATAACGATCTCCTAGAAAAGCGAACGCGCGATCAGGTACGCGATTACTACCCCGAGTAGGCTCAAGAGAGACACATCAAGCGCCATGGGGCCCAGCACAAACTTCAAGATAACGAGGTCAACATGCAACGGGCCGAATTGCGGCGTTACTCCGGTTGTCAAAAACTCCTTCACGGCGCCGGCCGGCAAGAATCGCCGTGCCAGGACGTTCATGGCTCCGCCCACAATGAACCCGACTATCAGAATCAGGGCATAAAACCCTGGTCTATGCCTCGCCCGAGGCATGGTCACCTTGCTCGCCATCGCCATTAGTGCCGTTCCACCTTGCCGCGAACTAGCCGCGACTCTTCGAGTCGACTAATGCCGAACAATTCAGATCCCATGTCTGCGGACAGAACTGGCTGGAACGGCATTAGGCCCGCCTTTCCATGACGTAAGCTACCGTGTCGAGCAGCGCCGACTTGGCCGCGCTCTCGGGAACCTGCACCAACGCGTCTTCTGCGCGACGCGCGTATTCCTCACCGCGGCGGCGGGCGTAGTCAAGCCCGCCCTCTTCGCGCACGATCTCGATCACACGAGCCACCAGATCGTCAGCTGGCTCGGCCGTCTGAAACAGTTCGCCGACGACGCTGCGCTCGTTAGGCGACAGGTTCGGCAGCGCCGCGATGAGCGGCAGCGTTGCTTTGTGTTCCTTGAGGTCGAGACCAGTCGGCTTGCCCATGGTCGCCGACGACTCCGTGTAGTCGAGCAGGTCGTCAACGACCTGGAAGGCCATGCCTAACTGCGTGCCGTATTCGCGAAAGGCCGCGCGATGCGAGGGCGCCCCGCTCAGCGCGCCGACCTCACAGGCTCCCGCAAACAACGCCGCCGTTTTGGCGCGGATAAGCAGCTCGTAGTCGCTTTCCGTGAAAGCCAACGCGTCGAGCGCCGCCAGCTGGTGGATCTCGCCTATCGTGAGCTCGTTCGACGCACGCGCCAGTACCTCGAGCCGCTGCAAGTCGCCCAGCCTAACAAGCTCCATGAGCGCGCGCGAGTACAGAAAGTCGCCCATGATCACCGACACCTGATGGCTGAAGATCGCGTTGATCGTCGGCATGCCGCGACGCAGCACGCTGTGATCGACGGCGTCATCATGCACCAGCGTCGCCAAGTGAATCAGCTCGACCACCGCTGCATACGAAGTGGCGTCCTTGTCGCGGCTTCCTTCGCTTTCGCTCGCGAGCAGCAGCAGCGTGGGACGCATCATCTTCCCGCGCATGTGCATCAGGTGCTCGCTCACGCTGTTCACGAGGCCCGTCTCCGACACGACGATGCGCTTCATAGCCTCGAGCACGTGCTCGAGCGCACCGGCGACCGGCGCCTGAATCTCCTGAAGCGCGGAGGCGGCGGCCGGTGAAAGGCGAGTGCGAAGTGTCACCAAGTGATTAGGCTACTTTCGATTCGAGCGCTTGGATTCGTGTGGCTACGTCGCGGAAATCGACGTCGACTGCGAAGACCCGATGATAATACACCAGGGCATCGCGCTCACGCTGCAGCTGCTCGCAGGCGTACGCAAGCAGATACAGTGAGCCGACCAGCACGCGATCGTCGACACGGGTGGTTTCGACGGCGCGGGTCAGCAGGGTGGCGGCTACCTGATGCTGGTGCTTCTCGATGAAGCACTGGCCGAGCGCTTCGTATGCGCGGCTGCGATGCGTGTCTGAGCGCAGCGCCTTCTGGAATTGCGCAATCGCGTCGTCGACGAGCCCCATCTCCTTGAACGCGACACCCAAGTCGTAGTGGCTGTCGAAATCCTCATCGTCGACATTTGCGGCAACGCCCTGCTTGAAACGACGCAGCATATCTTCGAAGTCAGCCTGCTCGTCACCAGTCGGCTTCGCGTCGCCAACCACCATTCGAGTGGACTTCGCAGGCTGATCTCCGCGCAACATCGCGCCCAGATCGATAAAGTCGCCGTTAGGAACGAATGCCGGCGTTTGGAAGACTCCCGCGCTGCGCGCTGCGACGTCTTCGCCGAAATCGTCGCCGTTGTCGTCAGGCGATCCGAATGCGGCCGCGACTTCCGCGTCGAGGTCTTCCAGCTCGAGGTCCTCAAAGGTTGGATCTCCGTCCATCGACGTGAGATCCTCTTTGGACTCGGCTTCGGGCCGCCCGGTCGTTACTGCGGCGGCATCCCGTGGTGAGCGTCCGGCAAGAATGTCCAGCGCTGAAAGCGCACGCGGCTCGTTAGGTTCGAGCTCGACGACGCGGCCGTAGACGGCGCGCGCCTTGTCGTGCTCTCCACCGCGGAACAATGCATCGGCGAGCGCGAGATACGCGTCGATGAGCCGTACACGATCGCCGGATCGCGCGGCGTACTCCACGCTCTTCTGGTGGTGCCGGACAGACTCGGGGACGAGCCGTAGAATCTCGTGCGCGATGTCGCGTGCGGTCTCCAGGTCGCCCTCGCGCTCGAGGCCGAGCATCGCCGCATCGAGCTCGCGCAGCCCCTGGTCTCGCTCACCATTCTCGAGCAGCGCTTCAGCAAGCCGGCGGCGCAGCCGCGGATCGTTAGGTGACTCCAGGATCTGCTCGCGTAACGTGTCCAACGTCGCGATCGCTTCCAGCGCTCGAGGAGGCGTGCGACGCTCGACGCGTGGCGCGGGCGGTGCCGGCGGCTGTTCTTCGACAACTGCTTCCACCACTTCTTGGTCGAGATCAGGGAGCGACCCTACGATCTCGTCGGAGACAGGCACCTCGAGCACTGGCTCGGGTTCCAGGCCGTCCGGCGCGAGCGGCGACGGGGAGAAATTCGACTCGGCTGCGTTCTCCTCCAAACCGAACGACGGTGGCAGATCCAGGAAATTTGGGTCGATCTCCGGCTCGAGCTCCTCGATGGGCACGACTGCGCCCCGCAGCGGCGTTCGCGGTACTTCCACTGGCTCCACGTCGTGTTGAGCCGCAGCAGCCGCGAGATCTTCCCATTCCAGCGGATGCACCGCAGGCGCCGTCGACACGATCGCACTGTTGAGTGGCGTCGCCTCGATCACGGGGTGGTCGTCGTCTTCCTCCTCGTTAGGCGTCTCCACGGCCGCTTCCACTTCGTCGAGAGTGGCGGCGTGCGCGTCGAGCGATTCATGAGTCGCTGCCGGCAGCTCTTCAGCCAATTCGAACGCCTGATCGTCGATCGCGGCTGGCTGCGAGGCGCGGGTGATCGGCGCCATGATGGCGCTGTCGAGATCATCGCTGTCTTCGCTCGCGGCCTCGAGGCTCGGGGGTTCGTCGTCGCCCACTGCCGGCACGTCGCCTGTAAAGCGCAGCAGTGGGAGATCGCTTGGCAGCGCTAGGTCGTGCGGCCGCTCTTCGACCGGGGTGTCGAGTGGCTCGAGCTCGAGCGCGGCGAATTCAGTCTCGGACAGCGTTTCGTCGGCGAAATTTTCGACCTCGATCCCGTCCGGACTCGGCGCGTCCGGATC
>DASYRX010000066.1:0-25739 GCA_036003845.1 Gemmatimonadaceae bacterium | reverse complement strand
ATCAGGACCTGTGCCGATCCTTCCATGCGACGCAGCACCGGAGCGGGATACACACCGAGCCAGATGATGACGGCGATAAGCGGCACGAGCAGTGCGAGCTCGCGCCGGTTGAGATCCGGGATCTCCGCGTTCTCCGGTTTGTCCAGCTGATTGAAGAGAATCCGCTGGATTGCCCAGAGGAGATACACCGCGGCGAAGATGACGCCGGTAGTCGAAATCACCGTCAGCACCGGATAAGTCCGGAAAGATCCGATCAAAACGAGGAATTCACCGACGAATCCATTGGTGCCCGGCAGCCCGATGCTGCTCAGCGAGACGAAAGTCAGAACCGCGGCGAACATCGGTACGACGCGCGCGATTCCACCATAAGCGTCGATCAGGCGCGAATGACGCCGCTCGTAGATGATCCCGACGAGGAGGAACAACGCGCCAGTCGAGATGCCATGGTTGATCATCACCATCAGTGCGCCCTGCACGCTCTGCAGAGTGAGCGCAAAAATTCCAAGCATGACGAACCCGAGGTGACTGACCGAGCTGTAAGCGACGAGCTTCTTGAAGTCGGGCTGGACCATCGCCACCAGCGCCCCGTAAATGATTCCAATCACCGCCAGGATCAGGATGATCATCCGGATTCTCGAGTCCATCGCCGCGCCGGGGAACAGCGGCAGCGCGAATCTCAGGAAGCCGAACGTCCCCATCTTCAGCATGATACCGGCAAGAATCACCGAGCCAGCCGTTGGTGCTTCGACGTGTGCGTCGGGCAACCACGTATGGAACGGAAACATCGGCACCTTGACCGCGAAGGCGAGGAAGAACGCCGAGAACAGGTAGAGGACCGTCTTCGCCGGGAGTCCCTGGCTGGCGGAGAGCATGTAATCGTAGCTGAAGTTGGGTGCTCCACCCGCGCCCCGACCGTGCAATCCGAGGTAGATGATAGCGACCAGCATCAGCAGCGACGGGAGGAAAGTGTAAATGAAGAACTTGATGCTGGCGTAGATGCGTCGTTCCCCGCCCCAGACACCGATGATGAAGTACATCGGCACCAGCATCACGTCCCACATCACGTAGAACAGGAAGAGATCGCGCGCGACGAACACGCCCAGCATCCCGGTGGTCAGGAGCAGCAACAGGATGTGATACGCATGAACCTTCTTGCGCACGCTGGTCCAGCCGGCTAACACGCTGATGGGCATCAGGAACGTCGTGAGCAGCACCATCATCAGCGAGATGCCGTCCACGCCGACAGCGTATTTCGCCCCCCACGCGTCGATCCAGCGCACGTCCATCGTCGCCTGAAACCCCGCGTTGCTCGGATCGATCGACCACCACAGCCCGAGCGACAGCACGAATTCAAGGATGAAGATCCACAGCGTTAGGTGACGAGCGGTTCGCGCGCCCGCTTCCGCCGCATCACCATTGTCAGTGCTGCTCGCTCGCCCGTGCGCCCAGACGATCAGCGCGCCGAGCGTCGGCAGCGCCAGCAGGACCGTGAGGATCCAGCTGTTGTATTTGATGGACTCGAGGAATGGCGCCATCTAGAGCCGTTCCAACTTGCAGCGGCAGGACGAAAGACGCATTCCAGCTAGCTCAGCGTGAGGGGTCGTCATAGATGAGTTGGAACGGCCTTTACCTGAATGCCACTGAGCCGAGGATCACGAGCACTCCAATGAACAGGATCCACGCGTACGTTCCCACCTGCCCCGACTGCAGCCGCGAGCCTAACCAGCCAAAAGCGCGCGCGAGATACGCGCTGCCATTGACGAAGAGCCCGTCGATGATGCCGGCATCCATTCCTTTCCACAGCACGTTTCGCGAGATGCCGACAGTCGGCTTCACGACAGCTGAATCGTAGACCTCATCGACGTAGTACTTGTGCTCCAGCACTCGCTCGAATCCTTCTGGCTCGGGTGCTTGTACTTTCGGCACCAACGCCCCTGGCTTGAGCCTCACCCACGCGGTCACGATTCCCGAAATCGCGATGGCGAGCGCCAGGCCGATCAGCGCGTATTCCGTGGCGTGCGACAGATGCGGCTCCGCGCCCTTTGTGATGTGCAACGCCGGTTCGCCAACAACCGGCTCGAGCCAGTGGTGCAACAGTCCCACGGGACCTAACGGCAGGACCTCGGGGAGATTGAGCCAGCCGCCGATCGCGCTCAGCACGCCTAACACGACGAGCGGCCCTGTCATGACCCACGGCGCCTCGCGCAGATGCTGCCGCTCGGCCTCACCCGTCCGGTTTGGCCCGTGGAAGGTGTAGATCATCATGCGCGTCATGTAGATCGCCGTGAGCAGCGCGGCGATCAGACCGAAGGCGTACACAATCGTCAATACCGTCGATCCTGGAATGCCTAACCAGTGCGCTTCAGCGAGCGTGCTCTCGTGCCGTCTGGCGAAGACTGACGTGAGGATCTCGTCCTTGGAGAAGAAGCCTGACAGTGGGAAGATGCCAGAGATTGCCAGCGTCGAGACCCACATTAGCACGAACGTGTATGGCATGAACCGGCGCAGGCCGCCCATGTTGCGCATGTCCTGCGCGTCGTCGTGCTTGTGCGTCGCGTGATACGCGCGGTGCATCGCGAAGATCACCGAGCCAGAGCCGAGGAACAGCAGCGCCTTGAAGAACGCGTGCGTCACGAGATGGAACAGTCCCGCAGCATACGCTCCCACTCCGACGCCGACGAACATGTAGCCGAGTTGTGAGACGGTGGAGTATGCGAGCACCTTCTTGATGTCCCACTGCTTGAGGCCGATCGTCGCGGCAAAGAGCGCCGTGAGCCCACCGATGACGGCCACCGTAAGGCTCGCAACTGGCGCGAGCGCGAAGAGGAATGACGTGCGCGCGATGAGAAAAACACCCGCGGTGACCATCGTCGCCGCATGGATCAGCGCCGACACTGGTGTCGGACCAGCCATCGCATCAGGGAGCCAAGTGTAGAGCGGGATCTGCGCGCTCTTCCCCGTACAGCCAAGAAATAGAAATAAGCAGATCGCAGTGACGAGCGCGCCGCCTTCGCCTAACTGCGAGGCCCCCTCGCGCAATCCGAGAAAGTCGAGCGTTCCCAGATTGGCGAACAGCAGCATCATGGCGACGATGAACCCGAAGTCGCCAATGCGGTTCATGATGAAGGCTTTCTTCCCCGCGTCCGCGTTGACCTTGTCTTCGAACCAGAAGCCGATCAGGAGATAGGAGCAGAGGCCGACGCCTTCCCAGCCGACAAAGACCACCGGCAGATTGGCGCCTAACACGAGAACAAGCATGAAGAAGACGAACAGATTCAGGTACGCGAAGTAGCGCGGGTACCCCGGATCGTCCTGCATGTAGCCGACGCTGAACGTGTGGATCAGCGCGCCGACGCCCGTGACAACGAGCGTCATCGTCATCGAGAGTTGGTCGACTTGCAGCGCGGCGTTCACAGACAAGTCGCCGGCGATCATCCAGCTGAACAGGCTCCTGACGAACGGCGACTCAGCGTTGGCACTGGCAAGTGCACCAAAAATCGAAACGGCGAGCCCGAACGCTGCCCACAGTACTAGTGGTCCGATGATGCTGACGACCCTCGCATACCGGTGCTTCGTTTGTGCGTGATGATCGTCGTGGTGCTCGTCGGCGTGACCCTCGTGACCGTGATGCGCTTCGTGATACGCATACGGGTCCGGCGGTCCAAGCTTGGCAACGCTCGTTAGGGAAAGCAGCCCATTGATCACGAAACCGGCCAACGGGAGAAGCGGCACGAGCCAGATCAGCTGCGCTACGGTCCCGGCCAGCGGATGAGACTGCGTCGCATCCGCCACCTCCTGCACAGCTGTCAGTACAGTGAAGAACATCATCCTTTGAGCAGGTTGATGTTCTGAAGATTCACCGTCTGCTGATGCCGGAAGATGGCGATGATGATGGCCAGGCCGACCGCGGCTTCGGCCGCCGCCACCGTCATCACGAAAAAGACGATCGCCTGTCCCGAGAATCCGTACAGCTTCGAAAACGCGATGAACGACAGGTTCACGGCGTTGAGCATGAGCTCCACGCACATGAAAATGATGATCGCATTACGGCGCGTGAGCACACCCACCGCGCCAATCACGAAGAGCGCCGCGGAAAGGGCGAGCGCTTCGGCGATCATGCGGTCCTCCGTTTGCCTAACACAACGGCACCGACCATCGCAACGAGCAGCACGAGGCTCGTCACCTCGAACGCCAACAGATACTGTCTAAAAAGCGGCTCGGCGATTGCGCCAACTGCGCCGACACGCTCGACTTGCGCACTCATCATCCGTTCCGCCGCAGCGGACGGAGTTTCCATCCGACCACGCAGCGTGACTCCGATGAGCGCGAGCATGATGACACCTAACAGGCCGGCCACGATGCTCGGCAGCTTCCCGCGCGCGTCAGAGATCTCCTTCGGATGGCCCAAATTGAGCAGCATGACGACGAACAAGAAAACCACCATGATTGCGCCGGCATACACGAGGATCTGGATGATGCCGATGAACTGTGCGTCCAGCATGATGTACAGCGCCGCGAGGCAGAACATCGTGCTCACCAGCCACAGTGCCGCCGCGACCGGGCTCTTTCGGGTCACAAATGCGAGTGACGACGCAAGCGCCAGAATTCCGAAGAGATAGAAGTGGAATGAGTAGAAAAAGTGCGACATTACTCGCCCTTGGGGTCACTCGGATCCCACATCTCTGTAACCGGATGCGTCTGCGCCGTTAGGCGCTCGAGGTCGTAAACGAATCCCTGCCGCGAGTACTCCGAGTTCTCGTAGTGCCTGCCCAGGTGAATCGCTTCCTCGGGACAGACCTCCTGGCAGTAACCGCAGAAGATGCAGCGGAACTCGTCGATCTCGAAAACGAGCGGATAGCGATTTCCCTCTTCGTCCTCGCCGGGCACGAGCTTGATGCAGTTCGCCGGACAAACAGTGGGACAAAGACCGCACGCTACGCACTTCGCCTTGCCATCTTCCGTGGTGAGCATGCGATGCGTGCCGCGCCAGCGCGGCGAGAGATCCCACTTTTGTTCGGGATACTGCATCGTGACTTTGTGCTCGCCGACGAGATTGCGCAGCGTATTCGCGAGCCCGCTCAGCGTCGCGCGCACGTAACTCGTCTGCGCGATGGGCCGTTCTACCACCTTTACGCCAATGGCCATTAGTGGACTCCCCCGCCCTGCGGCGACGTTAGCCCCGTTCCAACGCTCGTAACGTTAGGTAAGCCGTCCGGCCCCGGTTGGAACGGGCTTAGGTGCGCCCGCGCCGCGGTGACCCCGCGAAGACGCGCGAGCTCGACGGCACTGGCGCCACGATACGCCGGACTCACGATGCGGCCGCGGTCGAGTACGAAGAAAAGGATGAAGAGCAGGACGGCGTTGACAGCGAACAGAATGAGCCCATATGTGAATCCGCGTTGCATCCCTGCCATGTCCAGCGCCAGGATCAAGGACGCGACGATAATGATGTAGGCGATCGCGAGCGGCAGCAGCACCTTCCACCCTAACGACATCAATTGGTCGTAGCGGAAGCGCGGCAGCGTCCAGCGCACCCAGATGAAGAAGAACAGGAAGAACAGCACTTTGGCGATGAAGATCAGCGCCGAGAGCAGCACGAGGAGGCCGGAGACGGCGCCGCTGTTGTCCGCCGACATGAACGGAATGTCCCAGCCGCCGAAAAAGAGCGTCGCAATCAGCGCGCTGGCCGTCACCATGTTCGCATACTCGGCGATGAAGAAGAGCGAGAACTTCATCGCGCTGTATTCGGTGTGATATCCGGTGATCAGCTCCGACTCCGCCTCAGGCAAGTCGAACGGCAAGCGGTTCGTCTCAGCGAAAGACGAGATGAGGAACGTGACGAAGGAAACAGAGAGCAGCAGCACGTTCCACATGTGAAATTGCGCTTGCTGATTCACGACCGAGCTGAGGGTCACGTTCCCGGCGAGCAGCAAGACGGGTATCAGTGACATGCCGAGCGAGATCTCGTACGAGACCATCTGCGCGCTCGAGCGAAGGCCGCCTAACAGCGCGTACTTGTTATTCGACGACCATCCAGCGAGCACGATGCCGTACACGCCGAGCGACGATATCGCGAGGATGTACAGGAAGCCGATCGGCAGATCGGCCAAAACCATTTCGATGCGACCCCAACGTGACGCCCACGGAGCGGCGAACGGAATCACGGCCCACACCATCAGCGCCGGGATGAACGACAGCATCGGCGCGATGACGAAGATCGCCTTGTTCACGTGCGCCGGCATGGTCTCTTCCTTCATGATGTTCTTGAGACCATCGGCCAACGGTTGGAACAGACCTCGTGGCCCAACGCGATTCGGTCCGAGGCGCCGCTGGATCCACGCCGAGATCTTCCGTTCGGCGAGCGTTAGGTACGCGACACCCAACATGTAGACCGTGAAGACGAGGAGCAGCTTGACGACCGTGATCGTGAACCACGGCCAGAAGCGCGCAGGCTGCTGCCGGTCAACGACAGCCTGCAGCGTCGAGAGGACGGTGAAGATCACGCGACCCCTCCCGCTGCTTGTTGCGCGTTCAGCACTGGCAGTCCGCGCAAGCCGAGGCGGTCGTACGAGAGGCCGTTGAAATCCGCGTGGGATGAAGCCAACGCGGCGAACACGCTACCAGCCGTGTAATACTGGTTAGGCTCACCGAGCGCACCTAACAAATCGGCGAGAACGGACCAGCTCGGGCGCGACTCGCCGGGCGCAACTTTGGCTTGGAGGTAGCGCTGCACGCGGCCGCGGAGATTAGTGAATGTTCCCTCCTCCTCCGCCATGTTCGCGATCGGAAGTGCTACGGCGACGTTGCGCAGCCCCTGAGGCAGCGTCGTGCCGACGACGACTACTGCGGCCGCGCGCGCCGCATGTGTGAAGTCGTTCGCTTGGAGCGGATGATCCGCCACGATGAGTACGTCGTCGCGGGTAAGCTCGGTCAGCGGTGAATCGCTCTCCCTGAAGCCCATCAGCCCGGCACCGCGCACGTTAGGCGCGCGCTCTGCACGAAGTGCCAGATCTTCCACGCCGGCCAGCGGAGCTTCAGCTCCGCGCTCGACTCGGAACGCTCCGCGGCCGCCATCGGAGATCGCCGAAATGCGCGCGAGCAGGTGGAGCGCTTCGTTCGAAAGGCTTGGGCTGGCGAGGATGAACACCTTCCGACCGCGCAAGACATTCGCCGCCGACTCAATCGCCAACTCCCATCCGATGCTTTCCATGCCACCGTTGTCCGCGACGAGGGGCGTCTCGATCCGATCGCGGCGGTTGAGCTCGCGGTACGTCGTGCGACCATAGTCGCACATGAAGTAGCCGTTCACTTCCTCGTTGGAGCGCGGCTTGAGGCGCATCACCACGTTGTCGCGCGTCTCGACGATCGTATTGCAGCCCTGCGTGCACCCCGGGCAAATCGACGCTGTGCGATCCAACTCCCACGCGCGAGCCTTGTTGAGGAAGTCCTTGGACAGCAGCGCACCGACTGGGCAGAGATCCACGACGTTCCCGGACCAGGGATGCGTGAGGTCCTTCCCCTCGAAACAGCCGATGTACGCCCGGTCGCCGCGCTCGCTCACGTTGAGCGTCGGCTCCTTGGCGATGTCCTCCATGAAGCGCACGCAGCGCGTGCACAGGATGCAGCGGTTAGGCACGTACAACACATCACCGCCGAAATCCTCGACGGGATTGAAGCGCTTCGGTTCACGATAGCGCGAATCGGCTCGGCCTTCTGCGTACGTGTAGTCCTGCAGCTCGCACTCGCCGGATTGATCGCAGATCGGACAATCCAGCGGGTGGTTGATGAGCAGCATCTCGAGCACGCCCGTCCGTGCTTCGCGTGCCTTCTCGTTATGTACTGTGACCACCTGCCCTTCGGCCACGTACGTCGCGCACGCCGGTGCGAGCTTGGGCGCCTTCTCGACGTCGACAAGGCACATGCGGCACACGCCCGCGATCGGCAATCCCGGGTGATAGCAATAGTGCGGGATGAGGACGCCGACCGTCTTGGCGGCCTCGAGGATCGTCGTCCCCGCCGGCACGCTCGTCTGGCGGCCTTCGATCGTTAGGTTAACCAGCGGCGTATCTGCCATTACGCCACCACCGGCACGGCTGGTTGGACCTTGCGCTTGATGAGCGCTTCGAATTCACCGCGGAATCGCTGCAGCGCGCTGACGACTGGCGCCGCACACGAGTCGCTCAGCACGCAGATCGTTTTCCCTGTCATCTGCTCCGCGATATCGAGCAGCGTGTCGAGATCTTCACTCGTCCCGTTTCCGTCGACGATGCGCTCGACGATCTTCGTCGTCCACGCCGTTCCTTCTCGGCACTGCGTGCATTGCGCGCAACTCTCGTGAGCGTAGAAGCGCGCCAGACGCGCGACTTGCTTGGGGATCGATTGCGCGTCGTCGAACACGATGCAGCCTGCCGAGCCTAGCATCGTCCCCTGCGCGACCATTCCCTCGTAGTCCATCAGCGCGGCTTCGGCCTCTTCCATGTTCATGAAGGGGACCGATGAGCCGCCCGGAATCACAGCTTTGAACTTGCGACCAGTCGGCGGACCGCCGCAGAGATCGTACAAGAAATCTTTGAACGGGAAACCCATCTCGACTTCGTAGTTCCCAGGCCGCGCGATATTCCCGCACACGCTCCAGAGCTTCGTGCCTGTGCTCTTGGGATTATCCGCACGCGCCATCTTCTTGTACCACTCGGCGCCGTTATTCAGGATGTGCGGCACCGCGGCGAGCGTCTCCACATTGTTGATCGTCGTCGGCATTCCGAAGACGCCCGACACCGCGGGGAACGGCGGCTTGATTCGCGGATTGCCGCGCTTCCCCTCGATCGAGTTCATCATCGCGGTCTCTTCACCGCAGATGTATGCGCCGGCGCCCTTGTGCACCCACACGTTCACGGTTTTGCCGGAGCCCATCGCGTTAGGCCCGATGATCCCCGCTGCGTACGCTTCCTTCACAGCGGCTTCCATCCGCTGCAGCGGCTCTGTGAACTCGCCTCTTATATAGATGTAGCACGTCTCGGCGCCGATGGCGTACGAGGCGATCGCGCACCCCTCGATCAGCGCGTGCGGTGTCCAGCGCATGATCTCGCGATCCTTGAACGTCCCCGGCTCGGATTCGTCGGCGTTGCAGCAGAGATAGTGCGGCTTGCCGTCTCCGAGCTTCATGAAGGACCACTTGAGTCCCGTCGGGAAGCCGGCGCCACCGCGGCCGCGCAGTCCGGATTCCTTCACGACGTTCGTGATGGCAACCGGATCCATGCCTAACGCATTCTTGAGAGCCGTGTAGCCACCGCGCTCTTGCCAGCCGTCGAGGGAAATAGCCTCGCGTTCTCCAAAGTACTTGGAGAGAACCAGCGTTTCTCTGGGGTGTGGCTTGAACGGATAGCCCATTACAACAGGTCTGAGGTCAGAGGTCTGAGTTCAGAGGACACTTTAGGATCGTTTCAGTCGACCGACGATGTCTGGCACTCTGTCCGGCGTCACGTTTTCAATGAACTCGCTGTTCACCATCACCGGCGTCGCGAAGCCACAGGCACCGAGGCATTCGACTTCGATCACTGTGAAGCGTCCGTCCGGCGACGTCACGCCTAGCTCATCGCACCCGGTCTGCTCGAGGAACGCATTCACGACATCCTCGGCGCCGCACACGTTGCACGGCGTCGTCGTGCAGACCTGAATGAAGTATTTGCCCACTGGATGCTGATGGTACATGGTGTAGAACGTCACCACGCCTTTCACGTATGCTGGCGTTAGGCCGAGCACGTCGGCTGTTTCGACCATGCCTTCTTCGCTTACCCAGCCGTTGACGTCCTGTACCATCCAGAGCGCGGGGAGCAGCACTGCCTGACGAGTCGGATAGCGCTTGATGAGCTCTTCGAGACGTTCGCGCGTTTCGCCGACGAATACTTGTTTGTATGGCGCGGCTTCGTGGCCGTGCGGCGCGGGCTTGAGCGCGGAACCAGCTGACGCGGATGGCCTATGGCTCATCTGACTACTTCCTCTTGCGCGCCCTTGGCGCGCTGCGTGTTCACCGCGCCAGTCATCGATCGATTTCCCCCATCACGATATCAATGGATGCGTTGATGGCGATGACGTCCGAGAGAAGGTGCCCTTCAACCATCTTCGGAATGGCTGACAGATTCAAAAAGGACGGTGGCCGGATGCGCCAACGCACCGGCTTGGACGTCCCGTCGGAAACCATGTAGTAGCCCTTTTCACCTTTCGGGCTTTCGACAGCGACGTACGACTCACCGATCGGCGGACGAGGTCCTTCCATGACGACTTTGAAGTGATGGATCATCGATTCCATCTCGGTTGTCGCCTTCGTCTTCGACGGCAGGATGATTCGCGGATCGTCGATGTTCACCGGCCCATCGGGGAGCCGCGCGACGGCTTGCTCGAGAATGCGCACCGACTGCCGCAGCTCTTCCATCCTAACGAGGAAGCGGTCGTACACGTCGCCGGTCGTGCCCACGGGGACGTCGAAATCGTACGTCTCGTAGTCGAGATACGGAAAATCCTTGCGCACGTCGTAGGCGACGCCCGACGCACGAGCCATCGGACCGGAGAGTCCGTAGTTCAACGCTTCTGTAGCGGACATCGCCCCGATGCCGATCGTGCGGCCAACCCAGATCCCGTTGCGGGTGACCATGCGATCGACTTCGGCGATCGTCTTGGGGAACGTCTGCAGGAATCCTTTGAGACCCTCGACCCAGCCGTCCGGCACATCGGCGATCATCCCTCCGACGCGCGTTAGGCTCGTGGTCAAACGCGCGCCGCACCAGCCTTCGAGCAGGTTGTAGATGTTCTCGCGCTCCTGGAAGGACCAGAGGAACGGCGTGAACGCGCCGATGTCGATGCAAGTGGTGCCGAGCCATACGAGGTGTGAGATGATGCGCGACATCTCCATCGCGATCACCCTGAGCACTTTGCAGCGCTCCGTGCATTCGATCCCGAACAAGCGTTCGGCACCTAACGCAAAGGCGACGTTGTTCCCCGGTGAGTTGAGATAGTCCTCGCGGTCGGTCCAGGGAATGATCTGATTGTACTGGCGATACTCGCCCATCTTCTCGAAGCCGCAGTGCAGATACCCGACGTGCGGGATGCAGCGTACCACAGTCTCGCCGTCCAGCTCGAGCACCAGTCGCAGCACGCCGTGGGTCGCGGGATGCTGCGGCCCCAGGTTGATGAGCATGTGCTCGCCCTCGAGCTCCGGCTCGAGCGCCGGCGGTGCTTCCATCGTTGTCACGTTGCCGCTTTCGTCCGTGACGAGCGGCACGCGCTGCGGCCGACCTTGTGAATCGAGCCCGGTCGTCGAGAGCGCGACGTCGACGGTTCGTTTGGTGGCCATCTATTCGCCCGTCTCCTCGCCGCCTAACAAGCGCTTGCGCATGTCGCTGGGGAGGTCCTCGAAAGCGTCGGCGATCTGCAGCTCTTCCATCGAATAGCGCGCTTCCGGATTCGCCGCGAGCGCCTGCCTCAACTGCTCGGCGCGGGAGAAGCGTCCGCGCAGCGGGAAGTCTTTGCGCAGCGGGAAGCCCTCCTTGTACTGCTCCCACATCAGGATACGTCGCAGATCCGGATGCCCGTCGAACTCGACGCCGAACATGTCGTAGCACTCGCGCTCGAGCCAATCGGCGCCCTTGTAGATCGGCCACACGCTTTTGACGCTGAGGCGCGCGCCCTTGGCGAGTTGCGCCTTTATCCGAATGAAGGCGCGCCAGGTGATGGAACGCAGGTGCCAGACGACTTCCAGCGGCTGCTCCAGGTCGCGATACTCGACGCAAGTGACGTCGGAGAGATACGCGTACTGCTCGTTAGGGTCATCGTGCAGATACTGAATCACGTCGAACACGGCTTCGGGGCGCACGAAAACGGTCGTTTCGCCCCACACGACATCGGCCCTCACGAACGCGGAAGGAAACTTCTCCTTGATGCGGGCGGCAGACGCGTTCGCCGGCCCGCCACGGTGCGGAATGTTCCTCGGCGTCTTCGGCGCCGGCGCGTTAGGCGCTGGACCGACCGTTTGCGAGACCGCAGCTGGCTCTATCACACGCCCGACCGCGTCTGATGCACGGAGTTGCCGAACGGCTCCGACAACTCGTCGATCACCGGCGGCGGCATGTAGAGCTTGCTGCTTGGATCTGGTTCCATCTCATTTCGAATGGACTGATCGGACATCCTTTCGTTCATGACCTTCTTCTGCAGCATCATGATGCCGTAGATGAGGCCTTCGGGTCGCGGCGGACAGCCCGGCACGTAGACGTCAACGGGAATGATCGTGTCGATCCCCTGCACCACTGCGTAATTGTCGAACATTCCGCCTGACGAGGCGCACGCGCCCATCGAGATGCACCACTTGGGCTGCGGCATCTGTTGCCAGATGCGCCTGATCACTGGTGCCAGCTTGAACGGCACGCGTCCGGCGCAAATCAGCACGTCCGCCTGACGCGGCGAGAACGACATGCGCTCCATGCCGAAGCGCGAGAGGTCGAATCGTGAGGCAGCCGTCGCCATGAACTCGATCGCGCAGCACGCCGTGCCGAATGGCATCGGCCATAACGAGCCCGCGCGCGCCCAGTTCACGAGGAAATCGAGTCGCGAAGTGACCCACCCTTCCTGCGACTCCGGCGCGTACGAAACGACTTTATGATCAGGTCGCGCAGCTAATCCCATTGCAGCGCTCCTTTTTTCCAGACGTAGATGAAGCCCACGACGAGAATGAACATGAAAACCAGCATCTCGCCGAGGCCGAAGAATGAGATTTGCCCTACTGGGCACATGTCGTTTGCGAGCGGCACGGCGCAGGACAGCTGTTTGTAATAAACGCCCCATGGAATCATGAACACGGTCTCGATGTCGAAGATGATGAAGAGCATCGCGACCATGTAGAACTTCACGGAGAAGCGCTCGCGCGCGTCGCCGAGTGGAGGAATACCTGATTCGTAGGGAGTGTCCTTGACCGGCGTATGTCGCAGCCGCATGGTCAAGTGCGAAAGCGCGACCATTCCGACGGCGTTGACGACGACGAATCCGACGAGGAGCAGGATCGGGAGATAGTTGCGATCCATCGGGTGCGGTCTATGTCGTCTCGGTGCCAGCGCTTAGCGGCGCCGACAGTTTGTGAATTATTTCACTTGCTTGCACCGTGAAATTATCGCCAGTGACGACGGTCAGTCAATTGACCGCGCCTGGCCGCCGCCGGACACAGGCCTAAACAAGGAGCTTTGGGTTTCGAGTGTCGCGTACCGTGTGTCGAGGACGCGTTGTTCTCCTATCATGGGCGCGTCGCGCCTGGCTGATAAGAACATCTCGTGCTCGAGACTCGGCACCCGTAACTCCCTACCCAAAGCTCCTTGTTTTCGTTAGGCCGCTGCGGTCTAGAAGTAGGTTGCGAGACTGGCCAGAAGGAATGCGTGCTCCGACCTGTTGTTGAACTCATCGCGCGTCCGCCCGCGTACAAAATCAAACTTGATCGCCGTGTCACGCGTGGGTCTGAAGTTCACGCCGACCGAGACCTGCGTCCGATTGTGCCCGACCCGGTCGGTGTCGAAGTCGGCGTAGTCAACGCGCGCCTTGAGCGCGAAGAACGACTCCGGCATCGTCCGAATCAGCCGCTGACCGAACTCGCGCACAGCCTCGAGGTACGCGCCGCGCTGCTTTTGCGCGAAGATCCCCCGCAGCTCCTCAGGCACGTCCACAGAAACAGCCGCTGCTTCACCGCGCAGGTCCACGCCAAACAGCCGCGACTCGGCATCGATCACCCTGATCGTGACGTCGCGTCGCTTGTCCACGTCCACACCTTCTTCGCGAAAGACGTTATACGCACCGTGATGTGCCGAAAGACCGATCTCGTGCGCGATGCTCGGGCTCCATGCGATGCGCGCGACGACGGCCGGCGACCCGTTATTGTCCTCGAGATTTCCCCGCCCCATCGGAATTCTCGTCCCGTCCTCGGCATCGCGGATCAGCCCATCGTGAAAGCCGTTCGTCGCATACGCCTCATATGTGAAGCGTCCCTTGCGACCTAACGAGAACTGACCGAGCGCGCCGAGTCCTGGCTCTGACAGCGCCACGCCGAGCAGCTCCGTCGAGACGATCGGTCGGTCCGTGAACTCGTTGAGTGGCGAGTCATGCGACAGGTTGAACTTGCCTAACGGAGACAGGATCATGCCGCCGCGGATCGTGAACGACGGATGCACGCGCACGTCGATCGCCGCGAACTCCAACTTGATCTCCTCGGCGCCGTCCTCGAACTCCAGCTCGGCCGCCAAGCGCACGAAGTCGCTCACGCGAGTCGCCGAGAACAGGTTGAAGCGCTTCGCCTCGAAGCCGGAGTCGTCGTTCGCGCCATCCACGCGCTGATAGCGCACGTGCGCCTCGGCGTAGCCGCCGATCGCAGTGCGGCCCAGAAGGCGGGTCTGGAATGGCTTGTCGTACGCGCCGCCCCGAATGAATGGACGTCCAGTGTCGGCAACGGCGCTGTCGCGGCGCGCTCGAGTCGTGTCGCGCTGCGCCAGCGCGCCCTCAGCAAGGAACGCCGACACGCCAACGATGCTTAAGAGGCGCGCAACGAATGAGTGCGTCATGACGAGAGCTCGATAATCAACACACCGTCGCTCGTCAGGCGCGACGGATAGCGCCGAAGCGATCGTTGAGCCGGCCCTTTGAGCACATCACCGTTGCGATCGTACGTCGAGCCGTGACAGGGACAGACGATGCGCTCTCCCTGCACTTCCACAGTGCACCCCTTGTGTGTGCATTCGGACGAAATGACGCGGTGCTTGCCGTCGGCGTCAACGATCACGATCAGCGGCTGCGTCTGGCCTTCGGGAAGTATCTGCAGCGCCGCGCCGCCCTGACTCAACTCGGGGTATTGCACGAGCGGCAGTTCCACGCGGCCATTCGAGACTGGCACTTGCCTGACGAGTACGCTCGCGCAGGCACCCAGCACGGAGCCGGCTGCCACGCACGCGCATAGCCCAAGGAACTCGCGGCGCCGCAGCTCGCCGCTGGAAGGCAGCCTAACGCTCATCGCGTTTCGACGAACTTGAGCAGTGCGGCGCGCTGTTCCGTGGGAAGAGCGACGTACGCGTCTCGCGCGGCCTTGCCTTCACCGCCGTGCATGCGGATCGCCTCATCGACTGTGCGCGCGCGCCCGTCATGCATCAGGAAAGCGTCACCGTTCAAGAAACTGCGCATGAGCCGCAGCCCCCAGAGCGGCGGCGTTTTCCACTCACGCCCAGTCGCCAAACCGTCGGGCCGGCCATCGGCCAACTCGTCACCCATGTCGTGCAACAGCAGATCCGAATACAGCTCGACGCGCTTTCCGCTGAGAGCAGCGACGACGCTCGGCCCAGTCGTAAACGCGCTGACATGGCATCGCGAGCAGCCGATGCGATCGAAATGTGTGCGACCTTCGGCCACGGCGCCGTTATCGGGTGCCGGACGCGGTGGCGCGAGCGTGCGGATGTAGTGCACGACCGATTGCACGGTCGACGCCGGAACTTCCGGGTCCGCCACGTGGTCCGCGGCAAGCGTTTGCGCCGCCGAAAACGGATTCATGACTTCGTTAGGCAGGTAGTCACTCGTTATGCCCATATCCTGCAGATATGCGCCGACGGTCTGTTCGACCAGATTCGACGTCTGCGCCTTGCGCCCGAAGCGGCCGATGCGGAGTTGCTCACCAGCGCCAGGCGTGCTCGCGGGCACGTAGTCGGCGGCGTAGACCCAGTTCGGACGTCCGGAAATCCCGTCGCGATTGCTGTCCGCTGAATCGGAGTTCGCGAGTATGGCGCTCTCGGGTATCGCTTCGATAAGACCTACCCCAAACACCGGAGGCGGCAGCCTAACGGAAACCGCGACGCCGCCCGGAATCGCCTCGGCGTGCGCGCCGGCGATCGCCTTGTCTTGTATCTGGGGACCGCCTAACGAAGCGAGGTAGCCGTCCGCCGATGTGCCGATGCGATGGAGAGCGTTCTCGCGCCTGCCGCGGCCGTCGCCGCTATGGCACGAGGCGCAGGAGACGTTGTTGAAGATCGGGCCCAACCCACTGGACGGGGCGAAGCGACGTCCGAACTCCTCGTCTCCGCGCACGAAAGCCTGCAACTCGGTTGCGGACAGACCCTCGATTGGCGCGTCGAAGATGTCGCCGCCGTCCGGCGCCGACGTGAGAAGGTCTGCGCACCCCAAAGGAAGCAGCAGCGCCGAGCAGGCCGCGAGGGTACGCCAGAGACGACTCATCTAATAGATGTAGGCTGAAAAAGCGCTTTGAAGGCGCTGGGACGACAACCAGACCCAAGGGAGAATTAGGACGTACGAAATTGATATTTTTGACGTCCTAAGTCAATGGTCTTCCCAACGCACCGGCAAGGGCGAAGTCGCAGTACTGAAAACGCTGATCCCTCAACAGGGTCTCGCCCCTGCTCACCTCGATTGGGGCTGAAAAGCTCGGCGCGCTGACCACACAGGTGTGGAATTCTCCACGCTCGCCGCACGGATCCACTGACTCAGGAAGCTCGGCCAGGAGATCACTGTCGAATTGGCGACCGGCGAACGAGGCGGCAAGCTGGTTCGTGTCCACGCACGCTAGGTAAGCGACATAGCCCTCGCTGATCGCGCGCATCGCCAGCCGATGCGTCGGCTCTCCCCAGATCGGGAAGACGGGCTCGATTCCCAGCTCAGCGCATTGCCTCACTCGATAGGCGCGCACGTCCTCGAGAAAGAGGTCGCCGTACGCAAGAGCGTCCACGGTGCCTAACGAGTTGCGTGCTGCTCCGATGGCTCGAGCCCACGAAGCCTCATAGCGCGCGTTGTCGGCGCCGTGGTGAATGGTTGCTATGAACAGCGGCAGTCCCAGCCGATGCGCCTGTGCCTCGAGGATCGATCGGCGGATGCCGTGGATGCTGACGCGGTCGAAATCCTTCGTGACCGCAGTCAGCAATCCGACGACCTCGTGCGCTGAATCCTCTCGCAGAGACGCCAATGCGAGCGCGCTATCCTTTCCACCGCTCCACGCGACGAGGGTTCTCCGCACTGTCGAGTGCGCCTAACGCCGAGCCGAGGCGCGGAGGCCCAGCGAGACGGTGCGGCCCGGCGCCGAGAAGTTCATGATCTCCTGATACTCCGTGTCGAACAGGTTCTCAGCCCTCACGTACAACGTGAGAGAAGGCCCGCGAAGCGCTTCATTCGTAAGGCGATAGGCTAGACCGCCGTCCAAGCGCCGGTGCGACTCGAGGATGACTGGTTTGGCTGGAAAGCCTGAAAAGTCCCGGTCGTCTCGCGAACCGACGAACAGCAGGCGACCGTCGATCGTCAGGCGCGACGTTAGCCGTGAGCTGGCAGTAAGCGCGCCGCTCGCGGACGGCCGTCGCAGGAGACGATTCCCCTGTACGAAGGTCGCTTCCTGCCCCTGATCGAAGCCGGCATCGTCGACGCGCGTACGGAGAAACGTGAGCGTAAGGCCCAACTGTGTCGCCGCACCGACGCGCGAACGGCCTTCGATCTCGAGGCCGCGCGCTGATGCCGCCGCGACGTTGAAGTAGTTAGGCGTCGCAGGATTCACGAACGAGTATTGAATGAGATCGCGGAAGCGCTGCGCGAACCACGTGGCAGTCAGCTCGCCACGGACGCTGGCGATCAACTGCGTAGCGCCAATTTCGTAGCTTCGTGAGTGCTCCGGTCGCAGGGATGCGTTTCCAACCGTGAATGCCGTGTTGAACTCTTCGAGGAACGTCGGCGCCTTGAACGCCGATCCGGCATTCGCACGGAGCGTAGTTCCCTGCCCGACGCGCCATGCGAGACCACCGCGCGCCGTGCGAAAAACTCCAAAGACATCGTTGTCGTCGTAGCGGCCGCCGAGCGTAAAGCTCAGCCGTGACGCCTCACCTACGATCTGAGCATACGTCGCGCGCGTCGTGCGCTTGGCGCTGAATGCGTTAGGCGCCGTATCGAAGTTGGAGCTATCTCGGCCGCGCTGCGCTTCCCGCTGCCATTCGTAACCGAGTGTGGCGATCGCGTTGCCTGGGAGCAGTACATCGACACGTGAATCGGCGAGGCGACGACGGACGGCGCCGCTACTGCGATACGCGTAGAAGCCTGTGTTGTCGCTCGCACCATCCGACGCGTCATCGGTGCGCGGTCGCCCGTCCATCGCCGTCAGTGCGAATCCGACGTTCACTCGAGCCCCGATGCTTTGCCTGGCATCGAACGCCACTGCGCTGCGTCGATCGGTTCGGAAGGAATTGCGGTCCACCACCTTACCGGCGCCGTCGGTCGGATAATGAAACTCGTCGTTATGCTGCCGTCCGCTGAGTGAGGCGCGGAAGCCCCTGCCCGGCGTGGCGGCGATCCGCGCGCTCAAGACATCGTTGTCGTAGCGGTTGTTGAACGCGAGGAAGCCATCGGTCTCATATCGTGCCGCCCCGGCCGTGACGCTCAATACTGACGCCGTCGCACCTAACGAGACATCTGCTGCACGGCTGGCGAACGTTCCCGCGCTGGCGCTGCCTTCGACGATGAGCGGCGCTGAGTGCTGCCGCGTGAATATCTGCACGACCCCGGCAACGGCGTCGGACCCATACAGCACGCTCGCCGGCCCGCGCACGACTTCGATGCGATCGACGTTGTCGAGCGTGTATTTCGAGAGATCGATGGAGCCACCTGGATCGTTCATCGGCACGCCGTCGATCAGCACGCGCACGTAATCGCTTTCGCCTCCGCGCAGGAAGAGCGACGTGAGCGCTCCGACGCTGCCGCTGCGCACGACTGTCGCGCCGGGGACTTCGCGCAGTGCTTCGGCAACATAGCGGATGCCGCGCGCGCGAAGCGTATCGCCATCCAGCACAGTGACGGACGCGATGTCGCTGCCGATGCGACTGTCCAGGCGCGTGGCGGTGATGACTACCCGAGGTAGTCTGGTGGAGTCTGCCGTCTGCGCGATGAGCGCGGTGGACGTGGCGGCGACGAGGGGGGCGATGGCTGAAAAACGAAACACTGGTCATCTCCTCCCTCGGGAGAAAAACCAGTGCGAGGCCAGAAGCGCGTTAGGCGCTTCAAGTGACCACGAGCCCTCCCCCGAGGAACTCTCAAGTGTGGTACGAGGCGAGGTCGTCTCCTGGCTCCGGGCCGCGTCGCTCACCTTCCCGACCGATAGGTCAGTGGTGTTCGAGGACGCGTATGTCGCCCGTTACAGTGGCGGGGCCGCACCGGCTTCACACCGGTTTCCGTGGCCTCAGCTCGTAGGTTCGGTTGTGACAGAAAGTCTAGCGCGCAAAGTCAACGCGGTCAACGCGTGTAAGTTGCCACCGAGCTAGCGTGCCACGATGAACTCCGCGGGCTCGCGCAATCGGTATTCAGGCGCTGATTGCGCAAGGAATCGCAAGATCGGTAGGTGTCCCGCTCCGATGATGAGAATTATTCGTTCGGACGGCCCGGACGTCATGTGCTGCAGGTTGCTGAAGATCCGCAGGTTGCGATTGTACCACTGCGTTGCGTCGTCCACGCCGAGGTAGTCAGCGTTAGGCCCGAGCTTGAATGAGCCCACGACATATGCGCCATGGCCAACTCGTACCCGCTCAGCGCTGTTTATGTACAGCAGGTGCTGCGCAAGAGAGCGCACCGTCTTGATCGAATCGTCGTAGGCGTAGAGTCGCTGATAGCGGGCTGACCATGGATCGTTCTGGATCGCTCGCATGATGCTGTCCATGTTGAGGCCAAGTGCCTTCACTTTCGCCATGGCCTCGGCTTCTGTCATGTATGAGCGCGACTCGGCGTCCGCGCCGATGACTCGTTGAAGGCCGGCACGCTTCGCGAGCCTAAAGCCAAGCTGGAACACCTCATTCGTCTCCAACTCATAACGGTCCGAGCTGTACAACGCGAAGAGAGAGTCGAGTCGACGCTGCTCCGTAGGCAATGCTTCGACAGCAACGGTTGTCGGACGAAAACCGGCCAGCTGGTCGACGAGTTGATCGATCTGGCGCTGTCGCTCAGGCGACGTGATATCGAGACGGAACTTGGGCTTGTAGGCGTCGAGTCCCTTGTCGTCGAAGTGAAACACTCCGAGGAACAATAGCTCGGCCTTCGGAGCTGCTGCGTACAAGAAGTCCGGGATAGTATCAGGCGAGCGCTGGTCTTTCGTTAGGCACCCTGACAGTGCCACGACGGCTGCCAGTCCGCACAGTTGCAGTCTCATCTCCGGTCCTGGTGGTCCTGGATGTCCGGACCGTACGGAGCGGCGGCGCACAACGGTTTCAGCGCAGTCAGTTGGCTTTCGGTCTCACGCGGACGCAATGGCTGCGAAAGGCTTCCGAAGCGCGGCGTCGTGCGGCCTGCGTCTGACAGTTGGTCACAACAACCGCGTCCCTGCCAAGGCAATCGTTAGGCACGGCATGCTGTGCCGCGGCCGCGTAAACCGCGACACGGCATGCCTCGTCGACTTGCCGGCGGCGATCCTACTCGAACTACTTCGCGACGCCTAGCTGCCCAAGCAGCGTCGCCATGTCGAAGTAGTGCCGGATGGTCTGCGCCTTGCCGTCCGCAACGTCGATGACCTGAACGGCCTCGACCTCGATCGTGCGTCCAGTCGGCGCGATTTCCCCGTTAGGTGTCTGCAGCGGACCCGTGTGGGTTCCGCGCCACGTGAGTTCCAGCGTCACGGTATTGCCGCTGGAGACTTCACGATCGAACGTAGCCTTGGAGTCAGGGAGTGCTTTGGCCCACCCTTTCCACGCCTCGATCACCTCGTTTGATCCCGAGATCTTGCGATGCGTGCCGACTTCGTCGTACACGACCGTTGGCGCGACGGTCTCTTTCACCTGGTCCCAGTTCTTCTCGTTGTACGCGATGACGGACGCCTTCGCGGCGTCGACGGGCGACTGTGGCGACATATGTGCCTCGGCTTCTCGAGAGGCCGCAAAAAATACAGCTTAGAGTTGCCAAGCGCGACGTCGCGCGCGGAGTTTCTCAAAGCACTTGCTGCGATGCCAATCCCAACACTCCTCGGCCTCCCGTATGACGCCGCATCGTCGTTCGTGCGCGGTGCTGCGCACGCGCCGGCAAAGATCCGCGAGGCTTTGCACTCGCTCGCCGGCAACCACTGGAGTGAATCGCTCGTCGACACCTCCGCGGCAGGCGTCATGCGCGACGCCGGCGACGTCGATTTCTGGCGCTCCGACGATCCGCGCCAGGCAGTGCAGGACGCGATCGAGCACGTGATCGCCGCTGGCGACATTCCTATCTCGCTCGGCGGCGACCATTCGGTCACCTACCCAATCCTCCGCGCCATCCGCCCGCACGAGCCGCGCCTAACGATTCTGCAGCTCGACGCGCACCCTGACCTGTACGATGAGTTCGAAGGGAATCGCTTCTCCCACGCCTGCCCCTTCGCGCGCATCATGGAAGCCAATCTCGCCGATCGCCTCGTCCAGGTCGGCATCCGAACCATGACCGGCCACCAGCGCGAGCAAGCCGAGCGCTTCGGTGTCGAAGTGATCGACATGCGCGCGTGGGAATCTGGTGTCAGGCCGTCCGTCCAGGGGCCACTCTACATCTCGATCGATCTCGATTGTCTCGATCCCGCTTTCGCCCCAGGCGTGTCGCACCCAGAACCAGGTGGATTCAGCGTAAGGGACGTCATCGGCATCATTCAAGAGACACAAGGACCACTCGTCGGCGCCGATGTCGTCGAGTGCAACCCTAACGCCGACGCAACCGGCCTAACGGCACGAGTCGCGGCGAAGCTCATCAAAGAGCTCGTCGCGAGCGTGCACGCCGCGAGCCGTTAGGCTTTACCCTTCTATCGTGTAGATCTCGCGACGCCCGGACTCCACGAGATCATGGTAGCCCTTCAAGATCTCTTCCATTTCCTTCATGTCTTCAGTGTCGCTCATCATGTTCATGAAGGCTTCCACGCTTTCGGTCTCGGTCTCCATCACGATCGTCCAGAAGCGCTCCGCGCTCAGATCGGTCAAGATGCGCATCTTGGGCTGCCCTTTCTTGACCCCGATCTTGTTCATAGCGAGAGCCTTCTCGACCATGGGCCGTACTTTCCCCGGCTTGCAGTACACGATATCGCGGATGAGTAGCATGATGTCTCCCTGGTGAACGGTGACGAGCGCCTCATCGCAAACGCTACAGCCGGCGGGAAGTGCCGAGCAAGTCAGCCGTTTGGCAATCCAATGTTGCTGCGCTGACGTAGCGCTCCCGTTGTACTCAACAATGGAGCGAGCATCGATGAGCAACGCACAAACAGCCCAAGCAGTGAGCAACGAACAGACAGTCCTCGATGTGTATGCGGCGTTTCAGCGCGGCGACGTCGCGGCGATTACGGCGCTTGTCGCGGACGAGGTCGACTGGCGCAATGACGCTGTCGCATCGCGCGACTGTCCCTGGAACGGCAACTTCAGCGGCAAGTCGAACCTGCCGGGTTTCTTCAAAGCTGTTGGCGAGAACCTCGACATCGCCGTCTTCGACGTGCGTCAGACGGCGTTGGCTGAGAAAGTCGTTGCAGTCAGCCTCCGAATTGAAAGCACCGTGCGCAAAAACGGCCGCCCGCTAAAGAACGACGTCGTGCACATCTGGAATTTCAACGACAACGGACAGATCACGCGCTACCGCCACTTCAACGATACCGCAGCTGAGCTTGCGGCCTGGCGCGACTGATCTCGCGCGGCAAAGTCGGTCGAAGTCACAAAGTCAAGCGCTAGGCCCGAGCGCGTCCGCGCGATATCGTGACGTCATACAAACTGACGTCGCGCATGAAATCGCAGAACGGTCGCAACTCGGGCCTGCGCCTGGACCGCATAAAGGCATCTCCGCAGTTCAACGGCCGCACGTTCGTCAACACGCATCCTGTCGCTCCTGGATTCAAACCGGGCGTCGAGCGCCCGACGATGCGCGATTTCCTCTGCGGCGGAGAGCGGCGTGTCCCATCCGGTCCGCTTCCGCTCGTGGACCCGACCGGGCAATGGGCAAAGCGTACTGATTCGGGCTTGCGCCTGACTTGGCTCGGCCACTCCACGCTCGTGATTGAAATAGACGGCGTTAGGCTGATGACGGATCCCGTTTGGGGGCGCCGGGCGTCCCCACTACCTTTCGCGGGCCCGAAGCGTTTTCATCCTCCTCCTGCGCGACTCGCCTCCCTCCCGCCGCTCGACGCGGTGATCGTGTCGCACGACCACTACGATCACCTCGATTCTCCAACGATTCACGCGCTGTCAAAGACACAGGTGCCATTCATTACCTCGTTAGGCGTCGGCGCGCGTCTCGAGAGATGGGGGATCGTTGCCGAGCGAATCACCGAGCTGGATTGGTGGGAAGCGCACAATGTCAAAGGGGTTAGAGTGACGGCCGCGCCCGCGCAGCACTTCTCTGGCCGGGGGCTCAAGGATCGCAACTCTACGTTATGGTCGTCATTCCATCTGCAGGGCGACAAGCACTCGTTCTTCTATGGAGCCGACAGTGGCCTAACGTCGGAGTATGCCGATATCGCGCAGCGCTTTGGGCCGTTCGACATGGTTGCCTTGGAGATCGGCGCCTATCATCCCGCGTGGGGCGATATCCACTTGGGGCCCAACAACGCAATCGAGGCGCGCACGCAACTAGGTAGCGGCGCGTTCCTCCCGATTCACTGGGGAACGTTCAACCTCGCTATGCACGCGTGGGACGAGCCCATCGAGACAGTATTCAGTCTGGCGCCATCTCGCGGCATCCAATTGCTCACGCCACGGCTGGGCGAGCCTTGCGAGCCGGAACGTGCCGAGCTCCCCGATCCTTGGTGGCGGTCGGTAACGGCTGCTGGCGCGACTCCACGGAACGAAGAGCAGAACCGTCAGCTGAGCGACGAACCAGTCGAGAATCTCGCGGACTGAGGCTCGAGCGCTAGCCAGTAGCCGTTAGGCGCGTCGCGCTTCGCGCTCTCAGCTGCCATTCAGCTCTGTAAGGCGTTGCCGTAGAGCACGCGCGGGCGATATTTCAGCGCGTACCGGCGGCGAACTCCACCTCGCTCATCTCCACCGAAGAAGCTCATGACGGAAGTCTGGGGGTACACTGCCGATCGTGCCTAACGCGCGAGCGCGGCGGCTGTGCGCGCCGCCTCGGCTCCCATCATCGTGCTCGGCGAGACGCATGCGTTCCCCGCCCCGCTGTGGGCCGAGGAGTTGATCCGTATTCATGACGGGCGATGTCTGGCCGTCGCGCCAGGCATGGAAAACGGCAACCCACAGACGGCGCGAAGCTGGAGTGGGTTCCTCATGGACTACGGCCGCTAGTTGGCAGCGCGGACTGTCGCCCAGGTTGAACCTCCGGCGTACAACGCCTGCTGGAAGCGCGATGCGCTGCTCGCCGTGCAGAGCCGAATGGCGCTGATGCTCGAACCCGGCGGAGCGCTGGATCCGGAGTTTATGCCTCCGCGGCAGCGCAGGCGCGTCGCCTCTCAGAAGCAGATTCAACGTCTCGTTAGGTCGCGACCACTGCTGACCACGCTTGCGTGGAGGCACAGGCTATGCGACTGAAGCGGTAACCTGTCACGCACGCCGAGGATCGTCATGGTAATGCCACTGCGGGATGACGACACGGATCGCCGCACTGTCCCGGTCGTCACATACGCGCTGATCGCGGCCAACGTACTCATTTGGCTCATCGAGCTGGCGAGCGGTGAACGGTTCATCAATGGCTACAGCACCGTGCCTTACGAGATCACGCACAATACGGATCTGGTCGGCATGCAGACAATTCACGCGGGCGGCGAGAGCGCATCCATTCGTCTGTATCCCGGGCCGACGCCAATCTACCTAACGCTGATCTTCGCGATGTTCATGCACGCGTCGTGGCTGCACATCGCGGGCAACATGTTGTACCTCTGGATCTTCGGCGACAACATCGAAGATCGTATCGGCCATCAGAAGTTTCTCGCGTTCTATGTGATCTGCGGAATCGCGGCCAGCGCCGCCCACATTCTCTTCGGGCCCGACTCGAGAATCCCGAGCCTCGGTGCCTCGGGCGCGATCGCTGGTGTGTTAGGTGCCTATCTCGTCCTCTTCCCGAGGCGCAGCGTTAGGGTCCTTATGGGTCGACAGATCGTCAACATGCCGGCGTTCATGGTGCTTGGACTGTGGATTCTGCTGCAGGTCTTCGCGCAGGTGAGCGTCACCGGGACCGAAGGAGGCGGCGTCGCCTACATGGCGCACATCGGCGGATTCGTGGCCGGTCTCGTGCTCATCTACTTGTTCGGAGGAAGACGCACTCCCGCGCCACGTGAAATCGTGCCAGGAGGATTCTCAACCTGACGGCGTGACGAGCTTCAGCTGCTGAATGATCCGCTGATAACGCGGTTCGCCTCGCAATGCGGCGTACATCGGCTCGACGGGCACAAAAATGAGTCCCACGCCGCGCGACGCAACGGCCCTTTCGAGCCACGTTAGGGCCGTTCGGCGATCACCCAGCGCGGCGTAGATTGCCGCCACACCTTCGGCCGGGACGTAAGGTCTGGACTCCAGCAATCGCGCTGCGGCCAATGCGCGATCGCGCATCCCGGCGCGAGCGAGCACGAAGCCCGCGATTCCCGATTCGTAGCTGCCGAAGCGCACGCTATCCGGCGGCAAGGCGGCAACGGCCTCGTTATGCTTGCCCTGTCCCGAGAGCGCCCGAGCGAGTTGGAGCCGCGCTACGGGATACTGAGGGTCAAGCTCGAGGGTGGAGCGAAGCGCCGCTTCGGCTTCCGAGAGTCGTCCGATCCATATGAGCAC
>DASYRX010000065.1:0-3171 GCA_036003845.1 Gemmatimonadaceae bacterium | reverse complement strand
TCAACCACGAACTGCGCGACGACGTCTCCTGCAATACCCGCTCGCTCTAGCATCGGCGGATAACGTGGGGGACGCTGGCCGGGGATGAGCTCAACCGGCTGATCGACAGTCATCGCCGTCATCACATCGTCGATGCTGCCGGCTGGCGCGAGCGTATCGCGAGTGACGGTACCACCCGTTGTCGGAAAGGCCGGCACGTTCGCATCGAGTGCGCGCGTTCGATCCAGGACGTCATCCATCCTGATCGGTGCAACAGTCACTGGCGGCAATATAGGAAAGTCAGGAATTGGCGATGTGGGATTCGCCGGGACCGGCGGAGTGGTACTTCGCTGCGGCGGCGACTTCGGCTCGATGTACACGACGTCGGTCCTCACAGGCTTGCTCATTCCATCCGGCGTTCCCTGCGCGCGCGCCATAACGAGTCCTATCAATAGGACGCAGTGAGCGATGCCGCTCATGACGGTCGCAACGCGGCGCCGTGGAGATCGTTTGCGTGATTCGAGCAGCGTGCCGAGCATATGACGCCTCCGCAGGATGGAGCTGTGCTCGCACGCTACGGCCGTCTGATGACGGGCCCATGTCGCGTTGATTACGCCCGCGTGAAGGCACCGTGAAGCTTCCCTATCGTAGCGGCCTAGTGACGTCAGCGGACGCCGACTATATCCCTCAGACCTCAGACCTCAGACCTCGAATTGGATCCATCAGTCATCGCTGCCGCCAAGACAGCTTTCGCCACAGACAAACCCGGCATCACACTCGGCGCCGTCGTGCACAACGGCGAGTGTCACCCTGAGCCGATCGTGCGTGTTCCTCTGGCGATGATGAATCGCCACGGGCTCATCGCCGGCGCGACCGGTACAGGGAAAACGAAGTCGCTGCAGCTCGTGGCAGAACAGCTGTCCGCGGCTGGCGTTCCGGTATTTCTAGCCGACATCAAGGGCGACGTCTCCGGGATCGGCGCGGCCGGCGAGCCTAACGAGAAAGTCAACGCGCGTGTGCGCGATACGGGCTATACCTGGACGCCCACGGCATTTCCGGTCGAGTATTTGAGCCTAACGGGGACGAAGGGAGCGCAGCTTCGCGCTACCGTCTCGTCCTTCGGGCCCCTGCTGCTCTCCAAGGTGCTCGGTCTCAACGAGACGCAGGCCAGCGTGCTCAGCATGGTCTTCAAGTACTGCGACGACAAAGGCCTGTTGCTGCTCGATTTCCCGGATCTGCGCGCCGTGCTGCAGTACCTGTCAGACGACGGCGCCGACGAGCTCAAAGGCTACGGCGGGATGTCATCAGGAACCGTCGGCGTGCTGCTACGCGACATGATCGAGCTCGAACAGCAAGGCGCGGACTCATTCTTCGGTGAGCCTGCGTTCGATCTCGATGATTTGCTGCAAGTCGAGCGCGATGGCCGCGGGCTCGTCACGGTGCTCGAGCTGCAGGACGTGCAGCAGCGTCCAGGCCTCTTCAGCACGTTCATGCTCTGGATGCTCGCGACGCTGTACAACGAGCTTCCTGAGGTTGGTGACTTGGAGAAGCCGAAGCTCGTGTTCTTCTTCGATGAAGCGCACCTGCTCTTCGACAACGCCAGCAACGCGCTGCTGGATCAGATCGATCAGGTCGTTAGGCTGGTCCGTTCCAAGGGAGTCGGCGTCTTCTTCATCACGCAGAACCCGCGAGACGTCCCCCAGACGGTCTTGAGCCAGCTGGGGCATCGCGTGCAGCACGCACTGCGCGCCTTCACACCGGACGACGAAAGGGCGTTGCGATCCGCGGCGCGCACGTATCCCAAGACGCCGTTCTACGACATCGAGCAGACGCTCACTTCGTTAGGCATCGGTGAGGCCCTGGTGACAGTACTCGGAACGACGGGCGTACCGACGCCGCCGTTCGCCACGCGCATGATCCCGCCGGCGTCGCGAATGGGGCCGCTCAGCGATGGCGAAATGCAGCAGCGCCTCGCCAGTTCGGAACAAGTTCGAGAATACGCCAAGACTGTCGATCGCGAGAGTGCGAGAGAGATCCTCGCCGAGCGCGTGGCCGCCGCTGTCCAGTCCGAGTCGCAGCACGAACGGGCGCCAACAGCTGGCGAGGTCGCTCGAGGAGGGAGAACCACCCAGCAGCCGCAGGGTACTTTCGAGAAGATCCTCAGGTCGCCGGTAGCGCGCGGTGTGGCGACGACTGTCGCGAGAGGCCTCCTTGGAGCGCTGCTTGGTTCGATGGGAGTTCGCAGACGTCGTGCAGCGCGGAGGCGGTACTATTAGTGCCGCTCCAACTTTTCGCGTGGCGCGGCCTCGTCGATTGTGCTGCAGTTGGAACGGTACTAGTCGAGTGTCTCTTATGTGGCGTGCAAAAGTAGCGGCCATCGCATGCCTAACGAACCTGCCGGCACTTCTCGGCGCGCAGATCGTGCGCGGTCGCGTGACCGAGAGCGGCTCGGGGAGCGCTGTCGGCGGCGTGCTCGTGTCGCTCATCGATCCGCGCACGCGTGCACAGTCAGTCAGCACGCTCAGCGATCCCCAGGGGCTGTATGCGCTGCGCGCGCCGGTCGCGGGGACATATCAGGTCGAGGCAAAACGCATCGGCGTTCGCCGCTTCGTGAGCCGGAGCCTCGCGCTCGCGTCAGGCGAAACGCAGGTGCTCGACATCGCGGTGGAAGGTCTCGCCTACAGGCTACCTGAAACCGTCGTCACCGGTGTCGCGGCGTGCACCGGCGCGACGGCCGATGCTCCCCGCATCGGCGCCCTGTGGGATGAAGCGCGAACAGCGCTCGCAGCAACTCGAATCTCGCTGCGCGAACGCCTCTTTCGGGGAACCATCTCTCGTTATGTCCGCGAGCTCGATCCGCGTACGCGTCGAGTCCTCAAGGAGGAAGGACGTCAGATTCAGGGCGTGATGGACAAACCCTTCCGTGCGGTAGATGCCGACTCGTTGTCGATTCGAGGATACGTCACGACCGACGGAAAAGATAAGACGTATTTCGCTCCTGATGCCGACGTTCTCCTCTCGGATGCCTTCGTGAGCGATCACTGCTTCCGTCTGTCGCCGCCGTCGCGTCAGCGACGAGGGATGATGGGTTTGGCGTTCGCTCCTGCTCCCAGTCGTCGCCTGCCCGAAATCGAAGGAACGATGTGGCTGGACGGCCGTACATTCGAGCTCAAGCTCGTCGAGTTCAAGTTC
>DASYRX010000064.1:0-11682 GCA_036003845.1 Gemmatimonadaceae bacterium | reverse complement strand
ACGACGTTAGGCCTGGTGGCTACGAGCGTGCATCCTGTCGTGACCGGTGTGCAAGAGCCGCTGATGCAGCTGCTGCTCGACCGAGGAGCATCGATAGCGCGTGCCGTCGCGCCTGACTATACGGATGGGCTGGTCGTCACTGCGTGTCTCGCGAATGGGCGTCCTGGCGCGGCGGAGTTTCTCGCGCGCCGTGGTGCGGAGCTGGACATCGAAGGTGCCGCTGGTGTCGGAGATCTAGCCGCCGTGAAGCGCTGCCTCGGTGAGGACGCACCGCGCGGGAAACCAAGTCGGAGGCAATTGCAGCAGGCGTTCAAATGGGCGTGCGGCTATGGGCGCACCGAGGTCGTCGAGTTCCTGCTCGCCAGAGGGATGAGTATGCGCGACGCGGAGTCAGGCGACACGCCGCTGCATCATGCGTCACACGGCGGACATCCGGACATCGTCAAGCTGCTCCTCGCTCGCGGCGCCGAAGTGAACGCCGTAGACGAGTCCTATGAAGCGACGCCGTTAGGCTGGGCGATGTATGGATATCTGCATCCGTCGCCGGAAGCGACGCGCGCGAAGCATCACGAGGTCGTCGAGCTGTTGGTCGGAGCGGGGGCCGGGATCGAGCCGGAGTGGCTGGAGGAGGAGAAAGTACGAGGAGATGCGCGGATGCGCACGGCGCTGAGATCGGGCGAGGCGTCGACAGCGTCATGAGTCAAGAAGCAAACACGTTAAACAGAGCTTAACGCGCGGGCGTTAAGGTCGTCAACTGCGTGAAACTGTTAGGCGCTACGTTTGCCTTTCAACCGAGCGGATTCGTCCTCCGCGATACGTCGCAGAAGAGTGAGCTTCAACGAGATCAGCATGCGACGGAGGAGCTCGATTGTTAGTTGTTGCCGGGCATGTGTGTCTTGATTGATCATCCTGGAGTCGAGAGCCAGAGACAGCTGCTCTTCGAGCTCGTTCAGAGAGGCAATGGCGATCTCCACGAAGTGCACGAACTCAACGCGCTCTACCCTGGAGCACCCCTCGGCAATGTTCGATTCGACGGAAGTCGCGGCCCGAATGGCCTGCCCGCGCAATCCTGGAACTTTGCGCACCGTTTTTTCTGGGAGCGCATCAATGACTGAAAGCGTCAGCCGCCGAGCGAGATGCCACACTCGCAGTCTTCTGAAGTCTTGCACGTTCGATCATACAGCCACCCCATGCTGCGCCGCGTCTCATTTCAATGCAGCAGTCAGTATCTCACTGCTTAACGCAGTTGACGACCTTAACGCCCCCGTAGACGAACTGTTTTGCGCTGTCGCTTCTTAACCCATGACGCCCCCGACGCACTTACAAAACTCTAGACGGCCACACCGCGCGGTCATAAGTTCCGGCGAGGCGCCCGGGGCGCCCGCCGTCCGCGCAAAGGGCCGAGCCCACCTGATTCGGTGTTCGTACAACTCGCGATCTTCTTTCTGCCCGTCGTGCGGACGCGGGCATGTGTGAAAGGAGATCGTCGTGCCTGATCCATTCCCGCGTGCGCTGCCAGCGCGTCCGTCGCTGGAGCAACTCCGCAAACAAGCCAAAGATCTGCTGCGCCTCTTTGCGAGCGGTGACGCCACCGCTGCGCAGCGCTTTCGCAACGTACTTCCCAAAGTCACTGAGGCATCGCTCGGCGATGCGCAATTCGTCATCGCGCGCGAGTACGGCGTCGAGAGCTGGCCCAAGCTTGTCCAGCATGTCGAAGCGATCAATCCCTCGAGCCGCTCCACGCAGTTCGAGCAGTTCGCCAAGGACCTCGTATCCGCGTATCGCATCGGTGAACCGGATGCGCTCAAACGTCTGAGCGACATGTTCGCGCGACCGGTCACACAGGATTTCGTGCGCGAGCACGTGCAGCATCGCCTGAAAGCCCTAACGAGTACGCCGCGTGTCGACGGCGAATTCTCGATCGCAGACGCGCAGCTCATCACCGCGCGACAATACGGCTTCGAGAGCTGGGACAGGCTCGTGGAGAGCTTTGCTTCCACAGCGCAAGACAGCGGATCCGCCGCGCTCGGCCTCAGCTCGACGCCCCCATTCTATCGAATCGACTGGAAAGAGAACGCCATCGAGCTCAGGCCGCCGCTCTCCGATAAGGACTGGGACACGATCTTCGCCGTCATGAAGGAGCACCGCATCACCAAGTTGCGAACCAACGGGCTCCTGACAGATTCGGCGGCTGCGCGCCTAACGCGACTCGATCACGTCACCGCACTGGATCTGGACGGTTCCAGACGCTTGACGGACGACGGCCTCCTGCTACTCGCACAAATGCCGCAGCTGCAGGAGCTCAATGTGAGCGGCCCGGGGATCAGTGATCGCGGTCTCGCCGTCCTCCGGAATCTCACGGACCTGCGAGCATTCCAAATGTGCTGGCAGCGCACTGTTTCCGACGCCGGCCTCGCGAATCTCACGTTCTGCGAGCCGATTCACAGGGTCAACTTGTTAGGCTCGACGGCTGGTGACGGCACTATCAACGCCCTGCGCGGAAAGCGCGAGCTGCGCTTCCTCAGCACGGGCCGCCATGTGACAGACGCCGGACTGCCGTTGCTGCACGACATTCCCGCATTCAAATCGTGGCAAGGCGGCGAAGAGGTGTACGATCTCATGGCGTTCGAAGCGAAGCCGACGAACCTCCTCATCGATGGCCCGTTCACAGGAAAAGGACTCGCGAGCCTAACAGGTCTCGAAGGAGTATTCGGACTGAGCTTCTTCTGGCACGCGTCGGCCATCACGCCCGAAGACCTCGAGGCACTCGGCGGGCTCCCCAACCTCGGTTACCTCGGCTGCCAGGGCGAATTGTGCAATGACGTCGCGATGCGGTACATCGCGGCGATTCCACGACTGCGCATGCTCATGGGCCAGGGGAGCGTCGCGAGCGACGACGGCTTCACGATGCTCAGTCGCTCGCCAACGATCGAATACATCTGGGGGCGCGAGTGCCCGAATCTCCGCAGCCGAGGATTCGCCGCGCTCTCCACAATGCCATCGCTCAAGGGCTTAGCGGTCAGCTGCGTCAACGTCGACGACGCAACGCTCGCGACGCTTCCTCGCTTCCCTGCACTGCGCGGCCTCTTGCCGATGGACGTGAGTGACGATGGCTTCCGGCACGTCGGACGCTGCGAGCAGCTGGAGGACCTCTGGTGCATGTACTGCCGAGACACTGGCGACACCGCGACCAGCCACATCGCCGGCCTCTCCAGGCTCAAGTACTATTACGCCGGTTCCACACAGATCACCGATGCCAGTCTAGAAACTCTTGCGGGGATGGCATCGTTAGAGCGCGTGGAGCTCTCTGACTGCCGTTGGATCAGCGATACTGGCATTGCGCGTCTCGCTAGGCTTCCTCGGCTGCGCGAGCTGAGCGTCGGAGGCTCGCCTAACGTGACACGTCAAGGAATGTCGGCGATCCCTGCGAGCGTGCGAGTGAGCTACTCGTGAACCTACTTCTTTATGAAAGCAAAGCGTCGACAGCGGCACAAGTTAAGACAACAGCTGCGTTAATCGGTGCCGCAGTCTACGCTCTTATCGGTCGTTAGCTCGTGAGCCGCCCGCATTCATCGCGTCAGCGCTACAGCGGCTTCGTCGAGGCTTACAAGGCGCGGCGGCTCGATGCTGAGCTCGACAAGGCGCAGCATAAGAAGCTGTCCGACGATGCCGCGACGCCGAGCGAGGAAACCGCGCCGGCGAAAGCGAAGCGACGCGAGTACCTGCGCGAGTATCTGCGGTGGCTGCGGCCGCATCGTTATGCAGTCGCCGGCGTGTTCCTGCTCGCGCTCGTCGTCGCCGGAATGGAGATGATCGAGCCGCTGTTCATGCGCTTCATCATCGACCGCGTGCTTTTGAACAACACGCTCGATACTGCGGCGCGCTTCCGCTGGCTGAACATCGCCGGCGCGGCGTTCCTCGCCGTGATCATCTTCTCCAACAGCATCAGACTGATCAAGGACTATCGGCAGCGCTTGCTGAACACACGCGTGATGCTGTCGCTGCGCCGAGCGCTGTACGAGAGATTGCTCCACTTGCCGCTTCCCAAATTATGGGACATGAAGACTGGCGGCATCCTGTCGCGCCTAACGGGCGATATCGACACGACGACGGGGCTTCTGCAGATGGCGATCGTGTCGCCGTCCCTTGCAATAATTCGCCTGGCTATTGCCCTGGTGATTCTGCTTTCACTTAACTGGCGCCTGGCGCTCATGGCCATGGCCATTATCCCCGGCGCGATGCTCATGAGCTTCGCGAACGCGAGGCGCATTCGGCCGATCTACCGCACAGTGCGCAAGGACGTCGAGCAGATCGACGGGCGCGTAGGTGAGACCTTCTCGGGAATTCGCGTCGTTAGGGCGTTCGGCAGAGAGATGCTGGAGCTGCTGGATTACATGCGCGGGCGCCATACGGTACTGCGCAAAGAGCTCTTCGCTCATCGCCGCGAGCTGATCCTGTGGACCTCGTGGGGCCTGCTCGTGTCCGGCGTGAACGTCGTGATCGTTTGGTACGGCGGCTATCTCAACGTGGCGGGACGCGCGTCGATCGGCGACATCATGGCCTTCCAGTGGTACACGTTCCTCTTGCTCAACCCCGTCTGGAACATCGTCAATTCTTTCTCGGAGCTGCAGCGCTCGCTCGCTTCCATGGAGCGCGTCTTCGAAGTGCTCGCGATGACCGAAGACAAGCCGGATCGCCCCGACGCACGCGACGCTCCGAAGGTCGTCAAGCAGATCACATTCGAGAATGTATCGTTCGAGTATCGCACGGATCGTCCCGTCGTTCGCGATTTCAACGTGAGTGTGCCTGGCGGTTCCGTCGTCGCACTCGTCGGCCGCAGCGGCGCCGGTAAAACGACGGTGACAGATCTCGTCGCGCGCTTTCACGACCCGACGCATGGCCGCATCCTCGTGAACGGCGTCGACATCAGAGACTTTCGCTTACGGACGTATCGCGATCTGCTCGCCATCGTCCAGCAGTCGGTCTTCTTGTTTGACGGCACCGTGCGCGAAAACATCCTCTACGGGCGGCACGATGCGACGGACGCCGAGGTGGAGGATGCAGCTCGGCGTGCCAACGCGCACGAGTTCATCGTTAGGCTCCCGGAACAGTTCGAGACGATCGTCGGCGAGCGCGGCGTGAAACTGTCAGGCGGCCAGCAGCAGCGCCTGGCGATCGCCCGCGCCATCGTTGCGGACCCGCAGATCCTCATCCTCGACGAAGCCACGAGCAACCTGGATACGGAGAGCGAGCAGCTGATTCAAGCAGCGATGTCAACGCTGCTGGCGGGACGCACGACGTTCGTCATCGCGCATCGCCTATCCACGATACGACGGGCCGACCTGATCCTGCTGATGGAGGACGGTAGCGTCATCGAACGTGGGACGCACGACGAGCTAATGAATGCCCGGGGTGCGTACTACGGCATGGTCATGCGCCAGATGGCAGCGCAGGTAGAGAGTGATGAGGAGGTGTTGCGATGACCGTTCGCTGCATGACAAGCGCCGCTCACTTATCTGACGTTGCGCTGACCAAATGTGACCCGAATCCTCTTAGAGTGCACACAGCTTTCACCCCGGAGTGACTCACATGGAGCTGCGACACCTATTCACTGGCGGCTGCGCGATGCTGTTCGCTACCACGCTTCTCGCGCAGAATACCGATCCTGTCAGCGGCACCTGGATGGGCCTCATCGGCCCGGGCATATCGCCGCAGTTCGCCGTGACGCTGGAGCTCAAGTTCGACGGCAAGTCTGCCGTCACTGGAACCGTCGCCGGCTTCCCGACTCCTGGTGAAGTCAAGAGCGGCACCTTCGATCCGACCACCGGTGCACTCAAGCTGCGACTCGGCGAGACTGGGAATGCCCAGGTGATGCTCGACATCGAAGGGACGATCGTGTTAGGCAGTGTGACCGGACGTGGTGTGAGCGCTGGCAACGAGACCGGGACATTCAAGTTCACCAAGGCTGGCACAGCCGCGGCAGCTGCCGCTCCCGAGGTGCAGCCTAACGATGCGATGGCCGCCGCCCGCGGCGGTTTCGATGAAGTGAGCGCGTGGGTCACGAAGGCGGCGGACATGGTTCCAGCCGACAAGTACACATACAAACCCGTCGCTACCGTCCGTACGTTCGGCCAGCTCGTTGGCCACGTGGCCGACGCCTACACCTGGTACTGCTCGAACGCCGCCGGAAAGAAAACCGAGTGGGCCGATCCAGTTGAGAAAGGGAACACGGACAAGGCCACAATCACGGCGAAGCTCAAGCAGGCGACGGATGCTTGCAAAACCGTTTACGCCGGCGGCGGTCAGTTCCGTGAACTGCTAGGCAATGTTGGGCACACCAACCTGCACTACGGCAACATCATCACCTACATGCGCATGCTCGGCCTCGTCCCGCCTTCCAGCTGAACCGTTTTGGAGACCGTCTTGAAAGCGTTTGAACCGCGGATTTGCGAAGTAGCGCACGGAAAGAACACTTCATGGAGCGGTTTCCGCGACTATCCGCGCAGATCCGTGGTTAAATGCGTTTGGTGTTGATTGAAGAATCCTCGCCGCCACCTGCCTAGGCGACACGACACAAAGAATCGCGCGGCGTTTAGCGACTGAAGCGGGATACAGGGCGCGACCTGCCGAATCTCGCTGCGATCTGTCCAATCGAGTAGTCTCCCTGTTATGGAACGCCGCATACTCCTGGCTGACGCCGACGCGGGTTTCGTCGCTGTTGCTCGCCTTGTCGATCCGGAAGGGGCCGGCACGGCGCCACTTCTTATCGTCGGCGGTACGCGCGAGAGCCGAGGAGTTGTCTGCTCCGCGTCGTACGAAGCGCGCAAGTACGGCGTTCGCTCGGCGATGTCGATCGCGCAGGCGTTGCGTCTCTGTCCAGCCGCGATGTGCGTTCCAATTCCTGGAAAAGCTTGTGGTGCCAAGAGCCGAGAGATCCGAGCGGTGCTGATGCGCTTTACTCCAATGGTCGCGGGAGCGAGCGTCGACGAGTGGTACTGCGACATGAGCGGCACCGAAGGGCTCTACCACCACGAGCCGCTCACCGTCACGGCGCGACGCATGCGCGACACAGTGCTCCAGGAAACGGGGATGTCCGTTTCGTTAGGCGGCGGCACGAACAGACTCATCGCCAAACTCGCCGTCGAACGCGCAAAGCCCAAGGCGGGCACTGGTGGCGACGGTGTGTACATCGTGGAGCCTGGTCGCGAAGCGGACTTCATGAAGACTTGTATGCTCGCTGAGATCCCGTTCGTCGGTCCCAAGTTCCAGCAGCGGCTCGCCAAGTTAGGCATGACGCGAGTGACAGATGTGCTCGAACACGAGCTGCCCACGCTGCAGCGATTGCTCGGAGATCGCAGCGCCGAATGGCTCTGGAATCGCGCTCGCGGCATCGATGGGTCCATTGTGGAATCGGGGCGCGCTGAGGCAAAAAGCATCAGCCGCGATGAGACATTCCCAAAGGACCTGCGCGACGACGAAGATCTCGAGCACGAGCTGTTGCAGCTCGTGACGCGGGCCGCGGCGGACATGCGTGGCGATAGTCTGCGCGCGCGTACAGTCACCGTACGCATTCGAGACATGGATTTTCGTTCGCGCTCGGCGCAGCGAACTCTTCCCGAGCCCGTCGTCTCCGACCGCGTCATGATGCGAGTCGCTCGCGAGCTTCTGGCGAAGCTGCGCGCCAAGCGACGCGTCCCTGCTCGCTTGTTAGGCGTCGCCTTGTCATCGTTGACACCCGACCCCAAGGCGGATCAAGCCGTCCTGTTCAAGAGCAAGAGCGAACCGGCCGGTGAGACAGAGCGTGATCGCCTCGTCGCCCGCACTGTCGATCGCGTACGCGAGAAGTTCGGTCGTAAGGGAATACTGCCCGCCTCGCTCACGCGGCCGTGATGTCGGGAAGGCAGTCGCAATTGAAAAGCATGAAGAATTGTTTTTCTGAGAGCCACGTGGCCACATCGTTTCCGGATTGGCTTGTCCCGATGTCCGCCACCCTGACGCAGGAGCGTTTCACGGGGCCCGAGTGGATCTTCGAACGCAAGTACGACGGGATCCGGTTGATTGCGTACAAGAACGGCGCGGACGTGCGTCTGTATTCGCGCAATCGCTTGCCGCACGATTATCCTGACATCGTCGCCGCGATCAAGAGTCTTCCTGTTCGAAACGTGATCCTCGATGGCGAGATCACATGGGGGCGCGGCGGAGCCTATCACGTTTTCGATGTCATGTGGTTCGACGGGCGGGATGTAACGAAGCTGCCGCTCGAAGAACGCCGCGCGTTGTTAGGCAGTCTTCCCTTCCAGGCGCCGATGCGTCGTGTGTCATCGCTCGACGACGGCAAGCCGTGGGAGCGCGCCTGCGCCGAGGGCTGGGAAGGCGTGATCGCGAAGCGACTCGGCTCACCGTACGAGCATCGCCGCTCGAAGCACTGGCTCAAGATGAAGTGCGAAGATTCCCAGGACTTCGTTGTAGGCAGATTCACTGATCCGTTGGGGAAACGAGTGGGACTCGGGGCCTTGCTCGTCGGCTATATCGAGGGAGACGACTTCGTCTTCGCCGGCAAAGTCGGCACTGGCTTCGATACGAAGCTGCTGAACGACCTCCGCGCGCGGCTTGATGCTATCGAGATCGACCAGCCGGCGTTCACAAAAGCCAAGGGTCTGCCGCGCCTGCGCGCGCACTGGGTCAAGCCCAAGATCGTCGTGCACGTCGCGTTCATCGAGTGGACCGTGCACGGCAAGCTGCGTCATTCGCGCTTGTTAGGCGTGCACAAGCCGGCTCGCGTGGTCACGCGAGAAGCGTCGTGATCTCGCACCCGGAAAAAGTTCTCTTCCCGGACGATGGAATAACGAAAGGAGAGCTAGCTGCCTATTACGAGGCCATCGCGCCACTGATGTTGCCGCACATCAACAACCGCCCAGTGACGATGGAGCGCTTTCATCGCGGGATAACGGAGAAAGGATTCTTTCAGAAGTCGGTGACGAAGGGATTCCCCGAATGGCTCCAGCGCGTGGAAGTGCCCAAGCACGGCGGTACTGTGCACCATCCGCTCGTGACCGATACGCGCTCGCTGTTGTGGCTGGCTAACCAGAATTGCGTAACGCCGCACGTGTGGACGTCGCGCGTACCGGACCTGGAGCATCCGGACATCTGCATTTTCGATCTGGACCCTGGCGAGGACGAACCCGACCGCTTGCGCTTCATCATGCTCGAGCTTCGTGACTTCCTGCTTGAGCTCGGCCTAACGAGCGTCGTGAAGACGTCGGGGTCCAAGGGTTTTCACATCGCGATCATGCTCGACGGCAAGGCGAACTACGGGGAGGTAGCGCGTTTCGCGCAAGTCGTCGGCACGCTCATGGTGAAGCGTGACCCTGCGAATCTCACGCAGGAGTTCAGCAAGGTCGACCGCGGCGGTCGCATCTACATGGACACAGGCCGCAACCATCCGCCGGCGACTTTCGCCGCCACGTACGCTGTGCGTGCCAGACCTGGCGCTCCGGTTTCGGCTCCGTGCACGTGGGATGAGATTGAAAGCGGACAGGTCTCGCCGCGCACGTTCACGCTGCGTACGATGGCAGCGCGTACAACGGCTGTTGGTGACCTCTGGGGCGACGTCCCGGGGCAGTCGCTCAAGACGGCTATCAAACGTTTGCAGCAATCATAGGTCAATGCGGATTCATCTCGTCGACGCGACTTTCGAGCTTTTCCGTTGCTACTACGGCGCGCCGAAGGCGACGGCGCCTAACGGCGCCGAAGTTGGCGCGACACGCGGTATTCTGCGCACGCTGCTCTCTCTCTTGCGGCAGGAGGACGTGTCGCACGTCGGCTGCGCCTTCGATCACGTGATCGAGTCGTTCCGCAATGACATGTATGGCGGCTACAAGACGAGCGAGGGAATCGATCCGGCGTTGTGGGCGCAGTTCCCGCTCGCCGAGCGAGCGGCGTTCGCATTGGGCGTGGTTGTGTGGCCAATGGTGGAATTCGAGGCGGACGATGCTCTGGCCGCTATGGCGGCGCGCGGCGACGCGGATCCTAACGTGGAGCAAGTCGTCATTTGCGCGACAGATAAGGACCTCGCGCAGTGCGTACGCGGATCCCGCGTCGTGTGCTTCGATCGCATGCGCAGGCGTCTGTTCGATGAAGCTGGCGTGATTGAGAAGTTCGGCGTGCCACCGGCGTCGATCCCCGACTGGCTCGCTCTCGTTGGCGACAGCGCGGACGGCTATCCCGGTATCCCGGGATGGGGGAGCAAGTCTGCGTCGGCACTACTCGCGCGCTACGGCCACATCGACGCGATACCTAACGACGAGCGCCAGTGGCAAGTGACAGTGCGCGGCGCTGGGGCGTTAGGTGTGAGCCTGCGTGAGCACCGCGATGAGGTGATGCTGTACCGCCGCCTGGCCACGCTTCGTACCGACGTGCCAATCCTCGAGGCAATTGAAGATCTCCAGTGGCTCGGCGCGCGCCGCCACGAGCTCACTGACCTTTGTCGCGAGATTGGCGACGAGGCCTTTCTCGAGCAGGTGCCGCGCTGGCGTGGAGAGCCGTTCAATGCTTCGATATCCCCTGCCCCGACACCCGCACCTGGGGCCGAACAATGAGCACGCACAGCTCGACGACGCCGGCGATCGTGGCGCCCGTCAGCCGACAATTGAGCGTCGCCGATCTCGCACGCAGCATCGCGTTCTATCGCGACATACTTGGATTTGACGTTAGGCGCATCACGAATGGCGACGGCGTGAGCGCACAAGCCGAAGCGGTGGCCGGTCCGGCCAGGATCCAGTTCACGACCGAAGAGAAGGCAATCGATAGCGCACTCGAACTGCGGCCGCGCGGATCTGCGATCATGTTCTTCGAGACGAACGACGTCGCCGGCATGCGCGACGCCGTTCGCGCGCGCGGCGGGCAGCCTAGCGAGTTGGAGAAAGCCAACTGGATCAAGATGCAGCTCTTCGAGATCCGCGATCCGGACGGGCACACGCTCTGGTTCGCGCAATCGTTCCAGCAACCAGACGCGGCGCGGCCGGAGCCGATGCTCAAGGACGTGCTGCCGGAGCTCCCGCATTCGAATGTGAAGGCCGGCATTGCGCACTACCTCGACGTGCTCGGCTTCCAAATCAATTATGCGCGGGACGACTTCGGTGTGCTGTTCCGCGACGACGTCACTGTCTTGATCGTTCCTCGATCAGAGGCGCACAAAGGCATCGGATCGTGCTACGTGTACATTGACGACGCTGATGCGTTGCACGCGGAGCTGCGCGCGAAGGGCGCGAATGTGCAGAGCGAGCCGGTGAGCCATCCCTGGGGCCTGCGCGATTTCGCCGTGCTCGATCTCGAGGGCAACAAGATCACCTTTGGGCAACCATTCGAATAGGCCACTCACCCCAGCCCAAAAGCGTCGGAAGCGTCATGGGTTAAGAAGCAGATACGTCAAACGGTGCCTAACGCGCGGACGTTAAGCGTCAACGGCGTCAAACTATTTTAGCGACGTTGACGTGTTAACGCCCTCGCCATACGACCGTTTGACGTTCTTGCTTCTTAACCCGTGCCGCAGTCGACGATCGTCATTCGAAAGGTTGCCCAAAGGTGATCTTGTTGCCCTCGAGATCGAGCACGGCGAAATCGCGCAGGCCCCAGGGATGGCTCACCGGCTCGCTCTGCACATTCGCGCCCTTCGCGCGCAGC